>JAPLHQ010000091.1 GCA_026389555.1 Chloroflexota bacterium
CGTGGGAGAATCTCGCTGATGCCAGTCCTAGCAACGTACTTCTCGATTCGACGGGGGCGCGACCCCTTCTTTAAGTTCTTCATGCGCACCCTCTTCCCGAAGACGGTGAAGTCCTACGAAGAGAAGTTCGGCATCAAGTTCCTCGGCTGGTACAACGTTGCGCACGGCTGGGACTTTGACAACGTGATCCTCTTTGATCTCCCCGACTACGGGACCCTTGACCTCCTTGAGCGCGACGAGTCCTCCCGCGCACTTGGTCACCGTGCAGGCGAGTGGATGTTTGAACGACACCACTCTATGTTCCTGCGCGAGCGCCTCTCTCGCGACCTTGAGTACCGCGGCTAATGGCAACCGCAAAGAAGCCAGCGAAGAAGGGCCCGATCAAGAAGGCGGCGAAGCGCACTGTGGCGAAGCGCGCGATGGCGCCGGATCTTGCACGCAAGGTGGCGACGGCTGCTGAGGCGGCGGGGTCTGAGCGACTCACCGCCGTTGAGCATGCGGCGGATCGACTCGGGCGTTACCTTCGCGAGCACCGCAATACGCTTAAGGGCGTGACGCCACTCCTACTTGCTGGGAGCGAGAAGGCGCCGCAGCTCATCCTTGAGAGCGACCTTTCGTTCCGCGTCCGCTCTATTGACGAGCGGAAGCGCAGCAGTATGGATCGCGCATCAACCGCTGAGGTCGTTTAGCTCTGGGCCGCCGCCGATCTCTACGATCGACTCGAAGCGGCACTGCGCCGCGCGGCGGGACTCTCGTCGCGACCGACCGGCGCCATTATTGCCGGACTCGGCGTTGCCGGGGACCACGGCGCAAAGGTTTAACCGAGCGATGGGCGCGCCGCCCGTCACCGCACATCTACTTGCCGTTGGCGAACTCTCCCCTGGACGCAACACACTGCTGCTCCGCGTCCCTGCACTGATCGCAACGCTTCGGCCAGGTCATGCACTTCACCTCGTTCACGCCGAGGCGGGCGGCTACCGACTCCGTCGCGTTGCCCCAGTCACCAAAGTTGACCTCCTCGCAGGGAGCGTTGAGGTTGCGCTGCTACCACGCGCCGATGGTGGGCGCGACTCACTCGCAGAGCTAACTGCGGGGGCGCAGATTGCTGTGGTGGGACCGATCGGTCAACCGATCGAGATGGATAGCGCATCGCAGCAGATCCTCATCGTCAGTGATGGTGAGGGCTTCGCCTGGGTTCGACTCCTTGCGACGTCACTGATCAGTGCTGGTCGTAGCGTGGTGCTCCTCGTAGAGGCGCGCACCGCGGCGGAGCTCCCGGCCGCCTCACTCCTCCCCGAGCAGGTGGAGATCGTGGTCGCAACGGAAGACGGAAGCCTCGGCCATCAGGGGAGCGCTGCAGACCTGATGTCAACGTATGCCGACTGGGCCGACCAGGTGATCGCCTCTGGCGAGCGCGGCCTCCTCAACGCTGTGACGAGCGCAGCGCGTGCAACGAGTGCGATTGATCGCACCACCGCAAAAGGGAAGCGGCGCTCGCGTCAAGCAGGAGGGGCGCCATGGCTGCAGCTCCTCATCTCGCACGAGATCGGATGCGGCAGTGGTGTCTGTGGTGGCTGCACCTTCAGTAGTGCAAACGGCAGCGTGCGACTCTGCCGCGAAGGACCCGCCGTCTCCGCACCAGGACTCTCCGCCGGAACAAGGAGGGACTCATGACCGTTGAGCGCACGAGTCCGAGCAGCGTCGAGGCGCGATTCACCCTGAGCGGTCAACGCCCATTGCAGTTGGAGCGACCGATCGTAACGGCGAGCGGCGTGCTCGGCTTTGGCGCTGAGGCGGCGGAGTTGGTTGACCTGCGCGATGTTGGACTCTTCGTGACGCGTGGCGTCTCACTCGCCGCGCGCGGCGGCGCTGGCCTGCCGCGCATGGTGGAGGTGCCCGGCGGAATGATGCATGCAATTGGGCGCGAGAACCCTGGTGTTGATGAGGTGATTGATCGCCACGGTGCTGCATGGCGTGCCGCCCCCTGCGCGATCGCGATCTCACTCGTCGCCGCAGATCTCCCATCACTTGGCAAGCTGATCGCGCGCCTTGAGTCACACGCCGACCTTGTTGGTGCAGATGCGTATGAGCTGGACCTCACCGTGCCGAGCGATGTGCTCGGAGGAAGGCGCTGGGAGAGCTCACTAGAAGAGTCAACACGCTGCATTGATGCGGCGCGTGATAGCACCGAGCTACCACTCATCGTCAAGGTCTCTCCAGATGTGGTGACGCCGGCGCAGTTCGCAGGGGCCGCAGCTGATGCGGGCGCAGATCTCCTTTCAGTGAGTGGATCACCTGTTGGCTTCCTGCCGAACCGCACGCGAGCGGCGAGCGCGCTGGCGGAGGGGGAGGGGGAGCTCTCTGGCCCACTGATTCGGCCACGCGCACTCGCCGCCGTGGCAAACGCAGCAGCGAGTGGGGCACTTCCAATCGTTGGTGGTGGTGGGATCGGATCGCCTGCTGATGCGCTTGATTACTTCGCCGCAGGGGCAGATCTCATCAGTCTGGGGAGCGCCCTCTGGGCTGATGCCGACCTGCCGCGCGCGGTGATTGAGTCGGCACGGCGCGCGGCAGCATCACGTGGTGGGTCCCGCGTTGCGGATCTTGTGGGCACGGCGCTGCGCCGTACGGCCACGCGCTAGGCTCTCACCATGAGCGAGCCACTCCTTCCACTACGAGAGCCACTTCGTGCGCCAGACGGCTATCCGCAGGCGCCGGTCAGTTCGCACGATGAGACGCTGAGCGCGCGCCGTGTTGAGGGGCTCCTCCTTTCAACTGGTGCACTGCAGCGCGGGCACTTCTTGCTGAAGAGTGGTCGGCACGGTGATCGCTACCTAGAGAAGTGGGCACTCCTGCAACATCCAGACGCTGCGGCAGAGGTCTGCCGCCTCCTCGCCGACCGCGCGCTCGCCGTTGCCGCGGCCGCTGCGATTGAGATCGACCTTGTTGCTGGTCCCACCACTGGTGGCGTGCTGCTCGCCTATGAGATTGGTCGCCTTCTCGGTGTGCGCGGCATCTTCGCCGAAGAGGTTGCGGGCGAATCTGGCGCGGTTCGCCGCGAGTTTCGCCGTGGCTTTCATATTCCGCCGCGCGCGCGTGTGCTGATGGTGGATGACATCCTCACCACCGGCGGCTCGCTCCAGGCGCTGCTGCCGCCACTCTTGGCGGCGGGGGCGCACCCAGTAGCGGCGGCAGTCGTTGCGAGTCGCTCGCCAGATCTGCGCACGCTTGAGGTGCCGGGGCGTGAGTCAATCCCGCTCATTGCGGCGCTGACGATGAGCCTTCCAACGTATGAGGCGAGCGCCTGCCCGCTCTGCGCGGCGGGTGAACCGATTGGGGCACCGGGGAGTAGTGGCCGCTAGTCGGCGTCAATCTCCTTGATCGCCGCGTCGAGCTCTGCGGCGCCAATCACCCCTTCAAACGAGTGGATCACGATCCCGTTGCTATCTACGGTGTAGATCCACGGCTCAACGGGGAGCCGCCACGCGCTCGCCGCCCCGTTCGGCTGAAGGTGCATGTTGGCGTCGAGTGTTGGGATCATGCGCTCGCCGTTCCACTCCATGATGTACGGCTCAACATGAATGATGAGCGCCCCTGGGTGACGCTCCGCCGCCGCCTTGACCACGTCCATGGTTGGGCCGCATGCCTGCGAGACGCAGAAGGCGGGCGAGGCGAAGACCATCACGAATGGCGTCCCTGCGGCAAGCAGGTCGGCTGCCGAGTACTGATAAAGACGCGCAAGTGGTGATGGATCGGTACTGATGCCGGCGAGTCCGTGCTCACTCGTTGCCACTGTTGGCGTTGCCACTGTTGGTGCAGCGTCACCCGGTCGTAGCGCGATCCCTTCTGGCCAGACCTGCGCCGCAAAGCGAATGGAGACGGCGGCACCAGTTGCGTCGGTTCCGCTGATTGAGAGGCCGAGCTCTTCAGTGCCGGCTGGAATCTCTGCTGGGCCAATGAAGAAGCCGCGAATCTCCTTAATTGACCAGGTGAATGGGATCTCAATCTTGGTGGCGAGCGGTGTGCAGCCATCAGCGGTGAGGTTGAATGTCTCTGCGCTGAGCTTCCAGCCTGGTCCTCCAAGTGGAAAGCCGCCTGCGTCGACAAGGCTGAGCAGGAGTCGATTCTCGCCAGGTGCAAGATCACTGTTCACCAAGAGTGGGATCGGTCCGCTGCTCGTTGCCTTTCCTGCGGCTGGCCACTCGCTGATGCAGCCGTTTCGCGTGCTCTGTGGGGCGCCGCTTTCCGAGGACGACGGCGATGGAGGGGTGCCACCTCCGCATGCGGTGACGAAAAGGAGTGCGGCGAGGAGGGAGGCGCTTCTCATGAACCGACTCTACCGCAGGTTGAGCGGTTGCCGCGTATCATTACGGAGATGCAGAGCTTCCGACGACTTCTGAAGGCGCTCCTCGGGGCCACAATCGGTCTTGTGGTGATTGGCGTCATCGTTCGCGCCACCGACTCAGGAATGGGCTGCCCAGACTGGCCGCTCTGCTACGGGCAGATCATCCCGCCACTTGATGACTACAAGGCGTGGCTTGAGTGGATCCACCGCACCATCGCAGCGGGGATCGGTCTTATCGCACTCGGCGTTGTGGCGGCTGCGCTCCGCTCGCTAAAGGGGCGACGCTCCCTGCAAGGGGCGTCTATTGCCATCCTCGCCCTCGTCCTCTTCCAGGCGTGGCTTGGCAGACAGACGGTCCTTGAGTCGAACTCTGGCGCCTCCGTCACCGCGCATCTCGCCACGGCGATGGCATTCCTCGGACTCCAGGTCTGGGTGTTGGCGCGGAGCGGATATCCAGAACGAATCGGCAGCATTCTGCAGGCGCGCGGCGCCGTGGTGGCGCCGATCATCGCCGCCGGCGCCATCTATGCGCTCCTCCTCTTCGGTTCAAATGTCACTGCAACTGATACCGGGCTTCTCTACCCGGATTGGCCGCTGATGGGCGGGACACCCTTCCCACCGATCACCGCCGTCTCGAGCCCACAGGTGGTGCACCGCTACGCCACGGCGATTGTTGCGCTGATCCTGCTCTCTGCGTACTGGATTGTGCGTCGTGAGGCGGGGAGCCCGCGTCAGACGCGCCAGTTTCTCGGTGCTGCGCTCGGCCTCTTCGCGCTGCAGTGCGTCATCGGTGCCCTGCAGATCTTCACCAAGCTTGCGCCATGGACGCAGACACTCCACGTAGCCATCGCATCAGTGATCTGGGCGTTGACCGTTGGTGCGGCCGCTGTTGCCCTCCTTGAGGCACGTGCGTCAAACGCTGGGGGTGGCGGCGGAACGAGCGGTGCCAAGAGGGGGCGACGTGACCAGATCAGCGCCTACATTGCGCTGACCAAGCCGCGTATCGTTGAGTTACTCCTAATCACCACCATCCCAGCGATGTTCCTTGCGGCGCACGGCGTACCATCAATCACCCTGATGGTCTGCACGCTGATCGGCGGCACGTTAAGTGCGGCGAGCGCCAACGTCTTCAACTGCATCATTGACGTTGATATTGACTCGCGCATGGCACGCACCGCGAGTCGCCCGCTCGTTGCGGGGACGATTAGTGTTGGATCGGCGCTGCTCTTCGCGGCGTTGCTTGGCCTTGCGAGCTTCCTCTTCTTGGCGCTCACCACCACCGCGATGGCCGCCTTCCTCTCGCTGCTTGCCCTCGGCTTCTACGTGCTGATCTATACGCTGATCCTGAAGCGCTCCACGCCGCAGAACATCGTGATCGGCGGTGCCGCTGGCGCGCTGCCGCCAGTGATCGGTTGGGCGGCGGTGACGGGGGATCTCACCCTTGCGCCGATCCTCCTCTTTGCGCTGGTCTTCTACTGGACGCCGCCGCACTTCTGGGCGCTCGCCCTGCGGATCGGCCCTGACTACGCCGCCGCTGGTGTGCCGATGCTTCCGGTGACTGCCGGCGCGCCAGAGACGGCGCGACAGATTTGGCTCTACACGATCCTGCTGGTGACGATGAGCCTCATCCTCTGGGCGGTTGCGGGAATGGGGAGTGTCTACCTTGCCGTTGCGCTGATCTTTGGTGGACTCTTCCTCTTCCGCGCATGGCGCCTGCGGAGCGAGGTGCTCGGTGAAGGGTTACTACGCGGCGCATCACGCCTCTATCGATTCTCAATCACCTATCTGACGGTGATCTTTGCGGCGATCGCGATCGACGCGATGCTGCCGCGCTAGCGGCGGCTACTCGCCGCCGATTGCTTCTTCGCTCGCCCTGAAGGGTCAACGCGTGCGAGCCAGAACTGCACCTGTGGCCCAATAGTGAAGGCGAACCAGATCGTGCCGAACCCGAATGTTCCGCCGAGCAGGATGCCGATGATGCCAACGACGATCTCAATGATCGTGCGCACGATCCAGATCGGTCGTCCGGTGAGGCGGTGGAAGCCGGTCATCAGGCCGTCGCGTGGACCAGGGCCGTTGCCGCTCCCGATGTAGATGCCGGAGCCGAGTCCGACCAGCGCGGTGCCGATCACGGTAAGTGCAACCGCAACAGGGAGGTCTTGGCTAAGCACCTCTTTCGCCGGCACGCCGAGCAGGCGCATGGCGTTGAGTGTTAGGTCCATGACGAAGCCGATCACGACGATGTTGGAGATCGTGCCGAGTCCTGGTGTCTGGCGGATCGGAATCCAGAGCAGGATCACGAAGAGGCCACTTAGCTGCGCCGCCTGCCCGATGGTGATGCCGAGCTTGTAGCCGAGGCCCTGATGCAAGATCTCCCACGACGGGAGTCCGATCCCGCCATTCACCATCAGCGAAAGGCCAACGGCGAAGATCGCCTGTCCAAGGATGGACTGTGGGAAGCGACGCAGCGCGTCGCCGCTGATTGCCTCGGCGATCCAGTTGCTGCGCGGTGTGGTCATGGTTCCTCGCTTCATCTTGCCGCTGCGGCGCGGCGGAGTCGGTCGGCGATTGCCAGCCCGAGTCCCGGCTCAGGATACGGGGTGCTCAGGATCGCCGCCTTCCCAGGTGCCACGTCACGAAGGGCAGCGTCCAGCTTATGCAGGGCATCGAAGAGTTTCGCCGCCGCCGCAACGGGATCGAGCGACTCACTGAGCGCCGTTTCAGCAACGATCTGCATCCCAGCCGCCGCTGTGCGGAGGTCAGCTAGCGTCTCCGCATCCGGCGCCAGGAGTGCAACGTGAGTGAGGCCCACAAGATCAGGCGCAGCAGCGTCAACGATGCGAAGCTGCGCGCGCGGCGCGTAGTGCGATGCGCTCATCCCCGGTGCTGCGGCTGGTGCGCCAGCCGGGTTCACGCCGTCGAGCGGTGCGTCGAGCAGCGGGCCGAACGGCGCAAGGAGTGTGGCGATCGTCTCGCGTGGGACGCCGCCCGGGCGGAGCAGGCGCGCTGGCTCACCAGGGACGAGTGAGACAACGCTCGACTCCACACCAACGCGCGTTGCGCCACCGAGGCACCGCATCAATGCGTCCGTCGAGCTGCTCCAGCACATGCTCAGCTGTAGTGGGGGAGAGTTGACCGAAGAGGTTCGCGCTCGGCGCAGCGATCGCCGTTCCGGCGGCGCGAATCAGCGCGCGCGCAAGATCGTGGTCTGGGAGCCGAACGCCAACGGTTGGGAGGCCAGACCGGACGAGTCCTGGGATGCGCGTTCCCGCAGGAGCAACAATCGTGAGTGGCCCCGGCCAGAGCGCGTCGGCGAGAAGGGTGACGCGCGGATCTTCGAGTGCGGCGGGGGAGAGGACGAGTGAGAGATCGGCGCGGTCGGCAATGTGCACGATGAGCGGGTCAAAGGTTGGTCGTCCTTTCGCTTCGAAGATGCGCGCGATTGCGATCGGATCGAGCGCGTTGGCACCGAGTCCGTAGACCGTTTCAGTGGGGAAGGCGACAAGGCCGCCAGCACGCAACAGGGCCGCCGCGCGCGGCAGTGACTCTGCGGCGGAGGTTGCTGTTCGTGCGCGGAGCTGCTCTGTCTTCATGCGTGGATCATCACGCTGGCTGGATCGTGAGCGTGATCGGCGCGTGATCTGACGGGAGCGCACCCTTCCGTTCGTCGCGATCCACGCTGTACGAGAGCAGTGCCCCTGCGCTCGGTGATGCGAGCAGGTGATCAATGCGCATCCCATGACCACGGTGAAAAGCCCCGCCGCGATAATCCCACCAGGTGAATGCGGGCGGCTCGCCCTTGGGGGCGAGCGCGCAGGCAGTGTCGACCACTCCCGCATCGAGGATGGCAGCGAGTGCGGCGCGCTCTTCAGGCGAGACATGCGTTGCGCCTGTGAGCGCCGCAGGGTCCCAGACATCGGCGTCGCTTGGCGCAACATTGAAGTCGCCACCAAGGATGAGCGGCGAAGACTTCAGTGTCTCTTGCGACCAGAGGGCGAGCGCCTCCATCCAGCGCAGCTTCGCCCGCCAGTAGCCGCTCGCAACCTCACGCCCATTCGGCACATAGACACTGGCGATGGTGACCCCACCACAC
>JAPLHQ010000106.1 GCA_026389555.1 Chloroflexota bacterium
AGGTGGCTGGAGCTCCCTTACCGCTGGTTCGAACAACGCCGGTTTCCGTGACTGGGTTCCGTCACGTTTGACCACGCGCGGGAACGGAAACAAGTTGGAGAAGGCGACCACGCTGCTGAGTGACGTATTCGCAGTGGCCATGAATAGTGGCTCGTTCAGCCTTGAAACTGGTGGGGCATGGAAGGCCTTCAGCGGCGCAGCGCAGCGCCAGGTTGGTCAGGTCTGGGAGAAGGGTGCCGATAAGCCCGACACCATCGTGCACCACACCATCGACGCGCTCCAGCGGCTCTTTGACGATGCACTTGAATCATCGGCGGAGGGGCGACCAGCCCTGCTCACGAAGGTTGAAGATGTGCTTCGTGTCGCGGCAGGCGTCGTTGCCACGCGCACCATGGAGGGTGCCGAGGAGGATGTTCGCGAGATGGGGAAGGCCCTCTCAGAGCTCATCCCTGACGGACTCGTACCTGATGCGCGCGACTGCAAGAAGGCGTTCATCGTTGTGACCTATCCAGGGCGCCATAACGGCGACGTGGAGAAGTACCTCGAGGACCGACTGCACAGCAACGCGAGCCTCGCGACCATCTTGGCTCGTTCAGAGGTCAAGTTCCATGCGTCGAGCACGTCGGACGCGATCACCATCAGCATTGCCCTCGCGCTGCGCGGCCTCATGGACATTCCAGAGGCACGAAACGCGCTGCGCTCGTGGGATACCGCGTATCACACGGGTGGCCAGATGTTGAAGTGGCGTCAGCGCACGAGCGTCGCAGAGTTGGCACGCCTCTCTGCGGTTCGTGACCAGCTGCCTGTGCTGCAGAGCCTGTTGCACATGATCTGGGATGACTATGTGAACTACTACGTTTCGGATCGTGGCACCCTGCAGTTGGCAGACCCGCGCAGCGTGAAACTCACCGATATTGCCGCGCTCGGCATTCCAACGCCGAAGATGCGTGGTGCCCACGGCGAAACTGAGGAGCTTCGCATCAAGCTCGACCGGGTGGGCAAGCTGAGCGGCATCTCGACGTTTATGGAGAACTACTCACGCGAGATCTTGGATCTGTACTGCGATAGTCAGGCAATCGACGCCGAGATTGTTGCCACGAAGGTTGCAACCTACCTCGCACAGGGCTTCTCGGATGCCGATGGTGGTAAGAAGCCGTCTGCGGTGTTCCGCCAGATTGTTGACGAGGTGGCAAAAGCCGAGAGCCGTGTAGCCGATGCGATTGCCGAGGCGGAGCGCATCGATATGCCAGGGCCGATTGGTCAGGCGCAGCATGCCAAGCAGTTCTATTCAGATGAGATCGCGAAGGCTTTCATGCAGAAGCACCCGAAGACGCCAGATAGTGCGAAGCGCAAGAACCTGGCGCAGTTCTGGGAGCAGGCCGAGACAGGGAAGCGTTAAGCGTGCTCGAGGCTCAAAGCCCGATCACGGATGTCGAAGTTGCCGACTTACGACAGGTTGACGCTGGCGGTGATGCGCACGAACTGATCAAGGGCGGGTCGCTGCGCCGCTGGATGGCCGTCCGCAATACGACGTTCAGTGGTGCACGAGCACTCGGCTTGGTGCTGGTGTTGGATGCCGCTCCAGGTAAGCGCGAGCTTGAGGCGCTGCGGATTGCCGTGGAGAGTGCGCTGCTCCCTCGCGTGCTTGTGGTGCTGGATGCGGTGGGGGCGCCGTCGCCGCTCAAACTGAAGATTCCGAAGGTGCTTGCTGGCCGCGACCCGCATGTTGGCGTACTCGTAATTCGTGATCCACTCGGCTCTCCATATGGGGCTGGCGTGGGCGGAACCGCACTTGGCGTACCACGCCTCTCCGATCGACGCAGCGATGAGGAGCTCCGCGAAGAGTCGATCCGCGCGGTCGTTGAGGCTCTCCGAGAGCACGCGGTCTTCCAGGCAACCTGGCAGGCATCGGGCGGCGACTCATGGCGTGCCGTTAGCAGTGTTGGCTTGTATCGCGGCGTG
>JAPLHQ010000057.1 GCA_026389555.1 Chloroflexota bacterium
CGCGGCGCGCGCACCGTCACTCCCGCTGCAACGCTACGTGCCGCAACACTCCCACCAGCGGCGGCGTGCAGTTCGGTGGCCTCCGCTTCGGCGATCCTGCGCGCGAGTGCCTCTGCGTCTGGCGATGCTGCCGATGCTGCGCTGCTGCTTGTTGCAACAAGCAGGATCGGGATCTTGCGCGCCGCTGGTGCGGCGGCGAGTGCCACGCCACCAGCCAGGACCACAGCACTTCCGTCAGCAGCAACCGCGTCGCTCGCGAGCAGTAGCGCACACGCCTCACCCCGCGCGATCGCGAGGGTGAGTTGCGCCTCGCTCATCAGTTCTGCTGGGAGGTTGATGCGCACCGCGTCCGCCGCATCGAGTCCACCGAGTCGCGTCACACCACGCGGGTCAACGCTCGGACCTTCGGCAATCAAGATCCGTGCAACGCCAGCGCGTCGCAGCCCCTCATGTCCTGGGGCGTTGTCCCCCCAGAACGTTGCGCCAAGTCCCGGCCCTGTGGCAACCGTTGCACCGTTACTGTTGCAGCGCGCAAGTGCCGCCGCGATGCGCTCCGCCTGCGCGGCGCGCGCAAGGATCTGCGCCGTAGCGTGCGCGGCAACCAGCTGGCCGAGTGACCCCGGCGCTGCGGCGAGCAGGGTGCTCACCTCGTCGCGCAGTGCGTCAGAGAGTGGTGCGGCGTTGCGCAGCGCGGCACCGGCGGCCTGGATGCGCGCCGGACGGGCTGGCGCGTCACTCGCATCTTCAGTGGCGAGTGAGAGGCCCGCGGCGAGTGCGCGGATCGGACCCGGCGCCATCACGCCTGCGGCGAGTGCCGCGGCAAGTGCGCCTGGCGTATTGGCGCGGCGCTCAAGGATCTGCGCAGGGAGGGCACGAACATCGAGCAGGATCAGGCCCTGCGCATCGTCGCGCACTGGTGAGGCGAATGCTGCGGCAGGAGTTGCTTCGTTGAGCAGCACAAGTCCAGCATCGAGCGGAAGGTCGAGCGCCGCCTCCGCCGCACGCCGTTGCGGCTGTGGCGCGTCATCAACGAGATCGGCGAGCGGATCAGCGATCCGCAGATCATCGGCGAGATCTCCAGCCTCACGACGAATGGCGCCAACAACGCCAAGCAGCGAGCTTGCAGACTTCACGCCATCTTTGGCGATCTGGCGCAGGAAGTCGCGACGATCTGCGGGCTGGCTTCTGCTGGACTTCTCCTTATCGGGCGTGTCGCCCATCGTCAGTTAGAAGGGGATGATCGCGGAGACGATCCCGTCAGGGAGACGGGCGCGACCGCCGAGCGCAGGGAGTTCGGCGAGGAAGCTGATCCCAACCACCTGCGCACCGAGCTGTTCAACGAGTCGGATGGTGCCGGCAACGGTGCCGCCAGTGGCGAGCACATCGTCAACAATCACCACGCGCTGGCCAGGGGTCAGTGCGTCGCGGTGCAGCTCAAGGACATTCTTCCCGTATTCAAGTTCGTACTCCACGGTGATCGTTTCACCTGGGAGCTTGCCGAGCTTCCGCACTGGAACAAAGCCAATGTTGAGCGCGTGTGCAATTGGCGCACCAAAGATGAAGCCACGGGACTCAATCCCAACAATGACGTCGGGCTTCTGTGCGCGAATCGGCGCCATCATCGCCTCGATCGCGGCACTGAACGCCTCGCCGTCTTGCAGCAGGGTGGTGATGTCACGGAAGACAATCCCTGGCTTCGGGAAGTCAGGGATCGTTCGGACCTTGGAGGCAAGCTGTTCTGGGTTCACGTGCGGAAGTTTACGCGAGCGGGGCGGCGGACGTGGCGGCCGCCTCCAGTCGCCGTGCCTCCACGGCGAGCGCCCCCACGATCTCCACCGCGAGGCGCCAGATGCGCTCCGGGCTCGCCGCGACCGTAGAGCGCAGCCCACCTTGCTGGAAGCTGAGCTCCCCCCGAGGTCGATCGGCGAGGACACGCTCCGCAACCCCACGTGGCAGGTCACCGAATCGAATCACCAGGCGACCCTCATCGCGCACGATCGACGCGATCCCCGCATCGCTCGCATCGGCGCGAAGTTGCGCCACCTCAATAAGTCGCTGCGCTGGCGGCGGCGCCTCGCCGAATCGATCGCGCATCTCGTCTGCAATAGAGACGATCGCTGTCTCGCTCTGCGCCGCGCCAAGTCGGCGATAGAGATCGAGTCGCTGCCCCTCATCCTCCACATAGCTGTTTGGTAGATGTGCTGTGACCGGAAGGTCGAGGATCGCCGTGCTGCGCTTGCGCACTGGCGGACGACCCTCGCGCTCAGCGCGCTTCACCTCAACTGATTCGGCGAGGAGCTGTGAGTAGAGATCGAACCCGACCGCGGCAATGTGTCCCGACTGTTCACCACCGAGCAGATCACCCGCACCGCGAATCTCAAGATCCGCGAGCGCCAACTGGAAGCCGGCGCCAAGGTGCGCCGCGTCGAAGATCGCCTTCAGGCGCTTGCGTGCAATCTCGCTCAGCGCATCCTCCTGACGATAGAGGAGGTAGCACCAGGCGCGGCGACTGCTTCGCCCAACGCGGCCACGCAACTGATAAAGCTGCGCCAGGCCGAGCTTGTCGGCGCGATCCACAATGATCGTGTTCGCGTTGGGGATGTCGAGACCCGATTCAATAATGGTGGTACAGACAAGGATGTCCACCTCGCCGCGGACGAACTCCCCCATCACGCGCTCGAGTGCGCGGTCTTCCATCTGGCCGTGGCCCACCGCGATGCGCGCATCTGGCAGCAGTCCGCGCAGCTGCTCCGCCGCCGCTTCAATGGACTCCACACGATTGTGGACGTAGTACGACTGACCGCCGCGCTCCAACTCTCGCGCGAGCGCATCGCGCACCAGCTCAAGGCTCGCCTCAGCAACGCGCGTTGCCACAGGGTGGCGGTCCTCTGGTGGCGTCTCAATGGTGGAGAGGTCGCGAATGCCGGAGAGGGCCAAGTTCAGCGTGCGCGGGATCGGCGTGGCGGTGAGCGTCATCACGTCGAGCTCAGAACGGATTGACTTCAGCCGCTCCTTTGCCGCAACGCCGAAGCGATGCTCTTCATCCACGATGAGGAGGCCGAGCCGGCTGAACGAGACGTCCTTTGATAGCAGTCGATGCGTGGCAACCACAAGATCCACGCTCCCATCATTGAGGCCCGCCACCACCTCGGCCTGCTTCGCCGACGAGATGCTGCGCGAGAGGAGTTCGAGTCGGAATGGATACGCCGCGAGACGGCGACGGAAGGTTTCAATGTGCTGCAGCGCCAAGATGGTGGTGGGGACGAGAAGCGCCACCTGGCGACCAGCCTCCAGCGCGGCGAAGGCGGCGCGCAGCGCCACCTCGGTCTTCCCGTAGCCAACGTCGCCCACAATGACGCGATCCATCGGTCGTGCGCGCGCAAGGTCGCCCTTGGTTGCCTCAATTGCGGCGAGCTGATCTGGCGTCTCACGGAAGGGGAAGGCCGCCTCGAATTCAATCAGCCACGGTGAGTCGCCCTGGATCGGCGGACGGTGCGCCAGCTCGCGCGCCGCATAGATGCGCAGCAACTCATCGGCAAGATCGTCCGCTGCGCTCTTGGCGCGATCCTTCGCACGTCGCCACTCGCCGCCGCCGAGTCGACTGAGCGCCGGATCCTCTGCGCCGGTGTAGCGCGCAATCCTGCCGAGCTGTTCAGTTGGCACGAAGACGCGATCCCCGCCGCCGTACTCAATCTCCAAGTAGTCGCGCTCGTCACCTTCGCCGCCACGGCGCACCATGCGCAGGAATCGTCCGAGACCGTGATCGATATGCACCAGGAGGTCGCCTGGCGTCAGCCGCTCCGCCGCCTCTCGCGTGATCCCGCGACGGTGCACCGCTACGCGGCGGACACGCGTTGCGCCGAAGAGTTCGCGATCGGTGATCACTGTCAACGCATCCACACCGCCTTGGAAGCCACCATCAAGTCCGCCATGGAGGAGCGTGATGCTTCCCGGTTTTGGATCGCGTGGGATCGACTCGCTCACCGGTGTTGCAGCGCCAGCCTCGGCGAGCAGTTCGGCGAGTCGCGACGCCTGCTCGGAGATGATCACCACGCGCGCGCCGTCGCGGCGCCACCCCTCTACCGCCTCGCCCATGGCGCGCGTGCGACCAGCGGGGACCAGCGGGTCGTGCCAGGAGAAGGGGTCGCTCGGCGTGCTCTTGGTCATCCGCCCCGCCTCAGAACTCCAGGTGAGTTCGAGTCGCGCAGCACCGCTAGATGAGAGGGCGGAGATGCTGAGTGCTGGTGGCGGAATTGGCGCTGGCCACGACGGCGGCAGGATGCGCGTGGTGCGCAAGACATCAAAGCGTTCAGCGCTCTGACGTGCCAGCGACTCTGCCGTGGTGACGAGTTCGCTCGGTTCATCAAGGATCACCAGTGCATCGCCAAACGCGTCGATCGGTCGCGTTGGTGCAATGAGTGGCGCCCAGATCTCTAGCCCATCGCCGCGATCTGGTTGATCGGCTGACTCCCAGCATGCAAGATCGGCGAGCAGTCCTGGTGCCAGCTCCACGCCGTCTTTTGCAGCAATCTTTTCGGCTGCTGCGCGCGCAGCGGCGACTCGCACCGCGCCGAGTGGAAACTCGCTTGCGGGGAGGAGGTGCGCGCGTGGGAGCGGCGCGCCGCTCCGCTGTGTTGCAGGATCAATGGCGCGGATGCTCTCGATCTCATCACCGAACCACTCCACACGCAGTGGCTCGCTCGCACCTGCGGGGAAGAGATCAAGGATGCCGCCGCGTCGCGCAAACTCGCCGCGTCCACCAACGAGCGGGACGCGCTCGTAGCCGAGTGACGCCACACGGTGCGTTGCATCGTCAAGCGACATGCGCGCGCCAGGCTGCATCAGCAGTGAGCCTTCACTGAGGCTGGCTGGATCGATGCTGTTCTGTAGTGCGGCGATCAGTGAGGTAACGAGGATGCGCGACAGACCGCCACTCCATGCGGCGAGTGCCGCCACACGGCCGGCCGACTCATCCACCACCAGCTCGCCGCGCTCATACGGGAGGGCGCTGCGCGGCTCAAGAAGGGTGATGCTCTCAGGGTCGCTGACCCAGGCGCGCAGTGTGTCAGCAACGCGCTCCGCAACCTCCGGGTCACGCGCAATCCAAACCACACGCTGATCTGCAGCGAGTGCGGCAACGAGCGCCGCCTTTGCCGGATGTGGAAGGTGAATCAGCGATGCGGCGCGCTTCTTACCAAGCGTGCGCTGAATCTCTGCGAACGGTTCGCTCCCCGAGAGGCGCGCGAGCAGCGCGGCGAGCGCCACGCGCGATCCGCTCACCGTTCGGAGTCGGTTCGGTCGCCCTTGCCGAGCGGCTTCCGCCAGCCGTGCGCCGTCTTGCGAATCCCATCACTGCCAGCGGGACCGTCAACCTCTCCCGCCTTCGGCAGGTTTGCAGGATCCGAAGCGCTCCCCGCCTCAGGCTCCGCCAACTTCCAGTTGTTAAACGCGGTCGCCGCCTTGTTCAGTCCGAGCCGCGCCCAGCTCTCAATCGCCTCACCTGCGGCGGCGCTGATCTCTGGGATGCGCAGACGCTCAGCAGCGCTGAACTCGTTCAGCACATGCTGCTGCGCCCCGCCACTCCCCGATGGATCGCCGATCCCAACACGAAGGCGTGGATAGCGATCGGTCTGCATCTCCGCCTCAATTGAAGCGAGCCCGTTATGGCCACCATCACTGCCGCTCTCGCGGAAGCGCAGCGCGCCGAAGGGGAGGCTGAAGTCGTCCACCACCACTAAGAGGTGATCAATGGAGACGCGATCTGCGGCGAGTAGCTTTCGCACCGCAATCCCCGACTCGTTCATGAAGGTGGTTGGCTTCGCCACAACAAGGTCGAGTCCGAGCACACGGCCGGCATGCACCATCGCCGCGTCGCGCTCCTTCCCACCGCCGCGCCACTTCACGCGATCAGCGAAGGCGTCCAGGATCAGCCAGGCGATGTTGTGTCGCGTGTAGCGATACTTCTCGCCAGGGTTTCCGAGTCCCACAATGAGACGACGATCAACGCTCATCGGCCGCTCCTTTTCATTGCTGCAGTATGCGCGCGCAAGATAAGCGTCTGCTCACGCCACATCGCCGCCTGAGACGCGGGCGTGGCGTGATCCCAGCCGCAGAGGTGGAGTGCGCCGTGGACGGCGAGGAGGCGGACCTCATCCGCCACCGAGTGCTTCGTCGCCCCATCCACTCCGCCACGCCCCTCGCGGGCCTGTTCGATTGCACGATCCACGCTGATCACGATGTCACCGATCGGAACCTGCGCCGCCACGCCACGCTGCCGCACGCTGGAAATTCTTGCGCTGGCGCGTGCAGGGAAGTCGCGCGGATCAATCAACGGGAAGCTGAGCACATCGGTGGGCCCACGCTTCCCCATGTGCGTTGCGTTGAGCTTTGCGATTGTGGCGTCATCAACAAGGGTGAGCACCGCTTCGCCGTTGGCTGGTGCGCCGGAGCGACGCAGTGCGCGCGCAACGAGTGCGGAGAGTTCTGTTGAAGTGATGCTGACTCCGCCACGACGCTGCCGAGTGACGCGGGCGCGCGGGCCTGCGTCGCGACTCATCCGAGTGCTGCGAGCGCCGCGGTGACCTTCCCGGAGAGGACCTTGCCGTCGACGCGACCCTTTGTCTTAGGGGCGAGCCAGCCCATCACCTTCCCCATCTCCTTCGCGGAGCTGGCGCCGGTCTCAGTGATTGCCTGCTTCACCAGCGCATCCACATCAGCGTCGGTGAGCTGCTCTGGGAGGTAGACGGCGAGGATCGCAATCTCCGCCTCTTCGGCGGCGGCAAGGTCTGGCCGGTTCGCTGCAATATATGCGTCAACAGATTCGCGGCGCGTCTTGACCGCCTTGACGAGAACGGTGAGTGTCTCTTCATCCGTGGCGTCGTGCTTCTGCTCCTTCTCAACAAGTGAGAGTGCAGAGAGCGCCATGCGGATGGTGTCGCGGCGTAGCGTCTCGCCCGACCGCATTGATGCGGCCATATCGGCTCTTAGCTGTTCACGAAGCGACATGCGCTGCTCCTCTCCGACGGCTCGCGCCGCCACGGGGCGCGCGAGGGATCAGATCCCGCGAGGGCCTGACGGCTTCTTCTTCTTTGCGTCCTTGCGCTTCTTCTTCTCCGCTGCGTTTTCGAACGCGTCGCGGCGACGAGACTCGGCAAGGATGCCGGCCTGCTGGACCTTCTTATTGAATCGGCGCAACGCAGCCTCAAAGGACTCGTTATCACCAATGCGAACTTCTGCCACTTATGTACCTCCTATGGGATGAGGAGGATACCCGATTCAGCCATGAGCCGACTCAACGAGGGAGAGGGATCTCCTCCCCGAGCGTGGCGAGCACGACGAGGAGGGCCTCCGCTGCGGCGGGATCTGGATCTGCGGAAGGGGTGCGCTGGAAGAGGATCAGCAGGCTGCCGCTGCGACGAAGGGTGAATCGAGCGTCTGGGGGGACCAAGACGAGCGTCTGGGGGGCGACGAGGTACTCGGCCACCCGCTCCGCCGCGCTGTAGGCGGAGGCGGCGTCAGGGAAGACCACGGCCACCAGCGGGATCCCGACCGGGTCATTCGTTGACGCGCCGCGCACCACAACGCGTGGCAGGGCGTTGAACTCTGGCGGGAGTGGTGGGCGCACATCGGCGCCGCCCGTGATGACGCCGAGTCCCGCGGCGCGAATCGCCGCACTCAGATACTCCGTCGCCTGCGCCGTCTCTTCAGCACTGCGCGGCGTTGGCGCAGCGGATGCGGGTTGTCCCTGAGGCTCAGGTGGTGGTGGTCCGCCAGAGAGCGCCGTGAAGAGAGCGAAACCTGCGATCAAGATAAAGAACGGCACGGCGCGCGCGCGGCGCGAACGTTTTGGCTGCGGCGCCTCACTCATCCTGGTGGCCAGGTGAGCTGTCTTCCGGCGAGCAGGTGGTAGTGCAGATGTTGGATCGCCTGACCACCCTCGTCACCAACATTGCTCACCAGTCGCCACCCGCGATCAGCGTAGCCAGCCGCCGCGGCGAGCTCCGCCGCAACGGCGTGCATGCGCGCAAGGAGCGCCGCATGTTGCGGCGTGTCACGAAGATCAGCGGCCGAACCAATATGTTCACGCGGGACGATCAGTAGATGCAGTGGCGCTTGTGGCGCAATGTCTTCGAAGGCGATGACAAGGTCAGAGGCGTGGTGCTGCGTACTTGGAAGCTCGCCAGCGATGATGCGACAGAAGAGACAATCAGCCATGCGTCAATTCTAGCGCAACCCACTCTCCCTCTCCCCAACGCTCAACGAGGGTGAGTCCTGAGGCGCTCAGCGCGGCGATCGTCTCATCTGCACGTGCGGTGAAGATGCCGCTCGCCAGGAGTCGACCGCCAGGTGCAACGGCGGCGGCGAGGAGTGGCGCGAGTTGGATGTGCAGTACTGCAACGAGGTTGGCAACAACGAGCGGCGCGGCGGCGGCGAGTGGGAGTGAGCCGAATGTGATCGTTGCGCGCGCGCTGAGACCGTTTCGCTCAAGGTTGCCACGCGCCGCATCAACGGCGAGCTGGTCAATATCAACGCCGCTCCCGTGTGATGCGCCGAGCTGCAGCGCCGCGGCGAGCAGGATGCCGCTCCCCGTTCCAACGTCAACGATCCCCGCTCCGTCGCGCGGGAGTGCGGCGAGGAGTCCCGCATCCGCCCAGCGGTTCAGGCCGGCGAGTGCGAGGCGCGTGGTTGGATGAAGCCCAGTGCCGAACGCCTGACCAGGATCAATCACCACCACGGCGTCACCTGGCTCAGCGGCGTGTTCACTCCATGGCGGCCGGATCACGATTCTGCCGACGCGAAGGACGGGGAACTCGGCGCGCCAGGTGGTCGCCCACTCCTCTGCAGGGATACTTCGAATTGCTAGTTCGCCGATCCCGCGGAGGCCGAGGCCACTCCCCGCGATTGCGGCGAAGCGTTCAAGTTCGTCGCGCAGTGCCGCCGCCGCCGCCTGATTCGCGGCGTTGTCGGGAAGCCAGGCGCGGATGCGCACAGGGGCGAGCGGATCATGTGGCGGCGTCAGCGCATCGTCGGGGATCACTGGTGGGAC
>JAPLHQ010000125.1 GCA_026389555.1 Chloroflexota bacterium
ATTCAGATCTAACCCTCACGGGTAACATCTTCCGCGGTAACCGTGGCGCAGAGTATGGCGGGGCCGTTGAGACTTGGCGCGTGACGGGAGTGATCATCATTACGAACAATCGCTTCGAGCGAAACATGGCAGATGAGGGCGGGGCACTCTGGATTGATGTCAGAGGGGGCACTCAGGACATTCGCGGCAACACGTTCAGAGGGAACCGTGCCAAGAAGGGCGGGGCGATTGCGTTCGAATGCGAAGTCTCCCCTGAGCGAACCGTCGCAAGACTGCTCGCCCGGCAGAACAGGTTCTCTGGGAACTCTGCTTCGAGAAGCGCGCGCTCAGCGAACGTCTTCGCAAGCCAATATGGCTCAAGTGAAGGCGACTGCGATTTCTAAGGCGTAGCTCGCGTTAGCTGCCGCCAGGCGGCCAATAAGTTAACGGCGCGCTCATCGCGCGGTGACTTCGCAGTTACATGAGCGCCGTACGCTCAAGGCATGAACCACCAGATACACCAGGGTGAGCGGACGGCGGAGCGACTAGCCGCTTCAGCGCCTGCGCCACTTTGGGGCGAGGAGGAGGCACGATCCCTTCTCGCCGATACTGAACGTTGGGCTCATCAGTGGGCGATTGACTCAGCCGATGAGCACGCTGCAGTGGAGGCCCCTACCGACCGCCAGAGTGACGTGCTCATCGGCCTCGTCGTCTTAGTTCTGCTTGGTGTGATCTTCTTCATTGGCCTGACGCGCATCTAGCGCTTCGCGAGCTCCTCCGCGGAGATCCGCCCGAGGATGCGCCGGTACTCAATGGAGGCCTGGTCTGGCCCTGCGATGTGCAGCTCTGCGGAGAGGTCGATAGGGAGCTGCTCTGGTCGCTGGGACTCGGTGATCGGCTGGTCTTGATCGAGGATCAGCTCCTGGAACTTCGCCAACTCTTCGTCCGCCTCTGGCTCCATGCGATACGTGCGCGCGTTCCAGGTGAAGGTGCGCGTCTCCTTTGCAGAGAGCGGTGCCGCGGCAATGAAGAGGATGAAGCGATTCCCATCGGGGAGCTGCTGGTCGAGCGTCACCGAGTACGGCAGGTGCACGGTGTAGGTGGTGGGATCGCGCTGCACCTTTGTTCCTGGCACAACATCACCCTTGACGCTGGTCTGTGGCTCTTCGAGGGCGATCTGGAATTTGATCGTCTCGCCGCCGCTCTCCACCACGTGGTCTGGGCTGAGCGGCTTGGCGCGATCCCCCAGGATCCCCTCATGCACCCAGGGGAAGTGACTGAAGTCGATGAAGTTCTCAATGCGTCGCGCCGGCGAACTCTTCCAGTCGTAGGTCTTGATGGGAATGGTGCGCAGCTTCGGATCTCCCCACCACGGCACCTGCGGGAGCGGGAAGAGCGGGGAAGGATCTTCCCATCCGCCAGGCCCTGGATCCATCAGTACCCAGATCAGCCCTGCGTGTTCCGTTGCGGCGTAGCGTTCGATCTTTGCGCGCCGCGGGATCGCACGACCGTGCACCGCGGGGATGCGCCGCACCGTGCCGCTCTTGTCATACGTCCAGCCGTGATACGGACAGACGAGACACGGCTCACCAGTTGCCGGGGATCCATCTGGCGCGGGCGCCGTCCCCTGATCCACCCAGCCGAGTGAGAGCGCCGTGCCGCGATGCGCGCAGAGATCGGGGAAGGCGGCCACCTCGCCACCGAGTCGCACCACCACCAGCGCTGCGTCGTTCAGGCGCACCGCCTTTGGCTTGTCCGTCAACTCATCCGCCTGGCAGACTGGCGCCCACGTGCGCCTCAGCGCACGCTCCAGCGCCACCTCTCCCGCCGCATCCAGCTGGTTCCCTGCCGACTCACTCATCTGCGCGAGTGTATGACCAAATGAATCTGTGCAACGTGTCGCACAGTTGACACAGCACCCCTGATATAGTCCCTAGGTCACCCAAATGGTGACGCGCATCGAGAGCACCGGAGAGATTCAGCTCGACGAAGGTGCGGCAACCAACGGATCCCCAACCCGGGGGCCGGAACGGTGCCAACGCTGATATGGCGATGCGGACGGGTCCGACGCGGACCAGCGCCACGCTGTGGCGTCCTGCGTTGCGTCGTGCCCCAGGCGCCGGCCCAAGCCGGTCGAACTGGGAGAAGAAAAGATGACTGCACTAAGGAGCGGCAGGATCGTCACCTGCGAAGCGATGACGAGTGGACACCCGGACAAGCTCTGCGACCAGATCAGCGACGCGCTGTTGGACGCACATTTGGTACGCGATCCATACACGCGCTGCGGTATTGAGGCCGCGGCGAGCGGGAACGAGGTCTGGGTCTTTGGCCAGGTGGCAAGTGCTGATCCGCTCAGCCACGCAGAGATCGAGACCATCACGCGCCGCGTGATCCGCGACGCGGGATACAGAAGCGCAGAGGAGGGGATCGACCCTGAGACCTGCAGCGTGCGCGTGACGATTGATCCGCAGAGTCAGGACATTGCGCAGGGCGTGGTGAAGGCGGACGGTGCGATTGGGGCGAGCGACCAGGGGATTGTCTACGGCTACGCCACGGACGAGACGCCAGATGGCCTGCCGCTGCCACTCGTACTGGCACGGAAGCTCACGGATGCCCTCACCAACGCACGCACCACCGGGACCATCCCCTGGCTACGCCCAGACGGGAAGGCGCAGGTGAGCGTGCAGTACGTGGACGGTAAGCGGCCCGTGGTAACGGCCTTCGTCCTCTCGGCGCAGCAGGCGGGGGATGTGGAGATCGAAGACGTCCGCGCGGTGCTCACCGCCCTGGCGCTCCAGGTCCTGAAGCCGTACGCAACCGCGGAGACGGTGGCGCACGTGAATCCGGCGGGGCGATTCGTCACGGGCGGACCGCTCTCCGATTCTGGCCTCACCGGACGCAAGGTGATTGCGGACACGTACGGCGGCGTGGCGCACCACGGCGGCGGTGCGTTCAGCGGGAAGGACGCCACCAAGGTGGATCGCTCCGCCGCATACGCCGCACGCTTTGCGGCGCTGCAGGTGGTTCGCAGCGGACTCGCCACCAGCTGCGAGATCGCACTCTCATACGCAATAGGCGTGGAGGAGCCGGTAGCGATTGACGTGCAGACGGAACAGATTCCTTCTGCAGAGTTTGAAGAAGGCGAGCGTGAATCAAAGGAGGCGGCGATCGCCTATGCGGTGCGTGCCGTCTTTGATTTCTCGCCGCAGGGGATCATTGAGCGCTTTGGCCTGCGCGCGCCGATCTACCTGCAGACCGCACGACACGGGCACGTGGGGAACCCCGAACTCCCATGGGAGGAGGAGAGCACACTGACCGACCTCCTCCTCACCGAGTTCGAGGCCTACCAACTCGCCGAGGCCTCCGGGAGCTGGTCAGACGGAAGCGAGTTTGCACATGAGTAAGGCACGAGCAAGAAGAAAGATGTCGCTCGACCGCGGCTTTGTGCCAACGAAGCGACAGCGCGCGATTGAGAAGGCGTTCTTAAAGGCAGGCGGACGCCATCCCGCCTACATCGGTTTCATCGCCGCAGACTCGGGTCTGCGGGAGAGTTGGGAGCATCGCAGGTTCACCAAGCAGCGCATGGCGCGCCGGCTGCACGTGAGTCCGCGAGGTACCTACTTCTCGCTGGCGGGTTTGGACCCGCTCGTCGGCAGCTATCTGCGGGCCGATGGGTCGACGCAAGCCTTCTACGGTCCCTGGCAACCTCCGCTCACCTGCA
>JAPLHQ010000087.1 GCA_026389555.1 Chloroflexota bacterium
AACGCCTCAGAGACTGAGTCACGCACGCGGGACCAGAGCTGCACCACGGAGCAGCTCCCCGTCTTACTGCAGGCGCTGCCGTCGCCTTCAAGGCAGGCCATGGGGACGATCGGCCCTTCGAGTGCGCGGAGTACGTCACCCATTCGCACCTCATTCGCCGGTCGCGCCAGTCGATACCCGCCGTGCGCACCGCGCGCGCTGTCAATGATTCCTACGTCGCGAAGGCTGCCAACGATCTGCTCTAGATAGGCGCGCGGAAGATCTTCCGCCTCTGCAATGTCGGTCAGCGAGACCGGCTCGCCGTGATCCATTCGCGCAAGCGCGACCATGAAGCGCACACCGTATTCGCCACGCGTGCTGAAGGCCACTGCACCCGTACCGTGCAGTCCGCGTGTGACTGGCTCCTGATGCTCGCTCAATGCGCCTCCTTCACGTGCCCGCGACACGTGTGTTCCGATCAATCTGATCAGAGTTCAGCGTATCCTACTTACATGGCTGAAAACGAGACACGCCTAGATCGCCTCGTCGCACTGCTTCCTCATGGATACTCTGCGCGTGCAGCAGCGCCTGAGCGCGACGCACTCCCGCTCTCCCAGTTGATCAATGAGATGCGGGCTGGTGTCGGCGATCCGCTCCTTGATAGTCCCGCTGATGTTCACGACAACATTGCAGGCGGTGAAGTTGATACGGCGCTTGACACGATGGTGATTGAAGGGCCGGATGGAGTACTTGCCGGATACGCCGTTGCTTACCCAGTTCTTGATGGAGCAAAGCCGCGCGTCTTCTTGTTCGGCGCAACGCGACCTTCAGTACACGGGCAAGGAATCGGGAGTGCACTCATCGCATGGACGATGGATCGAGCGCACGAGCGACTTCAACAGTTTCCTGACGGTACGATTCAGGCGCAGTGTGGCGAGGGAGAGTCGCGCACGCAACGCCTCTACCAGAGTGTTGGCATGCGGCCAATTCGCTGGTTCCACGATCTTGAGCTGCGGTTCAACACAAGAGAAACGGGACGCGAGCCGGAGCGCTTCACGCTGCCTACTGGATACACCGCTGAACCGTTCAGCAGTGCGGATTCGGAAGCGATTCGCCTCTTGCACAATGCCTGCTTTGCAGATCACTGGGGCTCATCAGGGATGACGCCTACCGTCTGGCACGAAGAGTTCCTCGCACACGAAGGAGCGCGACCCGCGTACGGTGAGATCGTGCGCGACGAGATTGGTGACGCAATCGCATATCAACTCACAACGGAGTTCCCCCAGGACCTTGCAACAACGGGGCGCATGCTCTGGATTGACAAGCTCGGCGTACTCGCTCAACACCGCGGACGCGGCATCGGCACAACGCTCATTGAACGACACCTCGCACGTGCGCGGCGAGATGGCTACGAAGGTGTGATGCTCGGCGTTGATACGGAGTCACTCACCGGCGCGAACAAACTCTATGAACGAATCGGCTTCACTCCTCGCTACGGCGGGGTGCGCTACATCCTGGGTGACGCTAACTTCTCCTAGCGCCCTGGATTGCGCGCTGCGTCAACAACTGCCATCACGACGCGGATGTTCTCTGCGCCGCGGCGCGCAGAGGTGACAGGATTCGTCCCGCTCAGCGCACTCGCC
>JAPLHQ010000040.1 GCA_026389555.1 Chloroflexota bacterium
CTCGTCGATGTACTTGATGATCGCGGCGACCTGCTCGGCGTTGTAGCCGAGCTTGGTGAGCGCCTCTGGGACCGTCTGGTTGACGATCTTGAGGAAGCCTTCGCCGACGAGCTTCTTGTACTTAATGAGTGCGATGTCTGGCTCGATGCCAGTGGTGTCGCAATCCATCATGAAGGCGATCGTCCCGGTAGGGGCGAGCACGCTCACCTGGGCGTTGCGATAGCCGTGTGCCGTGCCGAGCTCCAGTGCGCGATCCCACGCATCCGTTGCCGCCTTGGCGAGATCCTTCGGCAGGGTTGCCGTTGGGATCTTGTACGAGGCGTCGCGGTGCTTGCCGATCACGCGAAGGAAGGGCTTCTCGTTCTTCTTGTACTCAATGAACGGTCCGCCGTGTGCCGCCGCCGTCTCGGCTGACTGCACGTAGGCCTCGCCGGTCATGATCGAGGTGATCGCCCCTGCGTAGGCGCGCCCCTCGTCCGAGTCGTACGCCAGGCCACGGCTCATCAAGAGCGCGCCGAGGTTGGCGTAGCCGAGCCCGAGCGGTCGGAAGCGGTGGCTGTTCTCGTCGATCTTCGGCGTTGGGTAAGAGGAGTTGTCCACCAGGATCTCCTGCGCCAACAGCGTCAGTCGCGAGGCGTACTTGAAGGACTCCACGTCAAACTCGCCGTCCTCGCGTACGAACTTCATCAAGTTCAGCGAGGCCAGGTTGCATGCCGTGTCGTTCAGGAACATGTACTCCGAGCACGGATTCGACGCAAAGATGCGGTCCGTGTTGGAGGACGTGTGCCAGTCATTAATGGCGGTGTCGTACTGGATCCCTGGATCGCCGCAGACCCACGCAGCCTCCGCCATCTTGCGGAAGACTTCGCGCGCCTTCAGTGTCTCTACCGGCTCGCCGCTCACAACGGCGCGTGTCTGCCACGTGCCGTCGGACTCAACCGCCTGCATGAACTCATCGGTGACGCGCACCGAGTGGTTGCCGTTCTGGAAGAAGATTGAGCCGTATGCCTCACCGGTGAAGCTGGCGTCGTAGCCGGCCTCAATGAGTGCCCATGCCTTCTTCTCTTCGTTCACCTTGGAGTCGATGAACTCCACAACGTCAGGGTGTGCAACGTCAAGGATCACCATCTTTGCGGCGCGACGTGTCTTGCCGCCCGACTTCACGACGCCGGCGAAGGCGTCGAAGCCCTTCATGAACGAGACAGGACCAGACGCGGTCCCGCCGCCACTCATCTTCTCCTTCGCACTGCGAATCGTGGAGAGATTGGAGCCTGCGCCGGAGCCGAACTTGAAGAGCATCGCCTCTGTCTTGGCGAGATCCATGATTGATGACATGGAGTCCTGCACGCCGTTGATGAAACAGGCGGAGCACTGTGGTCGCGCCTCAACACCAACGTTGAACCAGACGGGCGAGTTGAACGCCATCTTCTGATTGACGAGAAGGTGCGTCAGCTCTGCAATAAATGCGCTGCGATCTTCATCAGACTTGAAGTAGTGCTGCTGCTCAGCCCATGCGTCGATCTGTCCGGTGACGCGACCGATCAGCTGTCGAACGCTGGTCTCTCGCTCAGGACTTCCAACATGGCCGCGGAAGTACTTGGAGACAACAACGTTGGTGGCGAGCTGTGACCATGAGGCGGGAACCTCAACGTCCTTCTGCTCGAAGACGCTCTTGCCGCTCTCGTTGCCGATGGATGCGGTGCGCGTCTCCCATGCGATTTCGTCATACGGATGAATACCGGCGGTGGTCCAACGTCGTGGCCAGGCGAGTCCTTTGACACCCTTGCCATCGAAGCTCAACGGCGCCAGCGGAAGTGCAACAGCCTTTGCTGTCTGCCCCTTTGCGGCTGCCTTCGTTGCGTCCACCAAACCGGCCATGGTTCGCTCCCTCTTCTGACCCGGCAACGGGTCCCTCCCTCCCGTCTCCCCAACCAACGGCTGGGCGTACGGGCACTCGCGCTGTTTGCAGTGCGGAGGCGGATCGTACGCTTCGCGCGGGGTGGCGTCAAGCCCCAAACCACAACATATGGTGGGGGGTTAGCGTCTGGTTACCGCATATGTTGTGTTACACCCCTCTGAGCGTGAATGTTACAAAATGGGCGGCTTTGGCCCCGATCGGGCGGGGTCTGGCTACGGGGTGGGGAGCCCGGAATAGGTGTGGAGGCCGCTGAACCAGAGGTTCCCGGAGTAGGTGAGGAGGACCGCGCCGAAGCCGATGACGAGGAGCAGAGCAGCTGGTCGCCCCTGCCAGCCGCGC
>JAPLHQ010000010.1 GCA_026389555.1 Chloroflexota bacterium
AGGCTGAACGCCGCATCCAGACCCTGCGACTCCGCGCTGAAGAGCGCAGTGTCACCGCCGCGGGGGAGAGCGTCACGCAGATTGAACTCCTCGTTGATCGACCCCACGCCCGCGTCACTACCATCCACGGCGGCTCCTATGACGTCTGGGCAACGGATGGCAGCCTGGTAGAGCAGTACAGCGCCGCAAGCAACACCTCCACACGCCGACCACACCGCGCCGCACCAGCCGGGCTTGATGGCGAGGGGCTGCCATCTACTGTTGCGGTGGGAGAGACGCTCGGGCCACTCCCGTCAAAGGGCTGGGCGACAACGCTTCTTCGACCCGGTCACTTCTGCAGCAACGTGCTGTCGAGTGCGGTCCTTGGTGCCGTTCACGAAACGACGCATCTCGGTCGCGCCGCGCTTGCCGTGGACGCCGCAGCGCCACGAACTATTGACCGCACCGGCGACCACGCCGCATTCCGTTACGAAGTGACATTCGACCGGCAGACGGGTCTCCTCCTGGCGGTTAACGAACTCCACAACGAGCAGCTGGTGCGAAGCACCACGGTGACCGCACTGGCGATTGATGCGGCGATACCGGCGAGCGAGTTCGTTCTTGAGATCCCAGGCGACGCGCGCAAGATCTACTAGCAGACGTAAGCACAGACGCAAAGGAGTTAGCGGCAGGCGAAGCGGTTGGAGGTCACGATGGCCGAATTCACAGGTTCAGCGCAGCTCGGAAAGAGTGTTGCGCAGCTACTTGCAGCGAGTGAGGACCCCGCAGTAATTGCCGCACTCCTCCCAGGATGCGAGGCGCTTCACCGTATTGACCCAGAACACATTGAGGGTCGTCTCTCTACGGAGGTTGCTGGCATTCCGGTGACTGCCGCCGTCTCCGTGCGACGAACGGTTGAAGCGCTCCCCGACGGTGTGACGCGGTTGCACCTTCGGCTGAAGGTGCGTCCAGATATTGGTGGCCAGGCGGTCGTCGCCGCGCTCGTTGACCTCACACCTGTTGTGGGAGACGCGGCGTCAACCACCGCAACGTGGCGCAGTTCAAGCGAACTTGATCCGATGCTCGCCGTAATGGCGGGTCAGCGCGTAGAAGAGTTCCTCCGCGTCTCAATTGAACGACTAATCGCCGGCCTCGGCGCGTAACGCGTTCGGCGCGTAACGCGCCTCTAAGCGAAGAGTGCTGCGCGCACGGCGAGCACAAGGATCGCGGCGATTGCCAGGATCGTGAGCACCCAGAGTGCGCGGAAGAGTGCGCGACCACGGCTGATTGGCCACCATGCGGGCACAGAGCGCGCAACACGCAGCGCAGCCTCTGACATTGCAATGAAGAGCGGTACCGCGCCAATCAGCACAGGGATCTTGACGATCGGGTCTGACCATCGCGCGCCAAGGTTGAGTGCACTGATTACGATCGTCCCGCAGAAGAAGCCGACGACGCTGAGATAGATGTAGGCGCCGCGGAGTGGCGTTGGCGCCTCCTCTTTGACATACGCCGGAAGCCCATCGTCGGCGAGTGGCACCTCTTGTCGGTCAAGGACGATCATCCCTGGTTCAAATCGTTCATCGTGGAGCACGCCGCGCAGTAGCTCAGCGGCGTCGGGCGCCTCCTCCTCTACAGGCTCCGCGAGTGGACGCTTCGTCTCCGCTTCGCTCATCGCCGCGCGAGGAGGAAGCCGATCACGGCGAACGCAATCCCAACGATGCGCGAGATCGTAATCGGGATCAGCGGTGAGCCGAGTAGTCCGAACGCGTCAATGGCCAGAGCGGCGGCGAGTGAGCCGAGGATGTAGATCAGCGTTGTCTCGGTGACGCCGAGTACTGGTACGACGGTGGCGAAGCCGGTCACGATCAACACGCCGAAGAGTCCACCCGTCAACAGCAGCGGTGGAAGTTGTGTTGCAGCGGCAAGTTGCATCTTGCCGCTGATGGCACCAACAACCAAGAGGACGGCGAGTCCACCAATGAAGGAGACCGTTGCAGCGGTGATCGGATCAGTGCGGCGACCAACTTCAGAGTTGACGATCGCCTGGACGGACGAAGCGACGCCCGCGGCGAGAATGAAGAAGCCGAGCGCGATCAGTTGCATGCGTGACCTCTGCGTCTCTCCTGCCACATCAACCCTGCCGTGGGTGGTGAGCTACTCGCCCTGGGCGCGGGTGAAACCCTCTTCGCCGTTCCAGGAGCGGAGCTTCTCGAGGTGGAACCAGGTGGCAACGCCCGCAACACGCGCAATGAGCGCATAGAGGGCCTCATCGGTAACGACCTTCGACTTATCTCGGGCTACGAAGCGTGAACGGAAGAAGCCAGGGTGATCAAATGCTGGCGACATCTTTGGCCAGACAACGGTGCCGCGTGCCGAGACGATGCGCAGTTCAAATTCTGGACCGGCGAGTGCAGCGAGCTTGGTGCCAAACTCCGCCGGCGGCATCAGTGTCTCAGCGAAGATATCAACGCCGATCACCGTTGCTGGCCCAACCTCGGCACGGCGCGCCTCACCGTCTGGCCAGCGCTTGTGTGGGTTTGGCGCTGTTGGTCGTGGTCGGCTCGCAGCGGCGGGGACGCTCGTTGGCTTGCGGCCAAGGTTTTCAATCACGGCATCAGTGAATCCGGTTGTGCTCACCGCCGCCTCAACATCGCCGCCCTTCTGGCGCACCACATCTTGCGGGAGCGCCTTCCCTTCTTCCAGCGTTGTCAGGACGGCATCCTCCACCTGATCGGCAAGATCGAGTTCACCAATGTGGCGAAGCATCATTGCTGATGAGAGGACGAGTGCTGTTGGGTTGATGACGTTCTTCCCAGCGTACTTCGGCGCGGAGCCGTGCACCGCCTCAAAGATCGCCACACCGTCGCCGTAGTTGGCGCTTGATGCGAAGCCGAGTCCGCCAATCAAACCGGAGGCAAGGTCGCTGATGATGTCGCCGTGCAGGTTGGTGGCCACAATCACATCAAACTGCGCTGGATCTTTCACCATCTGGTGCGCAACGTTGTCAATGATCAGGTGGTTCGCCTCAATCGGCGCATACTCTGCGGCGAGCTCCTCGCCGATGGTCTTAAACATCCCTTCCGTGAGCTTCAAGATATTCGCCTTGCTCGCGGTGGTGACCTTCTTGCGCCCCTCGCGAAGTGCCATCTCATAGGCGAAGCGAATCACCTTCTCTGAGCCTTTTCGCGTGATGATCTTTAGCGCCTGCGCAACGTCGTGTGCTTGTAGGTGCTCAATGCCACCGTAGAGATCTTCAATGTTCTCTCGAACGATAATCATGTCCACGCCTTCACCCTTGTAGCGGGATGGGATACCAGGGAGTTCGCGCGCTGGGCGCACGTTGGCGTACGTCTCAAAGAGTTTGCGCAGCGTGACGTTCGCGCTCTTCTCTCCGAATCCAACAGGAGTTTCGAGTGGGCCCTTCAGCGCAACGCGGGTGCGATCGATGCTGTCGCGCGTCGCCTGCGGCACGCCGGTCTGGTCACCCTTCAAGAAGACGGATGCGCCAGCCTCCGCCTCCTCCCAGTCGAAGGCCACGCCGGCGCGCGCCGCTGCCGCATCAAGAATGCGCTGTGTAGCGAGGGCGACCTCGGGGCCGACGCCGTCGCCAGGGATCAGGGTGATCGCGTGGCGTCGAATGCTGCTCATGCCCTCAGGATAGCGATCAGCGGGAAAGTCGCCCGCTGGC
>JAPLHQ010000116.1 GCA_026389555.1 Chloroflexota bacterium
AGATCAATGGAGAGGAGTGCGCCGCGCTGAGGAGTCATTGCGCAGCTACCGCGCGGACGGCGCGACGGCTCAGCGCGGACCGGCGCTGCGGCCGTTGTTGACGTACCACCAGGCGCTCGGGAAGATCCCCGCTGCGAGCGCGATCTTGATCGCATCACCAATGAGGAACGGCGTTGCCCCCTTACCGATGGCGTCGCCAAAGTCGATCTGCAGTGCAGCGGAGAGCCAGCTCACACCGAACGCATAGATGACAAGGTTGCCGATCAGCATCGCGCCAACGGTACCGACGACACTGCGATCCCAGCCGAGATCGGCGAGTCGCCCAACGATCCAGGCGGCGAAGAGCATGCCGATGAGATAGCCACCAGTTGGCGCCAGCGCGAGTGCGCCGTCAGCCCCACTGGCCGCAAACTGCTCAATCCCGTGACCGCCAGACTTGAAGAGCGGCGCGCCGATGACACCGAGCGCCAGATAGAGGCCGAGCGATACAACGCTGCGTCGGGCACCGAGCGCCGCGCCAACGAGGAGGACGCCAAAGGTCTGTCCCGTGATCGGCACTGGTGTGCCCGGGAGCGGGATGACTACCTGTGCCGCCGCGCCGATGATCAGCGCGCCGACAACGGCGAGGGCGAGCCCTTGCAGCCGAGAACCGAGTCGCTCGCCGAGGAAGACGGGGAAGAAGAAGTCGCCGAGCGTCACGCCATGCTCCGCCGCCGGAATCCGCGCCACCGCTGGCATCGATCGCCTGATCTGCATAAAGACCTCCCTCTCTCTGCTGACCTGATTCTACCCCGCAGGGAGCGTGCTGACGCCCCTCCTCGTGGGCTGACTGCCAGAGATGCGGCATACTGCCCCTGGGCATGGTGGCCATCGTTCAATGGTTAGGACCGTGGTTTGTGGAGCCGCAGATGAGGGTTCAATTCCCTCTGGCCACCCCACCCTCTCCCTCGCGGTCCTTTGCGGGCCTCTCGAGGCGGCATGCCCCTGCCCGCATCCTTAGAGACTTCACATCCTCTTCACACGAGGGACAAATCGTCAGCGCGCATAGTGGTCCTAACGGGTCAGACGACCCGAAGAACAAAGGAGAGGTGCGATGAACTTCAGCTGGCTCTCACTCATCGGCGGAGGATTCGCCGCCGCTGCAACGCTAACCGCCGGTATCTCCATGAGCGGACTTGCCGCCCCCTCTGAGGTGCCGGCGACAGAGACCCCAGTCGCAGAAACGATCTACGTAGAGCAGCCCGTCGTTGAGGGAGCGCCGATCGCGCCTGCAGTCTCGCCGCTTCCGCCCCGCATCATTGCAATCCTTCCACCAGATGCAGCGACTGGTACAGGATCGACCGACACAGGCGCGGCGGATGCAGCGTCAACACCAGGCTCAGTTTCAGGGGATCCAGCGCTGCCACCAAGCTACTCGGACGACGAGGACGATGACGGCGACTACGCAGGTGGAGACGATGAAGACGGCGATGACGGCGACGGCGATGGAGGTGGAGACGATGACTGACAAGAAGCGACACCTTC
>JAPLHQ010000074.1 GCA_026389555.1 Chloroflexota bacterium
AACCGCCGCACGACGTCGGCGCGCCTGCTCCTTGCTCAGCTTCGCCACTGGCGCAGCCGCAACAGCCTTCTTGGCGACAGGTTTCACTACCGCAGGCGTCCCTGCAGCCGCCTTCGGTGCCCTAGCGCCAGAGCGCCCCGCGGTCGCCACATCATCTGCGGAGGCGGCGGTCCAGCCGTTGGCAACAGCGGCACGCCAGGCGCGCCACCCACCATCGAACCGAACCACTCGCCCATCGCTCACGATCCAAAGCTCCGTACAGATGCGCTCAAGAAGTCGTCGGTCGTGACTTACCAGCAACACCGTTCGCTCACCATCTAGGAGGAAGCGTTCAAGGGACTCACAGGCATCAACATCAAGATGGTTTGTCGGCTCATCGAGAAGGAGCAGATTGGATGGCAGCAGCCCAAGAATCGCTAGCTCTAGTCGACTCCGTTCACCACCAGAGAGAACAGCGACCTGCTTATCAACGTCACTGCCACGGAAGAGGAAGCGCGCCAGATGCGCACGCGCCTCGCCGAGTTCAACTGGTACCGCTGCGCGCAGTGCCTCAATCACCGTTGTCCCGTGCAACCCTGCCGCACGAACCTGTGCGAGATAGCCAGGCACAACACCACCTGCAACCTGGATCTCTCCGCTGAGCGGCGGGAGGATCCCAGCGATGCTCTTGAGAAGCGTCGTCTTTCCAGCGCCATTCGGTCCCACGATCCCAATGCGCTCTCCGCGGCGCAGCGCAATACTGCGCGCCGTGGCGATCGTGCGCGGCGCCGGCTCTCTGTATCCAACGACCGCCTCAACCAGACGCACCGGCTCAGCTGGTCCGCGACCAGCACCAGCGGCGGAGATCGCCAGTGCTGCGCGACGCTTCGGCGCGACCACCGGCTCAATCGCCGCGAGGCGCGCCTCATGCTCGTGCATCTTCCCGTACTTCCGGTGACTCCGATACGTCTGAATCAGCTCCTTCTCTCGCGCGATCTCTTTCGTCCTTCGCTCAGCATCTCGGTCTGCATCTTCCTCTTTTGCCTCTCGCTGCTGGGAGTACGCCGAGTAGTTCCCGCGGAATCGTGTGACTGTGTGATTCCGCACCTCCCAGACCCGATCGACGACCGTATCGAGGAAGGCACGGTCGTGGCTCGCTACGACGAGCGCCCCTCTCCGTGCGCGAAGCGCACCTTCAAGCCACTCAATCGCCTCTACATCCAGGTGGTTCGTTGGCTCGTCGAGCAATAGCAAGTCTGGATCTGCGATCACCAGGCGCGCAAGGGCGACGCGCGTCTGCTCACCACCAGAGAGGAGCTTCGGCGACTCGCTGTGGCGCGCAGTTGGGAAGCCGAGGCCACGCAGTGCGGCGGCGACGCGATCATCAATCGTGTAACCCTCAAGCGCATCAAATCGCTGTCGAGCCGCCGCATACTCTGGGCTTGCCGCCCCACCGCCAATCTCAGCAGCGTGCAGTTCAGCTGCAATCCGGGTGATCTCCTCCGCCCCGCCGCGCACCGCCTCGGTGAGCGTTGCCGCCTCGAGCAGTTTCGGATCATGCGACGACTCTTGCGCGAGCACCTCAATCCGAACGCCGCGCGCGCGTTCCACCTTGCCGCCATCCGGCTCCTCTCGGCCGACCATCATCCGCAGCAGCGTGGTCTTCCCTGCGCCGTTTGGGCCAACGAGTCCGATCCGCTCGCCAGCGGCAACGCTGACGCTCACGTCGCTCAGAATCGTGACGGCGCCAATCTCGCGGCCAATGCCGGTTAACGTCAGCAGGCTCATACGCTCGTACCGCTCCGTACCGCGCGTCGACGTGCTGCGGCGCGTTCGGCCGACGTTGCACCAACCGTTGCCGCCTGCAGTCCCTCACTCCAGCGTGGTCCCCGCCGTTCGAGTGCGCCTCCGCGCATCGTTGCCGCAGAGCCAGCCGCCCTCCGGCCGCGAGGGAGGGGTTGGCAGTGTGGGCAGTAGTGCGTCCCGCGACCACCGAGCGTCGCGCGACGAATCGGACGACCGCAGCGCACGCACGGTTCGCCACCACGCTGATAGACGGCGAGTCGCTCTTGCATGCTCCCGTCCCCATCTGGTCCCGTGTAGTCATCAATGGATGAGCCACGTGCCGCGACCGCTTCGCTCAGCACACCCACAATCGCGGCGTGCAGTTGCTCAACCTCTGCTGGGCGCAAGGCTGCGGCAACGGCGAGCGGGTGGAGCTGCGCACGCCAGAGCGCCTCATCAACATAGATATTGCCGAGACCGGCAAGGAAGCGCTGATCAAGGAGGAGGCTCTTCAGCCGTCCCCGTCGCGGCGCAAGCATCGCCTGGAAGGCGGCGACGGTGAAGGTCACCTCCAGTGGCTCAGGTCCATGGTCACTGAGCGCCGCGTCGTCGGCGGGATCGAGCGAAGTTGCTGGGGCACCATCATCTCGCCGCGCAACAAGGGCGAGTCGACCGAAGGCGCGGACATCACGGAAGCGGATCTCACGCCCATCAGCCAGCGTCAAGATCGCCCGAATATACGGATCAACCGGTGCAGCACCAGGAAGCACAAGCAACTGGCCGGTCATGCGCAGATGCACCATCAGGATAAGGCCACCTTCAAGATCAACCAGGATCCACTTTGCTCTTCGTCGCACCCCTTCAATGCGTCGACCAGCGATCGCACGCGAGAAGGTGGTTGGATCTGGCGTGCTGAGATTTGCCGCGCGGATGATTCGGCTCGCGTTGACTCTCGCACCTGCGACCATCTTCGCAAGATCACGCGCAACCGTCTCAACCTCTGGGAGTTCAGGCACGCCCGCTCCAACGTTGCATCTCGTCCCATCGGAGTCCTGTCTTCGCCTCCACGGTGAGCGGGACGTCGAGTGCGAGTGCCCCCTCCATCGTCTCAATCAGCAGCGGGATGAGCCGCTCAACCTCACCCTCTGGTGCCTCAAGGAGGAGTTCGTCGTGCACCTGGAGGATGAGGCGTGCCTTCAGGCCCGCCGCGGCAAGTCGCGGCGTGAGGCGGATCATGGCGATCTTGATGATGTCAGCCGCCGTCCCCTGAATCGGATGGTTGATTGCAGCGCGCTCCCCAGCCGCACGAAGTGCCGGGTTTGCGGCGCGAAGCTCTGGGATCGGGCGACGACGACCGAGCTGCGTGGTGACGGCGCCGTTTGCGCGCGCCTCCTCCTTAATCGTGTCGATATAGCGCTTGATCCCTGGGTAGCGCTCAAAGTATCCCGCGATAAACGTCTTCGCCGCATCGCGAGAGATCCCTGCACGTGTCGCAAGTCCAAAGTCACCCATTCCGTAAGCAATACCGAAGTTCACCATCTTCGCCATCGCGCGCTCGTCGTCGTTCACCTCCTCTTGTGGCTTGCCAAGCACGCGCGAGGCGGTGGCACGATGGATATCCTCCCCCGCGGCAAACGCCTCAATCAGGTGTGGGTCACGCGTCACATGCGCAAGGATGCGCAGCTCAATCTGGCTGTAGTCGGCGGCAACGAGCCTGTTCCCCTTCTCCGCGATGAAGGCGTGACGAATCTTTCGACCCAGTTCGGAGCGGATCGGGATGTTCTGGAGGTTCGGCTCAACGCTGCTCAAGCGTCCGGTTGCAGCGATCGCCTGCTGGAAGGTGGTGTGAATCCGACCATCCGCCTCAACGAGCTTCGGAAGCGCCTCAACATAGGTGCTCTGCAACTTTGAGACGGTGCGCCACTCCAGGGCAATACCAACAAGCGGATGCTCCCCCTGGATCTCCTCCAAGACGCTCGCATCGGTTGACCACGCGCCCGTCTTCGTCTTCTTCCCACGCGAGAGGCCGAGCTCGCCGAAGAGGAGTTCGCCGAGCTGCTTCGGCGAGCCGAGCGCAACCGCGTGACCGACCGACTTCTCTGCCGCCGCCTCAAGGCGCGCAATCTCAAGCCGGAAGGCGTCGCCAAGCTGTGCAAGGGCCGCACTATCGACGGCGATTCCCGCCGCCTCCATCCGTGCAAGGACCTCAACGAGGGGGAGCTCGATCTCTCGATAGAGCCGCTCGGTTCCCGCCGTACGTAGCTCACCACCGATGCCAGCACGCGAAGCGAGTGCCACGAGTGCGCTGAGGGTTGCCACCTGTACGGGCGTCAGTCCCTCAGGGAGGTCGGCCCCCAGCCGAGATGCGGCAACCTCAACGAGTCCAGGGTTTCGCAGTGTGACGTTGCTGATCCAGGTGCCGAGCGCCACATCATCAACAAGGTGTGGCGCCTCATCGGCACCGATCGCGATCAGCGCGCCGAAGAGATCCTTGATGCCGAGTCCAACGAGCTCTCGACCGGAACGTGCGATCAGTGTCAGGAGCCGGTGCACAACGTTTGGATCTTCAGCAACGAGGAGTGCGCCACGCTCATCGGCAATCGCGAGTGCGATCGGTCCACGCGGACCACGCCGATCGACGCCGTACCCCCCGAGTGAAAGGACTCCATCAGTTGAAAGCGTGCTGAAACGCTGCTCCCCTTCGCTCACGCTGTTGAGGTGCAGTGCCCCTGCGGCGGCAAGATCTCCACGCTTCAGCGCCTCAATCTGCGCGCTGAGTGCAACCTCAGCCTCGCCAGTTGATGAAGGGGCTACTGCTGCGGTCGGCGCCGCACGCCCCGCCGCGCTATTCCCCTCGCTCACCGAGTTGAAGTTGAAGCCGAGCTGCAGCTCGTCGCCCCCCGCCGTTCGCGGCGCAGCGGTCACCGGTGCCACACGCTCTTTTGTTCCGCGCAACGCCGCACCCGCAGTTGCCGTCGCAATCGCTTGCGCCGCCGCTTCACGATCCTCTCCTTCGAGTGGTGGAAGCCGGCCGATCAGTGCGCGGAATTCAAGTTCGCGAAGCAGTGCAAGAGCAAGCTCACGGTCGTAGCGACCGATCACTCCACCTTCGTCTGGTAGCTGCAGCGGAGCATCGCGATCAATTGTCATCAGCCCCTGGCCGGCAAAGGCGGCGTCGCGATTGGCGCGCAGCAGTTCGCGAATCCGTACCGGCTCAACCTCATCGAGCCGCTCATAGAGTCCTGTCAGCGAGCCGAACGCTGCGATCAGTTTCGCCGCGGTCTTCTCTCCGACACCTGGCACGCCAGGAATATTGTCCGAGCTATCCCCCTTCAGCGACTTGAAGTCAACGATCTGCTCGGGTGTGAGGCCGTACCGCTCAAAGATCTTCGCGGGGTCATAGGTAACCATCGCATCGGCGCCACCCTTCGCCGTATGGAGGAGTGAGACGTTTGGGCCAACGAGCTGCAACATGTCGAGGTCTCCAGAGACAATGAGCACCTCCCAGCCCTCACGTCGCGCCTGCTCAGCAATCGTTCCGATGACATCGTCCGCCTCATAGCCTGGCGCCTCAAGCAGCGGAAGGCCGAGCGCCGCAACCAGGTCACGAACGAGTGGCACCTGCGAGCGCAGCTCATCTGGCATTGAGGGTCGTTGCGCCTTATATGCAGGGAATCGTTCGTGTCGGTGCGTGGCCCCTGGCGCATCAAAGGCGACGATCGCCCGCTCTGGGTGCGCGTCTGCAATCGCACGAAGGAGGATGCTGGTGAATCCGAACGCGGCATTTGTGAGGAGGCCCCGACTGTTCGTCAGGGGCGGGATCGCATGAAAGGCGCGATAGATCAGCCCATACGCATCAACGAGGAGGAGGCGTTTCGGTTGCACGATCGGAGCGTAGCGCAGGAGGAGCGTGGAGCAGGTGGCGCGCTGGCGCGCAGTTCGGCGCGCGGCGGGTTAGGCGTGGCGACGGCGGCGAGTTCGCTCAATCAGTAGGAGGCTAACGAGAAGGCCTGCGCCGCCAACGATCGTGAGCCAAGGGAGCCCCGCCGCTTCAAGCGGTTCAGCTGCCTCAAGGGGGTCGGCCACCTTCGCATCTGCGCTCGGTGCCTCTGTGGATCCCTCCGGTGTTGCCGCTCCCGCTGCTGGCGTTGACGCAACACTCAGCGGCGCCTGAAGTGCTGACTCCCCGCCGTCACCCATGCGGAGCGCGCCGCCAGTTGGGAGGGCGACGAGCAAGATGGCGAGAGAGAGCGCAGCACTCGCTAGTCCCGCACGCGGCGCGTTGATGATGAGTTGGACAATCTGACCGAAACGACCAGAGCGCTGATACTTCGCCCGCCGCTCAGTCTCGCTAGCAAGCGCAACCTGCAGCGTGGGGGCGGCGAACGGATCCCGCTGTCGGGTCGGTTCGCCCGCCCGATACGCATCGGCGTGCTCAGTTGCAGGGGGGCGGCGGTCGTTAATCATCTCGCCCCCTCAACGCCTGGTCCTGGGGGTTGGTTCCCGGACGGAGGCCAGCGAGGAGGTGCCGAAGCTCCCCCCTCCCACGGCTGATACGACTCTTCACCGTTCCGACCGAGCAGCCCGTGATCTCGGCGATCTCGGCGTAGTCGTAGCCATCCACGTCATAGAGCAGGATCGCGGTGCGCCGCTCCTCAGGGATCTGCTCAAGTGCTGCGGCCAGCTCCGCCGCAAGCTCCCCTCGCTCCGCCGCAAGGACCGGATCGCTCGCCGCGCCGGCCTGGGGCTCGGCCACAGCGCCACGTTCATCCGAGCTGTCGGGCCCTTCACCGCTACGAATCGGGAGGGTTGGACGTCGTCGCTCACGCCGCAGGGCATCACGTGCGGCGTTCTGCACGATCCGCACAAACCAGCCACGCAGGTTGCGCGGCTCAACACGGTCGAGTGCGCGGTACGCAGAGATGAGCCCCTCCTGGAGCGCGTCATCCGCTCCCGCCGGTTCGCCAGTGATGCGCAGCGCCATCCTCCAGGCGAGGTCTAGGTCTGGGGTGAAGAGGGCACGGAAGGCCCCACTGTCGCCGCGACGTGCCGCCGCAAGCAGGCGCAACCGCTCCTGAGACTCGCCTGCCCCCTTCGTCAACCCCTCATCCATCCCCCTAACTATGCCGCACCGCTAGGATCAGGGGGCGCCGAAGTGGCGGAATGGCAGACGCAACCGACTCAAAATCGGTCGACTGAAAGGTCATGTGGGTTCGACTCCCACCTTCGGTACCAACTCGCGACTCAGGCTACGATGGCGTGGCCGGAGTGGCGGAACGGCAGACGCATCCGACTTAAAATCGGCCGACCGAAAGGTCATGTGGGTTCGACTCCCACCTTCGGCACCAAAAGGGGGTTCAGTTGAGCAACGAGAGCACAACACCACGACCAGATCGCGCGACACTGATGCGCGAGCATGGCCAGGCGCGCGCCGATCGCGCCGCCTTAACGCCGGGTTCTGCAGAGTGGCGTGCAGCTGCGGCCCGCGTTGCGGCGATTGAGGTTGAGCTCGCAAAGATCACCGCACTGAGTGTCCCGCCCGCGCGCGTTGCGCGACCTGAGGCGAAGGGGAAGTAGTGTCGCGCTCGGCTAGATGCCGAGCAGCGTCCCAAGAATCAACCCGACGAAGAGTGCCCCCATCGCTGGGCGTCCCGCAAGGAAGGCGGCGCCAACATGCCAGAGCGGCCAGAGCGGATAGCCCGGTGGCGGTGCAGCAGGTCGCGGAGCGGCAACGATCTTCAACGCAGCCCGCGCAGAGAGTGCGCCGAGTCCGGCGAGTGGCGCAACAATCCAGGGGAAGATGCCGAGCGCGCCAAAGAGTGCAACGCAGATATAGCCACCGCTGAGGAGTGCCAGCGTTGCGGCGCGTGCCCGCTGCTCGCCAATCCGAACAACAAAGGTGCGAACACCTCGCGAACCGTCGGCTTCAATCTTGTCGAGATGCTTCCCAAAGAGCACCGCAGTCGCGATCATCCCCCACGGGAGTGTCGCAAGGAGTGCGGTGCCATCAATCGTTCCGGTCGCGGCAAGGTACGTCCCGCCACCCATCAGCGGACCCCACACAAGGAGGACGGAGAGCTCACCAAGGCCGCGACGCTTCAGGCGGAGCGGCGGATCGGTGTAACCCCACGAAAGGATCAGGCCAGCAACTGCGAAGAGTCCGAGCATCAGGTCGGCACGCATCACCATTGTGAATCCGCCAAGCAGTGCCCCGAGGCCGGTAAGGATCGCGATGACCGTAAGAAGCGTCCGGCTCGACATTGCACCAGAGGCGATCGGATGTGGCGAGTAGTCGGCACGTGGATAGCCGGGCCGGTCGAGCCCGTCCTTGTAGTCGCGCCAGTCGTTCGCAAGGTTGTTCGCCGCATGGGCAAGGTTGGCGCCGAGGAAGGCGGCGAGTCCGAGGAGGAGGCCGCTTACGCCAGTGGCGGTGTCGCTGATCGTGCCGCGCCACCAGGCGTAGAGGAGTCCCTGCCCTGCACCAACAATCGTGAGCGGCAGCACGGAGGCACGGGCGAGAAGAAGTGCACGAGCAAGAACTGGCATCGTGCGCCAATCAACGCCTTCAGGGGCGGACTGCCGGAGGAGGACGGAGGCGTACGTGCGAAGTGCCATGGGGGCATTCTGCCGCGTTTCTGAAAAGTCTGCCCTATTCGATCACCCTACGCGGCTGGAAGTGACTCCCCTTCAGTCAGCAGGTCGAAGCGAACCGCCGCAGCGCCAACACGACCACGAATCGCCGCGGGGAAGCTCGGATCCCACGCAACACCGGTGCGGATCTCCATCGGCAACTGCTGCGCTCCTCCCGCCTGCGGGATGTAGACGACCACCTTCGTCCCACCCGGTCGCGCACGGAGTTCCGACTTCACCACCTCCATGGCACGAATCGTCTCCTCTACTGATTGACCAGCGGTGAATCGAATGTGCAGCGCGGCACCAGGCGGCGCTTCAACAGGATCAGCCGAAGCCTCCGCTTGTGGAACAACGGCGAGCGGTGGAGCGACCTCTCCTTCGCGCTCCTCAGGAACGAGGCCGCGCGGTAGCGCGCCAGATGGCGCGGCACTACGTGAAGGGTAGCGTCGCGGGCCGCTGCTGTTCGTTGCAAGGTGCGCCGCGATCCCCTCTGGCGTCAGTCGCTGCGCCTCCTCCCACGGGAGGACCGCCTCGCAGATGATCGACCACGTCTCACCGCGAAGTTCTGCACGGCCAGCAACAAGGAGCGCCTCACCCTCAACCCAGGCGGTGCGTGTCGCCTCCCAGGTCTTCGGGAAGGCGACCACCTCAATGCTCCCTGTTAGATCCTCAACGGTGAGAATCCCCATCGCCGCCCCCGCTTTCGTGACGAGCGTCCGAACGTTCGTGACGATCGCGCCGAGTACGACGCGCTCTTCGCTCGGTGCATCCTCACCAAAATCTCCAACGAACCCGCTGACATACGGCGCAAGGACTGGTGCGAGCGCGTTCATCGGATGATCGGAGAGATACACGCCGAGCAGCTCTCGCTCCCAGCGGAGTCGCTCGCGCGTTGGCGCCTCAACGGCGCTCGGAAGTTTCACCGCAACGGTTGATGCGAGTCCTGGGGATGAGTCAAAGAGCGAGACCTGGCCCGCAGCTCGCTCGCGTTGCACGCTGGCTCCGGCGGAGAGCGCATCGTCCAGCGCAAGGAGGAGCTGTGCTGGATGGCCGAACTTCTGCAGCGCACCAACCTTTGCGAGCGCCTCAAAGACGCGCTTGTTGGCGAGTCGCAAATCGATGCGCTCACAGAGGTCTTGGAGGCTGCTAAAACCACCGCCCGCTGTGCGCGCGTTGACGATTGACTCCACCGCACCAGCACCAACATTCTTGATCGCGAGGAGACCGAAGCGGATCGCGCCCCCCTCTGGTTCAAAGTCGAGCTGCGAGCGCTCAACGTCTGGAGGAAGGATCTCAATGCCGAGGCGACGGCACTCAGCGATCGCGCTCGCCACCTTGTCCTCCTTGTTGCGGAAGGCGTTGAGCACGCTCGTCATGTACTCCACGGTGTAGTTCGCCTTCAGGTAGGCGGTCTGATAGGCGATCATTCCGTAGCAGGTGGCGTGTGCCTTGTTAAAGCCATAGTTGGCAAATGGCTCGAACGCCTGGAAGACCTGCTCGATCACGCTTCGTGCCACGCCACGCTCTGCGGCGCTGGTAATGAACTCCTGCTTTAGTCCAGCCAGCACGTCCTCCTTCTTCTTTCGCACCGCGTAGCCGAGCGTGTCGGCTTTCGGCCCAGAGAAGCCGCCGAGCGCCGACGCCGCCGCCATGATGTCCTCCTGGTAGACGAAGACACCGTAGGTGCGTTTAAGGAATGGCTCAAGGAGCGGATGGAGATAGGTGACAGGCTCCGTTCCGTGCTTCCGCCGAATGTATGAGGGGATGTTCGCCATCGGCCCCGGCCGATAGAGCGCCACCATCGCTGCGAGATCGAAGACACTCGTTGGGCGAAGTTCCTTGATGTAGCGCCGCATCCCAGCCGACTCGAGCTGGAAGATGCCGCTCGTCTCGCCCGATGCGAGGAGGGCGAACGCCTTCGCATCGTCGAGCGGGATCGTGTCGAGGTCAATCGCAACACCGTAGGTCGCCTTGATCCGATCCACCGCCGTGCGCAAGATCGTCAGGTTTGCCAGGCCGAGGAAGTCGAACTTGAGAAGCCCGAGCGCCTCAACGCCGTGCATCTCAATCTGGGTCATCACCCCTTCGGAGTTTGTGGCGCGCTGCAGCGCCATGATCTCCGTGAGCGGCTCGCGACTGATCACCACACCTGCGGCGTGGGTGGAGGCGTTGCGCACCACACCTTCAAGCTGTTCGGCCAGGTTCACGAGTGGCGCATAGTCTGAGCTCTCAGCGAGCGCCTTGAAGTCGGAGTCCTTGCGCGCCTGGCTGAGCGTTGTGCCGAGCTTGTCTGGAACCGCCTTCGCCAGGCGGTCAACATCGCCATAGCTCTTCCCCAGGACGCGACCGACATCACGGATCGCGGCGCGTGCCGCCATCGTGCCGAAGGTGATGATCTGCGCCACCTGGCTCTCGCCGTACTTCTGCGCAACGTAGCGAATCACCTCTTCGCGACGACCATCCTCAAAGTCGATATCAATATCTGGCATCGTCACGCGGTCCTCGTTCAGGAAGCGCTCAAACGGGAGGTCGTAGTGCAACGGATCAACCGGCGTGATGCCGAGCGCGTAGGTCACGATGGAACCTGGTGCGCTCCCTCGGCAGGTGGTGGCGATCCCCTGCTCGCGTGCGAATCGAACGAAATCGGCAACAATCAGGAAGTAAGCGCCGTAGCCCATCTTCAAGATCACGCCGAGCTCGTACTCAAGCCGATCGCGTGCCGCGGCAGACGGTGTCCCGTAGCGGCGCAGCAGTCCGCGCTCTGCCTCCTTGCGCAACCAGCTCTCAACTGTTTCGCCCTTCGGCACCTCCACGTCTGGCATGCGCGGCTGTCCGAGCGTCAACTTGAAGTCGACCGCTTCGCTGATGGCGCGCGTATTGAGCAGCAGATCCGGGCGATCAGGGAAGAGCGACGCCATCTGCGCAGGCGACTTCAGGTAAAACTCACCACTGTTAAAGCGCATGCGACCAGGCGTCTCAAGGTTGCTTGCGGTGCCGATACAGAGGAGAACGTCATGCGCCTCTCGCTGCTGCGCACGGACGTAGTGAAGATCGTTCGTCAGGACGAGTGGGAGTCCAACCTCAGGTGCGAGCTTGAAGAGTTGCTCGTTCAGTCGCTTCTGCTCCGGGAGGCCGTGATCCTGTACTTCCAAGTAGAAGCGCTCCTTGCCGAAGATGTCGCCGTAGCGCCCCGCAAGTGCACGCGCATGTTCCCAGTCATCAACCTCAAGGGCACGCGCGATCTCACCGTTCAGGCAGCCGGAGAGTCCGATCAGTCCCTCGGAATACTTCGCGAGGTGATCAAGGTCGATGCGCGGCTTGTAGTACATGCCGTCGAGGTGCGCGTCGGTGACGAGACGGCAGAGGTTGCGATAGCCAACTGCGTTCGTGGCGAGCAAGACGAGATGGAAGGGCTGCTGATCAGCCTTCCCCTCCTTGTCGCCCATGCCACGACGCGCAACATACGTCTCCACGCCGATGATCGGCTTGATCCCACGCTTGGTTGCCGCCTGGACAAACTGCACCGTCCCATAAAGGGCACCGTGATCGGTAATGGCGATGGAGTCCATGCCGAGCGCCTTGGTCTCGTCCATGAGCGCATCGATCTTGCTCATGCCGTCGAGCAGGCTGAACTCGGTGTGGACGTGGAGATGGGTGAAGTCGGGCTTCTTGCTCACGGGGGGAGTCTACCGAGCGCGTAGGATTAGCCGATGGACGAGCGCGAACGAGCGAGGATCAGGGCGGCGATCGACGCCGCAGAGGGGGGCGGCGGCGTGCCACCCGCCTCAAACGAGCAGCTCCGCCACCTCCTCGCCGGCAGTCGCACCATCGCTGTGGTTGGCGCCTCGCCGAAACCTGACCGCCCCTCGCACGGCGTCCTGCTCGCCCTTCAATCTGCTGGCTGGCGCATCCTCCCAGTCAACCCTGCCGCAAACGCACTGGCCGATGGAGTTGCCGGACTCCCCTGCTATCCGAACCTTGCCGCCGCAGCAGCATCACTTCCAAACGGGGAACGCATTGACCTCGTTGATGTCTTTCGCCGTCCAGAAGATTGCGCCGCCGTGACGCGGGAGGCGATCGCAGCTGGCGCAGGTGCGATCTGGTTGCAACTCGGCATCATCAGTCCAGAGGCTGCGGCGCTCGCCGCAGAGGCGGGCATCCCGTTCGTCCAAGATCGCTGCACGGCGATCGAGGTGCAGCGCCTCCAGATTTCAGCACCGAACGCCTAACGAAGGAGTTAGCGGAGCGGCGGAAAGAGGGCAAGCGCAATCCCAACGATGGAGGCAACGCCAACGCCGGCGAGGCGCTTCAGCCGCGAAGCGATCAGCTGCCCCTCAAGGCGATCCAGAACGTCGGGACCAGCGCCAGGCGCGCCGCGCCACTCGCTATAGCGCTTCGCTCCGCCAACACGCGTCTGATGGAGCTGATACTGCGTGAGCAGTGGTGGGAGCTGGCGTGCGAGATAGAGGAGGCCAGCCACCCCAAAGCCTCCGGTGACAAGGCGAACGATATCGAGCATCTCAGCGATCGAGTGCTGCGCGAATGAGTTCGCCAAGGAGCGCCGCGTCGCCACGCCCCTTGCTCGCCTTCATCGCCTGACCAACGAGGAAGCTCACCGCCTGCTGCTTCCCCGCCTTCCAGTCGGCGATCGCTTGCGGGTTTGCGGCGATCACGTCCGCAATGATCTTCTCTAGTGCGCCAGTGTCACTGATCTGGCCGAGTCCACGTGAGGCGATCACCTCACGAATGTTGAGCGGCGTCGTGATCATCTCGGCGAAGAGCGCCTTCGCAGTGGTGCCGTTGATCTCCTTGCTCGCAACCGCGGCGACGAGCGCAGCAAACTGGACCGGATCTGGGTCAGCCGCCCCCTCTTTCGTCACACGGAGGTATTCGCCGCTCACCCAATTGGCAAGCAGTTTCGCGTCCAGCTCCTTCTGAGCGGCACGTGCCGCCTCAAAGAGGGCGGCGGCGCGTGGCTCGGCAACCAGGACGCTCGCGTCATATTCGGTGAGCCCGAGCTCGCTAACGTAGCGAGCGCGGCGCGTCCCAGGAAGCTCAGGGAGTCCAGCAACGATCGCTGCGAGCCAGGCGGGATCAATGTCGAGTGGTGGGAGGTCCGGCTCAGGGAAGTAGCGGTAGTCGTGCGAGTCCTCCTTCGCACGCATCGTGTAGGTGGTCTCACTCCCCTCGTCCCATCCACGCGTCTCTTGCGTGATCGAGCCACCAGCGTCGAGCACTTCAGCCTGGCGCGCCATCTCGTAGGCGATCGCTCGCTCAACAGAGCGGAACGAGTTCATGTTCTTCACCTCAACGCGGAGTCCGAACGGCGCGTCGCTTGATGGTCGAAGTGAGATGTTCGCCTCCACGCGCATCTGGCCGTTCTCCATCTCAGCGTCCGCCGCGCCGATCGTGCGCAGGAGGAGGCGGAGCTCTTCTGCATAGCGGCGCGCCGTCTCGCCATCTCGGATGTCTGGCTCGGTGACGATCTCAAGGAGGGCGACACCAGAGCGGTTGTAATCGATGAGGCTCGCCCGCGTGCCGTCAGCCCCCTTCTCATGGCGCAGCCGCGCCGTATCCTCCTCTAGGTGTGCGCGTCGAATCCGGACGGAGCCAGCGCCAGCGCTCGTAGTGACAGGGATGCTGCCGTGCTCCGCAAGAGGAAGATCAAGCTGGCTGATCTGGTAACCCTTCGGCAGGTCTGGGTAGAAGTAGTTCTTCCGATCCCAACGTGTCGTTGCAGGGCTCTTCGCACCGATCGCGGCGCCCACAGCGAGCACCTTCTCGATGGCGGTGCGGTTTGGCACAGGGAGGGCGCCTGGGAGGCCGAGGCAGGTTGGGCAGGTGCGCGTGTTTGGCGCGTCACCCTCTGCGGGGATCGCGCAGGGGCAGAACATCTTGGTCGCGGTGCGCAACTGCACGTGAATCTCAATACCGATCACCGCCTCCCAGCTCATACGGCAGCCCCCTTCAGTGAGGCGACAAAGCGTCCGATGCGGACGAGTGCTTCGCGCAGCTTCTCTTCTGACACCGCGTAGCAGATGCGCACATGACCACGACCACTTGCGCCAAATGCCGAACCAGGAATCACCGCAACTCGCTCCTCTTGCAGGAGGCGCTCAGCGAACTCCTCATCACTGATGCCGAGCGATGAGATGTCTGGGAAGGCGTAGAAGGCACCCTTCGGCGCGCCGGTCGGCAGCTTCAGCGCGGCGAGTCCATCCAGGACGATACTGCGACGACGCGCATATGCGGCACGCATCTCTTCAAGCGCCGGCTCACCGTTGCGGAGCGCCTCAAGTGCGGCGTCTTGCGACGGCGTTGGCGCGCTCATGATCGCGTACTGATGAATCTTGACGAGGCCCGCAATGATCTCCGCTGGCGCGCAGAGGAAGCCCACACGCCACCCGGTCATCGCGTACGACTTTGAGAAGCCACCGATCAGGATCGTACGCTCCTTCATCCCAGGGTATGCAGAGATCGCGCGATGCTCTGGCCCCTCATAGACGAGACGGTCGTAGATCTCGTCACTGATCACGAGCAGGTCGTGCGCTACGGCAATGCGTGCGAGTTCGGCGCGCGTTGCCTCATCGAGCGTTGCGCCGGTGGGATTCGCCGGATAGCCGAGGAAGAGCGCCTTCGCCCCTGGCGCCGCGGCAGCAACCGCGGCGGTATCCAGGCGCCAACCATCTGCCGCACTCGTTGGAATTGAGCGCACCTCGCCACCAGCAAATATCACGGCGGGGAGATAGGCAACGTATGAAGGCTCCGGAAGGATGAGGATCTCTCCCGGATTGATCGTGCCGCGAATAGCGAGGTCGACCGCTTCGGACGCGCCGATCGTGACCACAATCTCGGTCGCTGGGTCGTAGCGCACCCCAGATCGCTCGAAGATCTTGTCGGCAATGGCGGCGCGCAGCTCAGGCGTCCCGTAGTTCGACGTGTAGTGCGTGCGACCGGCCCGCAAGCTGCTGATTGCCGCCTCGGTGATGTGGCTCGGCGTATCAAAATCTGGCTCGCCAACGCCGAGGCTGATGACGTCCTGCATCTGCGCGGCGATATCAAAGAAGCGGCGAATGCCGGATGGTGGCACCGCATGCACGCGATCGGCGAGGGTGCGCTGTGCGAAGTCGCTCATGCGGCACCTCCAAGGGCAGCGAGGTCGGTGGGATCCTGGTCGCGCCACGACGCGTTGGCGCTGAGCGCCTCGTACCCTGCAGCGATTGAGAGAAGCCCCGCCTCGCTCCACGGTGCACCGATCAGTTGCAAGCCGACGGGGAGCCCTTCCGAGAGTCCGCACGGAGTACTGAGCCCGGGGAGGCCCGCCATGTTCGTTGGGATCGTGCAGGCGTCAGCCAGATACATAGCAACAGGGTCACTCATCTTTGCGCCAAACTTCCACGCCACCGACGGGCTCGCCGGTGCCACGATCGCGTCATACCCCGCCGCCCAGATGCGATCAAAGTCGCGGGCAATCAGGGTGCGCACCTTCTGTGCCTTCAGGTAGTAGGCGTCGTAGAAACCCGCGGAGAGCGCATAGGTGCCGAGCATGATGCGTCGGCGCACCTCTGGGCCAAATCCACGACCCCGCGTGGCGAGATAGCCGTCGAGGAGATCGCCGCCACCATGCTTTGACGCGCCGTAGCGAATCCCGTCGTAGCGCGCCAGATTCGCGGAGGCTTCGGCGGGGGCCACGATGTAGTACGTGGCGAGCGCATGCTCTGTGGTTGGAAGGCTCACCTCATCGATGACCGCACCCGCTGACTGCAGCGCCGCAACTGCGGCACGCACCGCCGCCTCAACGCCAGGCTCCATCCCCGCCACGAAGTACTCCTTCGGCAGGGCGAAGCGCTTCCCCTTCAGTGCACTCGCCGCCTGATCTCCTTGCGGGAGCTTGAGCAGTGCGGCATCAACTGGCGTTACGGAGCTTGTCGCGTCGCGCGGATCGGATCCTGCAATGGCGTGAAGCAGAAGTGCCACATCTTGTGCGCTACGAGCGAACGGCCCGATCTGATCAAGCGATGAGGCGAACGCAACAATCCCGTAGCGCGAGACACGGCCGTACGTTGGCTTCATCCCAGTAATCCCTGTAAGGCTCGCCGGCTGACGAATTGAGCCCCCCGTGTCACTGCCGATACTGAGCGGCGCATGTAGTGCCGCCACTGCTGATGCCGATCCCCCAGACGAACCTCCTGGTACGCGTTCGCGATCCCACGGATTAACGGTGCGCTTGTAGGCACTGAACTCCGTCGAGGAGCCCATCGCGAACTCGTCCATGTTCGTCTTTCCAAGGATCAGTGCGCCGGCCGCCTTGAGCTTGGCGGCGATCGTTGCGTCATACGGACTGACGTAGCCCTCAAGGATCTTGGAGCCAGCGGTTGTTGGCGTGCCAATCATGTTGACGAGATCTTTCAGCGCCACAGGGACACCGAGGAGTGGTGGGAGCGCATCAAGCGCTGCTGCTCCGGACGCGCGTGCCGCCGCGTACGTGACCTCTGCGGCCGCCGCCTCTCTCCGCACCTCATCACCGCGAAGATGCAACCAGGCGCCGAGCGCCGTATCCTCGCGCTGGATCGCAACAAGGAGCGCATCTACCGCCTCTACTGGCGTGAACTCACCGCTGCAATATCCGGCACGCAGTTGTGCAGCGGTGGCGCGACGAAGGTCGGCACTCATCCGTCCGCCTCCTCGCTGAGGATCGCTTGGACGCGAACGAAGTCGCCACTCCGTGATGGCGCGTTCTGCAGTGCCGCATCTACAGAGAGGGAGGGGCGCGGCGTATCGTCGCGAAGCGGCATCGGCTGAACGATCGTCTGCGCGCTCGCAGGAACGCTCGACGTGTCCACCTCGGCGAGGCGAGCCCACTGCTCAAGAATCAGGTTGAGGTCGCCCTGCAACTTCTCCACCTCGTCACCCGTCAGCCCGAGACGCGCGAGGGCGGCGACCTTCTCGACCTCGGCGCGGGTGAGTTTGCTCATGCGGGAATCCTACCCGCCCGCGGCAGACGCCCCGAGAAGGGCGAGGAAGCCTGCCTCGTCCACGATGCGAACGCCGAGTCGCTCCGCATCGGCACGCTTACTCCCCGCCTTCTCCCCCGCCACCAGGAGGGTTGTCTTGGAGGTAATGGCGTCCGCCACGACCCCGCCGGCGACACGGATCCGATCCTGTGCTTCGCGACGGCTGAGGCCTGAGACCACGAGTGTTCCAGTCACCACCACAACCTCACCGCTGAGCGGTCCACCTCCGCCCGATGCCACAACGACGGCGCTTGGGTTCAGCGTCACGCCAACCTCAATCAGATCGTTGAGTGCGCTCCCAGTGCCACTATCGGCGAAGTAGCTCACGATGCTTTCGCCCACGACCGCACCGACACCACTCACGCTCGTGAGTTCCTCCACGGTCAGCTCGCGAAGCGCAGCGGCGACACGGCGACTCCAGTCACCACCTGGGGCAACACGTCGCGAGAGCTCCAGCGCAAGGTCTCGCGCCGTCGTCTCGCCAACATGGCGAATGCCGAGTGCCACAAGGACGCGCCAGAGCTCCTGCTCCTTGCGGCGCTGAAGTTCACGGAGCACGTTGTCAATACGATTCGCACTCCCCTTCTTCGCGTTCGCCGCGACGCTCCCCATGCGATCGAGGCCGTCGAGATCGTCCGCGGTGAGCGTGAAGAGGTCGGCGAGACGGCGCACGCGGCCGCGGTCAACAAGCTGTTGGAGCAGCTTCTCACCGAGCCCCTCAATGTCCAGCGCGCCACGACCGACCGCGTGACGAAGTCCCTCAAAGACCTGCGCCTCGCACCACGGGTTCGGGCAGCGGTGCCGCACCTCATCGCGCACAACCTCACCGTTGCATGAGGGGCAGCGCGTCGGCATCTGGAACTCGTCCAGCACGGCGCGCCGCTTTTCAGGGAGACTCCGTACCACCTCTGGGATCACATCGCCCGCCTTCTGCAGGATCACCACGTCGCCAACGCGCACGTCCTTGCGCCGAATCTCGTCGATGTTGTGCAGCGTTGCGCGACGAATCGTTGAACCGGCGAGCAGCACCGGCTCCATCTCGGCGACAGGCGTCAAGTAGCCGGTTCGTCCAACCTCTACGGAGATGTTGAGCAAGGTCGTTGTCACCTGCTCTGGCGGAAACTTGTAGGCGACCGCCCACTTTGGTGAGCGTGAGATGAAGCCGAGCAGCTCCTGATCCTCCACGCGATCCACCTTGAGCACTGCGCCGTCCGTCTCGTAAGAGAGCGCGTGTCGTTTCTCCTCCCACTCGGCGAGGAAGGCGACGGCGCCTGCGGCGTTCAGGCCGGCGCGCGCGCTGCGTTCGGTTGGGAGGCCGAGCCCGTGAAGCCTCTGGAGCGCGGCGCTCTGCGACGCTGGCTGTGGATCACTAAAGAGTTGATAGGCGAAGAAGGCGAGCTTTCGCTCTGCGGTGATGCGGGAATCCTTCTGTCGCAGCGAGCCGGCGGCCGAGTTGCGCGGATTGGCGTAGAGCTGCAGCCCCTCCTCTTCGCGCGCCACGTTCAGCGCAGCGAATGCCTCCTTCGGCATGTAGACCTCACCGCGCACCTCGGCGTCAATCGGTTCGCTCAGTTGCTGCGGGATCACGCTGATTGTGCGCACGTTCGCCGTCACGTCTTCACCCGTTGAACCATCGCCACGTGTTGCCGCGCGCGTCAGGAGGCCACGCTCGTAGCGCAGGCTGATCGCGAGACCGTCAATCTTCAGCTCAGCAACGAGTTCTGGTTCGCGCCCACCAAGCCCCTTCGTGGCGCTCGCCACAAAGGCGGCAACCTCTTCTGGCGAGAAGGCGTTGGAGAGGCTGAGCATCGGGCGCTCATGGCGCACCTCGCCGAGTTGCCCGCCGCTCTCTCGTGGACCGACGCGCTGCGTTGGTGAATCTGGTGTCTGGAGTTCAGGGTGCTCCACCTCAAGCTGCTCCAGGTCACGGCGGAGTGCGTCGTATGCGGCGTCTGGCATGCGCGGTGCGTCGGCAACGTAGTAGTCACGGTCGGCGGCGTTGATCTGCGCCACAAGTTCTGCGTGTCGCTTCGCGACGGCTGCCGTCACCTTCGCCATCAGACGATCTCCAATCCGGCGATGCTCGCGGCGAGCGTCTTCACGCCGACGCCAACGAAGGCGATCGTCACCTCTTCATCGCTACGCGTCAGTTTAGAGGTGACCACGATGCCACTCCCGAAGCGGGGATGTTGCACACGATCGCCGTCGCGGAAGTAGCGCTCTCCAGGGATACGAACGCGTGCTGGCGTCGTGCGACGCTCAGGGAGTGCCGCGGTTGTATCGCTCTCGTGAACGCTAGGTTCTAGCCGTCGCCCGTTCGCCCATGGTGGGATGCGGCCAATAGGTCGCGTCATCGGTGCGCCGTCGTGGTCTGGATCGTCGCCAGCGTCATCAACGCCCTCATCAAATCCGTCACCCTCCCCTGGCAGACGGAGTGACCCTGAACGCGCCCCGGCTCCATACGCGCGTCGCCGCGCCTCAAGGTCACGGCTCGGCCACGACTCGCCACCAGCGAATCCAGCCCGCGCGGAACGGAATCCTGGAACGCCGCGACCGAATCGTGTCGCCCCACCCGAGCGTGGATCTTCATCGTTTGCAACCTCGAGCAGCTCCTCTGGAATCTCCGCAAGGAAGCGCGATGGCACACCGTCACCGTCACCCCAACCGCGTCGAATCGCATAACTCAACGTCAGGCGCCGCTTTGCGCGTGTAATGCCGACGTAGCAGAGGCGACGCTCCTCCTCCATCTGCTCTTCGTCCATCAGCGCGCGACTGTGCGGGAAGAGCCCCTCAACAAGCCCTGAGATGAAGACGGTCGGCCACTCGAGCCCCTTCGCCGCGTGCAGCGTAATCAGCGTGACGCGCTCGGTCCCCTCCTCCAACGAATCCTGGTCCGCAACGAGCGCCGTCTCTTCAATGAATCGATCGAGCGCGTCGAGTGGTTCGAGCTCAAGGAAGCGCCCCGCGATGCCGCGCAACTCCAGCAGGTTCGCCCAGCGCTCCTCCCCCTCCACCCCCTCGGACGCAAGGTGCGCGCGGAGGCCCGTCTCGCTATAAACCGCGTCAAGTAGCTCAGGGAGATGGATCAGCGTCAGTCGTGAACGAAGGCGTGCGATCAGATCGGCAACGCCAGCGAGCGCGGTGCGCGCACGCGAAGAGATGCCCGCCACCTCGCCACGCCCTGCGGCGGCGATCACGAGTCCGAATGGGATCCCATCTGGCGCATCAGGGTGTGGCGCAGCGGCGGCGCGCAGGAGGTCCACCGTCTTCTCGCCAATCCCGCGCGGTGGCACGTTGATGATGCGCTCATATGAGATCCGGTCGGTATCACTGCGCAAGACGCGCAGCCAGGCGAGCGCATCCTTCACCTCGCGGCGCTGATAGAAACGCGTGCCACCGATCAGCTGGTACGGAATTGATGCGCGCAGGAGCGCCTCTTCAATGGCGCGTGACTGCGCATTAGTTCGGTAGAGAATGGCAATCCCACCGAGCGCCTCTGGTACCTCTGCCGTCTCCCCGCGCTTCGGCTTCCGCGGTACCGCATGCTCTTCAATGCGGCGCACAATCCATGCCGCCTCATCCTCTTGATCAAAGCCCCCGTACACGGGAATCGGGAGCCCACCGGACTGATCAGTCCAGAGCTTCTTCGCCTTGCGACCGAGATTGTTGGAGACGACCCCGTGTGCCGCATCCAAGATCGACTGCGTGGAGCGGTAGTTCTGCTCGAGCGCGATCACCTCCGCCTTCGGCCAGTCACGCTCAAAGTCCAAAATGTTGCGAATATCTGCACCACGCCAGGAGTAGATGGACTGATCGTCATCTCCAACCACGCAGAGATTGCCGTGCCCCGCAGCGAGCTCGCGAATCCAGGCGTATTGAATGCGGTTCGTGTCCTGATACTCATCCACGTGCAGGTACTCCCACTTGGTGCGATAACGCTCGGCGACCGCCGGTGCCTCCTGAAGTAGGCGGAGCCCTTCGATGAGGAGATCGTCAAAGTCGAGCGCATCGAGGCGCTTCAGCTCTTTCGCGTAACGGCGCGCAAAGCCGGCAATGAGGCGCTCATGGTGCGTCACCGCCTGGTCCTCCATCTGGTCGGGGGTGAGGCCATCGTTCTTGGCGCGACTAATCGCGCCGAGGATCAGGCTCGGCTTCGTTGAGCCAGTAGCGGGGAGATCGTCCTCTTTCAGGAAGCCCTTGATCACGCGTGCTTGGTCGTCTGCGTCGTAGATCGCAAACTCTTTTGGCAGGCCGATCGCCTCACCATCGCGTCGCAACATGCGGACGCAGAGGCTGTGGAAGGTTCCCATCGCAACGTCACGTGCACGCTGGCCGATCATCCCCTCCAGGCGATCGCGCATCTCTGCCGCCGCCTTGTTTGTAAAGGTCACCGCCAAGATGCGCCACGGCGCCACCCCTTCGTGATCAATCAGCCAGGCGATTCGATGCGTGATGACGCGCGTCTTCCCTGAGCCGGCGCCTGCCAGAACCAGGAGCGGTCCCTTCGTGGTGGTGACGGCACGGCGCTGTACCTCGTTGAGTGGGCCAAGGATGCGCGTCTCGACCGCTACCGCCGCCTCGCCCTCGGCCACGCGATGGCGCGTGGGGGTGGTTTGCAGCGGGGCGTCAGCGGTGGGATCTGAGGGGAGGCTCACCGGTTGATTCTACCGCCCACACCTCACGCGCCAGTCTCGGCGCGCCCCCAACGCCCCACAGGCCAGAAGCGGGCGGAGATAGCGCGAGGGCTCCCAGCACGGCTGGGGGCCCTCGCAGATCTGCGAAACGATCAGCGACTAGAAGTCCATCTCCCCCCCGTGGCTGTGACCACCAGGGGCCGCTGCCTCCTTCTTCTCTGGGATGTCGCTCACCACAGCCTCTGTGGTCAGCACCATTGCCGCAACGGACGCTGCGTTCTGAAGAGCGGAGCGGGTCACCTTTGCGGCGTCCACGATCCCCTTCTCAAACATGTCGACCATCGTGTCAGTGGCGGCATCGAAGCCGGTGCCACGCTTCGCCTTCAGGATCGCCTCAATCACCACGTCGCCTCGGGCGCCCGCGTTCTCAGCGATCTGTCGGGCTGGCGCTTCAAGTGCGCGTCGAACGATGTCAACGCCAACCTGCTCGTCACCCTCAAGCTTCAACTTGTCGAGTGATGCACGCGCCTGAAGGAGCGTGGTGCCACCGCCAGCGACGATCCCCTCTTCAACGGCCGCTCGAGTCGTTGAGAGCGCATCTTCAATGCGGTGCTTCTTCTCTTTAAGCTCCACCTCGGTAGCGGCACCCACCTTGATCACGGCGACGCCGCCGGAGAGCTTGGCGAGACGCTCCTGGAGCTTCTCCTTGTCGTAGTCCGAGGTGGTCTCTTCAATCTGGGCCTTGATCTGCGCCATGCGCGCCTTGATCTCGGCCGGCTTGCCCGAGCCATCCACGATGGTGGTGTTGTCCTTTGACGAGACAACGCGGCGTGCGGAGCCGAGATCCTCGGCAGTCACGCTATCGAGCTTTCGGCCGACCTCTTCTGAGATCACCGTGCCGCCAGTGAGCACCGCAATGTCGCGGAGCATCTCCTTGCGTCGGTCACCAAAACCTGGCGCCTTCACCGCAAGCACCTGCACGGTGCCGCGGATCTTATTCACCACGAGCGTGGCGAGTGCCTCGCCGTCAACATCTTCCGCAACGATCAGGAGCGGTCGACCGGTGCCAACCGCCTTCTCAAGCGCTGGCAGTGCATCCTGCACCGCTGAGATCTTCTTGTCGGTGATGAGGATCGCTGGGTTGTCCAGCTGCGCCTCCATACGATCTGCATTGGTAACGAAGTACGCGGAGATGTAACCGCGATCGAACTGCATCCCCTCCGTGTACTCCTTGTCGAGGCCGAGCGACTGGCCCTCCTCAACGGTGATCACGCCATCCTTGCCGACCTTCCCCATCACTTCAGCGATCAGCTCGCCAACGCTTGGGTCTGCGGCGGAGATGGAGGCAACCGCGGCGATCTGCTCACGTGTCTCCACCTTGCGGGAGTGCGCCTTGATCTCTGCAACAACGGCGGCGACCGCCTTGTCGAGTCCGCGCTTGATCACCATTGGGTTTGCACCCGCGGCAACGTTGCGAAGGCCCTCAGTGACGAGCGCCTGACCGAGCACCACCGCGGTGGTGGTGCCGTCACCGGCAACATCGTCCGTCTTGGTGGCAACTTCCTTGAGCAGCTGCGCGCCCATGTTCTCAAAGTGATCTTCCAACTCAATGTCGCGTGCAATGGTCACACCGTCATTGGTGATGGTTGGTGCGCCGAACTTCTTGTCTAGCACCACGTTGCGACCCTTTGGGCCGATCGTGACCTTTACCGTGTCGGCGAGCTTGTCGATCCCGCGCTTGAGCGCGCGACGTGCCGCCTCGTCAAATACAACCTGCTTTGCCATTCTGCCCCTCTACTTTCTTGCTCTACTTACTACTGCTGAATAACTCAGTTATTCGACGATCGCGAGGATATCCTTCGCGCCGACGATCAGATACTCGGCGCCGTCGAGCTTGAACTCGGTGCCGGCGTACTTCGCATGGAGGACGCGATCCCCCACCTTCACGTCGATCGGCTCACGCTTCCCGTCATCAAGGATGCGGCCTGGACCAACGGAGACGACTTCGCCCTCTTGTGGCTTCTCCTGCGCCGTGTCTGGAAGGATGATGCCGCTCGCCGTCTTCTCGTCGCGCGGGACCGGCTTGACGACGACTCGGTCGCCGAGGGGTCGGAGTGATGCCTTCTTCGCCATGGTGTTTGACCTCCTGCTAAGCAGCGTGGCGCTCGCCCGCTGCAATGTTCACAGCGCGCACTGCTCGTGCGCTTGCTTCGATGTTAGCACTCTCCCTTGCCGAGTGCCAACACCACGCTCAGTCTGAGCGTGGCCGCTGACGAGGAAAGGCGCGGTCGTAGGTGGCACTGATCGCCGCCGCGAGATCGTCCACCGCTTCGCCACGACGCTCAGCGATCCAGGCCAACGTGAAGGCGACATTCGCCGGCTCATTGCGACTTGGATCGGGGGCGCCAGGCATTGTCAGCCACGGTGCATCGGTCTCCGTCAGTAGCCGGTCGGCCGGAACCGCTCGAATCCACTCCGCCGTGGCGCGCTCCTCAGGACGGAAGACGAGCCCCGAGATGGAGATGAGCCCGCCGAGTGCGAGCCCATCCTCAATGTAGCCCTGACTCCCCGACGCGCTGTGCAAGATAAGCGGCGCCCTCCCGCCAAACGCGGCGGCGCCGCCCGGCGCGCCAATCGGCGACTCTTTGAGTGTCTTGATCAGCTGGCGCTGGGCATCGTCGCCGTCCCCCGCTGAGCGGCAGTGCAGGATGAGCGGCTTCCCAAGCTGCACGGCAACCTCAATGTGCGCCTCAAAGTTTGCGATCTGATCTGTGAGTGACGCGTAGTTGCGCTTTGTATCGATCCCTGTCTCTCCGATCGCCACGATCTCGGGCTCAGCGGCACGCGCCAAAAGGGCGGCACGCTGACTCGCCTCATCTGTGGCGTGGTGCGGATGGATCCCGATCGCCGCATCCATCCAGTCGTGCTCACGCGCAATCTCCACCGCGCCCTGTGAACTCGCAACGCTCCATGACGGGATGAGGAGGCGCGTCATGCCGGCGGCACGCAGGCGCGCGATCACTTCGTCACGATCGACATCAAAGCGATCGGCCTGCAGGTGGCCGTGCGCGTCAGTCAGCGGAGGTCGGCTGCTCATCTGTCTCAAGTCGCGGGAAGAGTGGGACCGGCTCGCCGAGTGCCCCTGTTGCGGCAACGCTCCCCCACCCTCCGAGTGCCGCGCGTGTCTGGCTCCCGTGACCAGCGGCGTCATACGGCCACGGGTGACCGAGAAGCACCCAGATCTTCTCCGCCGTCTCAGGGATTACAGGCGCCGCATAGAGCGCAACGAGTCGACAGGCCTCAAGAAGGTCGCCAAGGACGCCGGCGAGTTGCTCGCGCGCCGCCTCATCTCCACCCTTCGCCGCCTTCGCCAACTCCCACGGCTTCTCCGCATCAACGAACCGATTCGCCGCACCAACGAACTCCCAGAGGGCGCCGATCCAATGGTGGAGCGCGAGCCCCTCCATCGCCGCCTCACTCTTTTTTCGCGCCGACTCCCACTCGGTCGCAAGCGGCGCCGCTGTCGCCGCACGCGGTGCTGGGGTCTCGGTACCAAACGCGCGACTCGCCATGGTTGTTGCACGGTTCACGAGATTTCCGAAGTCGTTCGCGAGCTCCGAGTTGTAGCGACGGATGATTGAGTCCCAGCTCACCTCACCATCGCCGTCAAACGGAATCTCGCGCAGCGCAACAAAGCGCGCACCATCGGCGCCGAGCGCCGCAACGGCGCTATTCGGATCCAGGAAGTTGCCGCGGCTCTTACTCATCCGCTCACCGCTGGAGAGGAGCCAGCCGTGCACCCAGATGCGCTTCGGCGCCTCAAGGCCCGCACTCCAGAGCATCGCCGGCCAGAAGACAGAGTGGAATCGATTGATGTCCTTGCCGATAATGTGCAGATCAGCTGGCCACCACGGCGCACCGTTCGGATCCGCTGGGAAGCCGGCACCAGTGAGATAGTTGATGAGCGCGTCATACCAGACATAGATCGTTCCAGCGGTCGGATCGCCGCTGCCGTCTGCGTTCAGCGCGCTGCTCCCGTCCTCGCGAATCGGGAAGGGAATTCCCCAGGTTGCACCCTCACGACTGATGGAGAAGTCTTCAAGACCCTGCCGAATAAATCCGAGCATCTCGTTGCGGCGGTACTCAGGCTGCACCGGCGACGGATCTTGCATCAGCCAGGCCTCAAGTCGCTCCTGGTAGGCGCTCAGTCGGAAGAACCAGTTCCGCTCCTTGAGCCACTGCAGCGGCACGCCGGGATGATTCGGGCAGACGCTCTCGCCCCCCTCTTTCACCACATCACCTTCAGCGCGGAATCCTTCGTTGGGGCAGTACCAGCCCTCATATGTGCCGAGATAGATGTCGCCAGCGGCGAATGAGCGGCGCACCATCTCCTGAGCTGCGAGCGTGTGATCGGCATCGGTGGTGCGAATGAAACGATCTGGGGTGATGAGGAGGAGCGACTCGCTCTCCTGGAAGAGGGCGACGTTTTTGTCAACGAACGCCTTCGGGCTGAGCCCCTCCTCCTCTGCACGCGCGGCGATGTTGACCGAATACTCATCGGTACCGGTCAGGAAGCGCACCTCGTCGCCCCCCATGCGACGCCAACGCGCGATCACATCCGCCCCGATCACCTCATAGAGCGTGTGCAGGCCGGGCTTGTTGTTTGCGTAGGCGATGGCCGTAGTTAGGTAGTACCGCATCGCGTTGGAGTGTCGCACACGATACGCCCGCCGTACGCGGCGAGGGGCACCCTCGCCTAAGACGGTGCGGCCGAAGCCCAGGGAGGGACCTTGGGGGCGGTGCCGGGAGAGGAGCTCACATGAACAAGGTGATGCTGGCGGGTCGGATGACCAAGCCGGTCGAGATTAAGTCACTCCCGTCTGGAAGCAAGGTTGCGGTGGGGAGTCTGGCCAGCCACGACTTCCGAGGCGGAGAGGAGCGCACCGAGTTTCACCGCCTCGTCTTCTGGGAGAAGCTCGCTGAGATTGCGGCGGCCCACCTACAGGCGGGCTCGCTCGTCTCCATCGACGGCCGACTGAAGACGCACGAGTGGGAGAGCGAAGGATCGCGGCGCTGGATGACGGAGGTCATTGTCAACAGACTCGAGTTCCTCGGTCCGAAGCCGCAGAGCGCGGATCCGGTAGCAGATGGTGCGGAGCCAACTGATCTCGGAGAGGCAGAGTACGGCGAAGAGATCGCGCCAGCGCGCTCCTAGTCGTCGGTGCGACCGAGCGGTTCGCCACCCTCGGTCGCGTCCTCATGCGCAGCCGCCCAGAGGCGGCGCCGCTCAAGCCCCCACTCTGCTGCAATGCTCCGTATCGCATCGCTTCGTGATGCACCAGCGGCAACCCGCTCCTCAACCGCAGCAAGTGCAGCGGGGTATGCGCCACCCGCATCTGTGGACTCAGCAACCGCGCTCGTCTCGCCAAGCACAATGACAAACTCGCCGCGACCATCAACTTCGCCGCGCTCAACGGCGAACGCAACCTCTTCTAGGCTTCCGCGTCGCACCTCTTCATGCAGTTTGGTCAACTCGCGACAGAGCGCAACACTTCGAGTGCCACCACATGCGCTGGCAAGATCACGGAGCGTCTCAAGGACGCGGCCACCCGCTTCGTAGATCACTGTCGCTCGTTCATCGGCAGCAATCGCGCCGATCACACGGCGACGATCAGTCCCGCCGCGCGGAAGGAAACCTTCAAAGCTCCATCGCGCACCGGCAACGCCAGAGGCGACAAGGGCGGCGAGAACGGCGGAGGCACCAGGAATCGGTATCACCCGAATACCGGCGGCGATCGCCGTGCGCACAAGGTGTTGGCCAGGATCGCTAATGAGTGGAGTACCGGCATCACTAATCAGCGCCAGCGCATCTCCTCGCTGTAGGCGTTCAATGAGCGGCAGGGTCCGGTCCACTTCGTCAAATCCTGGCAGCGAGATCAGCTCGCTGGTGACGTCGATTGATGAAAGGAGCACGCGCGCAACACGTGAATCTTCCGCGATGATGGCGCGCACCTCTCGCAACACCGCGATAGCACGAGGAGAGAGGTCGGCGAGATTTCCGATCGGCGTTGCGACGATATGAAGCGCGCCAGGCGTTGCACCACCCCCGCGCGCATCACTCATCTCAATCTCAGCTTGGCCGCGAGCGGCGGCGCTACGCGGAGATCTTCGGGAAGGGTGGCATCTCGCGCTTAAACTGCGAGCGCGCCATCATCCCCTGCACCTTCGCCACAAACTCAGCATCAAAGCCGTCAGCAACTACTGCAGCGGCACTCTTCTTCTGGTCTACGAGGCGGAAGAGGATCCGGTCCAGCGTTGGATAGTCAAAGCCGCCCTCCCCTTCGTCGGTCTGACCTGGCCAGAGGTCGGCGCTCGGCGCCTTGGTGAGGATCGCTTCAGGAACGCCAAGGTGTGCGGCAAGCGCGCGAACCTGGCTCTTGTAGAGATCGCCAATCGGATTGATGGCGCACGCAGCATCACCATGAAGCGTGGTGTACCCGATCATCGCCTCTGACTTATTCCCCGTCCCCATCACCAGACCGTCGTAGCGTGCAGACTGGTCGTACAGGGTGATCATGCGGAGACGTGCGGCGATGTTGCCGCGACGAATCGGGCTGAACTCAGCGCCAGATGGCAAAGCCGCCTCCACGGCGTCGAGTGCCGGGCTGATCTCGATCTCTTCAACGCTACAGCCGAGGGCTGCGGCGACTGCGAGTGCATCAGCACGAGATGTTGGTGCAGAGGTTCGGTACGGCAGGATGTAGGTGCGAAGTCGATCCGCGCCGAGCGCATCCGCCGTCAGGAAGCCCACAAGCGCTGAGTCAATGCCTCCGGAAAGCCCAAGGATTGCGTGCTTCGCGCCGATCGTCTTGAACTGCTCCTGGATGAAGGTGCGGCAGACGACTCGCACGACCTCCAGGTCAATGTCTAGCTCGCTTGGAATCTGTACCGCGCTAGCACCACTCATTCGAGCCTCCTCATGCGCTGTGCTCAGTTGCTCCAAGCCTCAATTGACCATGCATAGAGAGGACTGCTGACGTCGCTCTCCTCTGTTGGCCAGCTGATGCCACTGGAGAGCAAAGTATAACCAGCGTCAGCCCAGAGGAGCAAGTATGGCCGTTCACTCCGTCGAAGCGTTTGGAACTCAGCGTAGAGAGGAGCGCGCGCACTCTCGCTTGCAGAGCCCAGCCCTTGGCGCAAGAGACTGTCCGCGCTTCCACTCTGCCAGCAGACGAAGTTCTTTCCTGCTGGTGACTCCTCGGTTGGGCAGGCTGCAGAGCTGAAAATATCAGTGTCGTCAGGGTCAAGGCTCCACTGCCAGCTACCGATGTACGCATCAAAATCGTTCGGGTAGCGCAGCCTTGGAAGGATCTCACTCGTATAGGCCTCTGCGGAGACCGTCAGGGAGAAGCCGCATTCTGCCGCCTGGTCCGCAATCAGCTGCGCTGCGCTGGTCCGTGCGCTCTGCCCATCACGCACAAGGATGGTTGCCTCAAGTCGACTCCCGAGCCTGGCGAAGACTCCATCGCTCTCTTCACTCCACCCGTCTGCAAGGAGGGAAGCTCGAGCCCCCGCAGTATTGCGAACCGCCTCAGGAGGTGCTGGCAATTGCACCGCCCACGAGTTCGGCGCAACGGTGCTACTGATTGGAATCCCACTATCTCCCGCCGCCTCGCTGATAATCGCGGGAAGGTTGACACAGGTGCTCAACGCAGTACGCACGATCGCATCGGCGAATGGTCGTCCCGGTCGCATGTTGAATGCAAGGAAAGTATACCCACGGGATGAAGGGGCCTTCAGCATCTTCGCGTCACTGCGCACCTGCAGGCCTGCAACGCTCGCCGCACTGAGATTCGGGATCCAGTCAACTTGCGAGGACTGAAAGGCGCTGATCGCAGAAGCCTGGGTCGCATACCTCGTAACCACAACACGCTTCATTGCCGGCGCTCCCAGGGCGAATCTACTGAAGCTCTCAAGAGAGAGGCGCTCCCCGGGGGTCCGCTCCGTGAACTTATACGGACCGGCGCCAATCGGGATCAGTTGCGCATCGAGCAGCGGATAGGCCACCTCAAGCTGACTCTCAACGGGTGCAAGGAGGTACGACTCTAGTCGCGTCAGACGACCAAATAGATCCTTCGCATACGCCTCCTCATTGCGTGACCCACCACCCTGAGCGCCTCCGTTCAGCGCAGGGAAGATGCGCGGATCTGGAAGTGAGAGGCCAGCTTGGCTCAACGTGCGTTCAAGTTGCGGAATCAGCGGCGCATATTCACAGGCGGTCGCCCTAACGGCCCCGCAGGAGGTTGCGTCAAGCTCGGCCACCAGGTTCTCGCGCGCCAACGTGATGAGGCTACGATCGGCCTCTTTGACGCTGTCGCGGAAGCGATCAAGCGATCGCTCCAGAGCTGCCTTCGACAGAATTGGAATGGTCAGGCCACGTGTACCCCACGGCGCCCAACTACCAATAAGACGGAACGTCACACGCTGTCCACCATCCGCCTCAACCGACTCGAGTCGCGTCCGAACGAGATCACAGATGTCGGTAGCAAGGGGGCACTGCCCGCTCTTTGCTAGTTCATACGTAAAGGCAACATCATCGGAGTTGAGAAGTGAGCCGTCATGGAAGGTGAGCCCAGTCTTCAGCTTGACGCTCCAGCTGGTACCGCCCGGAGAGATTTCCGGCGCACCATCCGCCAAGACGGGCTGTGGGCGGAACGCAGCATCGGGACGATAGAGGCCAACCTGAATGAGACCTCCAACGAGGGCAGACGACTCATCAAGATACGCCGCGCTGAGATTAAGCGGCTCATCAGTGACTGCAACGCGAAGGGTTCCTGCGCTCAGCACTGAACAACCCGCGCTTGACGCGACAAGCAGAAGCGTTGCAGTAAAACGGAGGAGCAGCGCGCGGCTCATGCGGTTAACTGGTCGTATCCGGCGGCATCAAGGAGTGCCGCGAGCTCCTCTGTGTTGCTGAGCGCGACTTCAAGAAGCCAGCCCTCACCATATGGATCTGCATTGACCGTCTCTGGGGCGCTCGACAGCTTCTCGTTACGCGCCAGAACGCTGCCAGAGATCGGGCTGAAGAGGTCGCTCACCGCCTTCACCGATTCGATGGCACCGAACACCGCAAACTGCTTCAAGTCTGAGCCAACCGCCGGAAGATCAACGAAGACAACATCGCCGAGCTCACCCGCCGCATGCGACGTGATCCCGATGATGGCGCGGTCACCGCTCACTCGGACCCATTCATGCTCCTTTGAGTAGCGAAGGTCTGCTGGTGACGACATCTTCAACCCCCTTGCTGGTGCGCAGCGTGCGCTCGTCCCTCTGTTGATCGCTTCAAGATAAATGGTACGCCAGTCACCTCGGCAGCCACGCCCTCCCCACGAATGAGCACCTCAAGCGGCTCACCGGGCGTAAAGGGAGCTGCCCCCGCATCAAGATCGGCGAGCGCGATTGGATAGCCAAGGCTCGGCGAGTGTGTCCCTGAGGTGACTCGTCCGAGCGTGACGCCGCCCGGCCGACGTACCTCGTATCCGTGCCGTGCGATCCCTCGGCCGGTCACACGGATCCCGACAAGGGTGCGCCCAAAACGTTCGCCACGCGCTGCACGTGCGGTCAGCGCCTCTCCGCCAACAAACCTGCGTGGCGTATCAAGCTTCACAACCCTGCCGAGACCAACATCAAACGGTGTCAGCTCCTCGCGCAACTCGTTCCCGTAGAGCGGCATCCCCGCCTCTAAACGGAGCGTGTCGCGCGCGCCAAGTCCGATCGCCTGAAACGGGGTTCCGTTTGAGATCGTTGAACCCGCAGCCAGCAGTCCGCGCCAGAGTGCAACGGCGTGGGCGTTCTCAACGTAGATCTCATATCCAACCTCACCGGTGTATCCCGTGCGTGCAATGAGGGCGGTGATCGCTGCCCCTGAAACTTCAAGATGCATCGTGGCGACCGAGTAGTTCCGTAGGGCGTGGAACGCCACACGCTCCTCTTCTGCAATGAGCGAAGCCAAGATCTCTGCGCTCGTCACCCCTTGGATGGCGATCATTGAGGTGCTGTCACTCTCGTCCACAACGGTCGCGGATCCACTCGCACGTTCACGGAGTGCCGCCGCAACCACCGCTCTGTTCGATGCGTTGGCAACAACGAGCCACTCTTCATCGGCGATGCGATAGACGACGAGATCATCAAGGATCCCGCCCACTTCGTTGACGATCATGCTGTACTGCGCTCGTCCCACCAGAAGCGCAGACGGGGTGGAGACGAGTGCGTAGTCAAGCGCTGCCCCTGCGGCAGGGCCGCTCACGCGGATCTCGCCCATGTGACCAAGATCAAAGAGCCCAGCGCCCGTGCGGACGGCACGGTGCTCCTCAATCACACCCGCATACTGGACGGGCATCTCCCAGCCGGCAAAATCGACCATCCGTGCGCCGAGTGTCAGGTGCTCCTCGTAGAGCGCCGTGCGCTGCATCAGTCGCGCGTGAGCGCGTCGTAGGCGCGCTGGACGAGTCCGCTCTCGGTCTGGAAGTCGAGGAGGCGAACCGCTTCATCCATTCGCACCCAGCGCAGCTCGTCAAACTCCTTGTCGTACTGCTCAAAGCTGCCGCCAATCGCCTCCATGATGTAGTAGTGCACCGTCTTCTCAATCCGCTCGCCGGTGCGGACAAAGGAGTACGAGATCGCATCGAAGTACGAGAGGATGCGCACCTCAAGACCAGACTCCTCGCGAACTTCACGGAGCGCTGTCTCCTCGCGGGTCTCCCCCTCTTCCGGCGTCCCCTTCGGGAGCGACCAGACGTAGCCGTCGCGCTCGCGCTTTCGGCGGCCAACAACAATCTCAGGCTGTCCGCCCACGGCACGGATGACGAGCCCTCCTGCGGAGACGGCTATGCGCTTGCTGAGTGCCATACATGCTCCTCACATCGCCTACGTGTCAGGCGCCCATAGGCACCTCTCATTGAGACGATGGTAGTCCCGTCAGCGCGAGGGCGCTGAGGGGGTGAGCGCGCTACGCTACGACATGAGGCTCCCCCGCACGTGGAGTGGCAGCCGGGAAGGAGGGCGCGGTGTCTAACGTGAAGTCGCTTCGCCAGCCCCTTGGCCCTGGCCTCCCCGACCGCATTGCTCTCGAACTGCTCCCAGCCCCGGCCACCTCATGGGAGCGACTCCCCGTCATCCTGAAGATCCTCATTGAGGGTGCGGCTCGACGTGCCGGGAACGGATTTGTGCGCCCAGAAGATGTGGATGCTTACCTCGCATGGAAGCCTGGCGCGTCGGCGGCCGCAACCGGCGATGAGCGCGAACTCCCCTTCTCTCCTGCTCGCGTTGTCCTCCAGGATTTCACTGGCGTCCCAGCGGTCGTTGACCTTGCCGCGCTGCGCGATGCGGCGCGCGAGCTCGGCATCGATCCGGAGCGCATCAACCCACAGGTGCCCGCCGATCTCGTCATCGATCACTCCGTGCAGATTGACCGATGGGCAACACCGGAGGCGCTCGAGCAGAACGTTGCGCGCGAATATGAGCGCAACGCGGAGCGCTACCAGCTCCTCCGTTGGGCGCAGGGGGCCTTCGATCGCTTCCGCGTTGTGCCGCCGGGCGCAGGAATCGTGCACCAGGTCAACCTTGAGAGCCTCGCCACCGTGGTGCGCGTTGAGGAGATTGATGGCGCACCACTCGCCTTCCCCGACACCTGCGTCGGCACCGACTCCCACACCACGATGATCTCAGGCCTCGGCGTGCTCGGCTTCGGTGTCGGCGGCATTGAGGCAGAGGCGGTACTGCTCGGCGAACCACTCTTCTCGCCACTCCCGAAGATCGTCGGCCTCAAGCTCACCGGCAAGTTGCCATCTGGAACCACGGCCACCGACCTTGTCCTTACCGTCACCGAGCGGCTTCGCGCGCACGGGGTTGTTGGTGCGTATGTGGAGGCGTTCGGCGATGGGCTCGCCACCGTCTCGCTCGCCGACCGCGCAACGATTGCCAACATGTCGCCAGAGTTCGGTGCCACCACCACCCTCTTCCCAATCGACCAGATCACCCTCGACTACCTTCGTGTAACCGGTCGCGAAAGCGCGCAGATCGAACTGGTTGAGGCCTATGCAAAGGCACAGGGGCTCTGGCGCACCAGCGGACACGATCCGCTCTATGACGAAGTTGTGGAGATCAGCCTCAACGAGATCGTCCCCTCGCTCGCAGGACCGAAGCGACCACAAGATCGTGTCGCACTCCCGGATCTTGGTGCGGGGTTTGAACGAACATACGCTGATCGCGCCGGATCAAAGGCGCACAGCGCCACGATAGGTGGAACCACGATGCGTGATGGTGCGGTGGCGATCGCAGCGATCACCTCCTGCACCAACACCTCGAACCCATCGGTCATGATCGCCTCAGGCCTCCTCGCAAGGAACGCAGTGGCCCGAGGTATGCAGGTCCCAGCCTGGGTGAAGACGAGCCTCGCACCTGGATCACGCGTCGTCACCGCCTACCTTGAGCGCGCAGGCCTACTTGAACCACTCGCGGCGCTCGGCTTCAACGTTGCCGGCTACGGCTGCACCACCTGCATCGGGAACTCTGGGCCGTTGGAGAGCGAGATCGCCGTCACCGTCGAGCGTGAAGATCTTCTCGTTGCCGCGGTGCTTTCGGGGAATCGAAACTTTGAGGGGCGTATTCACCCCGCCGTGCGCGCGGCATATCTCGCTTCACCGCCACTGGTTGTAGCGCTCGCGCTCGCTGGCAACGTGGTGACAAACCTTGACGTGGATCCGATCGGCAACGATCGCAACGGCGCCGCAGTCTTCTTGCGTGACATCTGGCCGAGCGACGAAGAGATCGCAGCCGCCGTGGCGAAGGCGGCCGACGCCTCGCTCTATCGCAGTAGCTACGCCGATCTCTTCGCCGGCGATGCGCGATGGCAGGGACTCAGCGTGCCAACCGGTCGCACCTACGCCTGGGATCCCGCCTCAACCTATATTGCGCGACCCGCCTTCACAGAGAGGATCCCCGCAACGGCTGCGCCAATCACCGACGTGAGCAACGCGCGCGCCCTCCTCCTCCTCGGCGACTCAGTCACCACCGACCACATCTCTCCCGCCGGTTCAATCCGCGCCGACTCCCCCGCCGGACGATGGATGATTGAGCGCGGGGTCAGCGTTGGCGACTTCAATTCGTACGGCGCACGACGTGGCCATGACCAGGTGATGATGCGCGGCACCTTTGCAAACATCCGGCTCCGCAATGCACTCGCGGATGGCAAGGAGGGACCGATCACGAGCCACCTACCGAGCGGCGAACTGCTCGCCGTTGCCGATGCCGCCGCGCGTTATGCAGAGAGCGCCACGCCACTGGTGATCATTGCAGGGAAGGAGTACGGCTCCGGCTCCAGTCGTGACTGGGCGGCGAAGGGGACGCAAATGCTCGGAGTCCGCGCCGTCATCGCCGAATCATATGAGCGCATCCATCGCTCCAACCTGATCGGGATGGGCATCCTGCCGTTGCAGTTCCTACCAGGTGAGAGCGCGACAAGCCACGCTCTCACCGGACGTGAGCGCTTCACGCTGCAAGGGCTTGCCACAGTCAGTCCGCGCGGGCGCATCCAACTGCACGTGGAGCAGAGTGGCGCCGGAGATGCTGCAACTGGCGAGCGACGCGCGATTGAACTGATCGTCCGACTCGACGGGCCGATGGAGCTTGAGACCTACCGACAGGGAGGCATCATGCCGGCCGTGCTGCGGAGGATGGCGAAGCAGTAACTGCGCGTGGTGGGCGATACTGGACTCGAACCAGTGACCTCACGGATGTGAACCGTGCGCTCTAACCAACTGAGCTAATCGCCCGAGGAGCGGATTCTAGACGACTCCTGATCCCCCTCGCGGAATCAGAGAGCGCCGCGCAGAAACTGCAGCAGCACCATCACGAGGAGTGGTGATAAGTCGAGGCCACCCATCGCGGGGAGAACCCGCCGTACTGGCCCAAGGATCGGCTCGCTCAACTCAATGAGGAGTCGCGCGATCCGGCCACTCCCCGCCGGATCCACCCACGAGATCAGGACGCGCCCAAGGACAACGAACCAGAGCGTCTGGAGGACGAGGTCAGCGGCGAGTTGCGGCGTAAATCCCATAGCGAAAGCCTACCCGCGCGCCCCGAAGAGTGCGCTGCCAAGGCGCACCTGCGTCGCCCCCTCCTCAATTGCGACCTCAAAGTCGCCACTCATCCCCGCAGAGATGATCGGCCCAATCTGCAGCCCCTGCGCCGAGGCGGCCGCGCGAAGGTCGTGCGAGAAGGCGACGAAAGAGGAGAAGGTGCTCCGTGCCTCGGCAGCGTCGTTCGTGAGGCGGCCAACGGTGAGCAGCCCCTCAATGGTGAACGGCGTGCCGTTGAGGACGGCGGCGATCTCTGGCAGGGCTGCCCGGAGCGCATCTGGCGTGAAGCCAGACTTTGCCGGATCTTCATCAATGTTTACTTGGAGGAGGACCTGGCGCGGAGCAGCATCTGCTCCGCCAAGTTCTGTAATGCGCGCAAGGAGCTCAACACGATCAACCGAACTGATGCGATCGGCGGCGGCGAGGGCTCGACGCACCTTATTACTCTGCAGTGGACCAATCAGATCCCAGCGCACCTGAACGCCGGGGCGCTGTTGGGCAACTGCCGCGCGCTTCTCCTCCAACTCTTGGACGCGATTCTCGCCGAAGGCACGCTGCCCAGCATCGATCGCCTCGGCGATACGCTCGGCGGAGACACCCTTGGTGACGGCGAGCAGTTCAACACCTCCCGCTGGGCGGTTGGCGCGCTGTTCGGCGGCGCGAACGCGGGCGTGGAGCGACGCTAACTGTTCAGCAAGCTGTGACATCTACGGGATTAGGAGCGGCGGCGAAGGAAGGCAGGGATCTCCAACTCATCACCAGCAACTGGGGCGGGGCTAATCCCCTCACCTTCCAAATGCGCCGCGATCGGCTCCTGTGAGACGGCTGGGTGCGTGCTCGGCGTCCAGGAAGGCGCAGGCGCTGCCTGGGCAGGTGTTGCGTATGGCGCTGCAGGGGTTGCTGAGGCGCCAGCACTCGGTGCCGACGCGCTCCAGTTCACGCTTCCGTCATCACGGCCGAACGGGAATTCGGTGCGGAGGCTTGCGGCACTCGCCGACTGGCTTCGTGCGTTACCAGCAAATCCAGTAGCGATCACGGTGATCTGCACCTCATCAGCGAGCGTCTCATCGAGCGAGGTGCCGAAGATGATGTTCGCCTCTGGATCAGCGCGCTCGGTGATGTGGTTGATCGCCTCGTTCACCTCATGCAACGTCACGGTGGATGAAGCGGCGACGTTGACGAGCACCCCTGTTGCCCCCTCGATATCAAGCTCAAGGAGTGGCGATGCGATCGCAAGCTCTGCTGCGGCGCGCGCGCGATTTTCACCACTAGCACGGCCGATCCCCATCAACGCAGATCCTGCGTCCTTCATGATGCTGCGCACATCGGCGAAGTCCAGGTTGATAATTCCAGGAACGGTGATGACGTCACTGACCCCCTGTACCGCCTGTCGAAGCACGTCATCAGCGATGCGGAACGAATCTTCCATTGAGGTCTGGCGGCTCACAACGTTGAGGAGTCGCTCGTTTGGGATGACGATCATGGTGTCAACGTACTTGCGCAGCTCCTCCGCGGCGGCGTTCGCCACTGCGGCACGGCGCTTCCCTTCGAACTCGAAGGGCTTGGTGATGATGCCGATCGTCAGTGCACCGAGATCCTTTGCCACTTTCGCAACAACAGGGGCAGCGCCTGAGCCGGTGCCACCACCCATACCGGCGGTAACGAAGACAAGGTCTGAGCCATCAAGCGCCTTGCGGAGATTCTCAAGGTCTTCTTGGGCGGCACGCTCGCCAACAACAGAGTCGCCGCCGGCACCAAGTCCACGGGAGATCGCATCACCAATACGGATGCGTGTGGGAGCGTGAGACTTAACCAGCGCTTGAGCGTCGGTGTTCACAGCGATGAACTCAACGCCGAGGAGTTCAGCTCGGATCATGCGATTCACAGCGTTGGAGCCGGCGCCGCCAACTCCTACGACGCGGATTAGCGCAAAGTTCTCAGACTGCGAAGCCATCGGCCTCTCCCCTCCGCTCAACTACCGAACGTCGACCCGCACGTGAGGTCTCCCCCACAGTGTGCAGACCGCCCTCCCGTCGGTTCGTGGGATTGTAGCAGCGCAGCGGGATGCGTTGAAGAGGGAACTTCACTGGGGACGAGGGGGTCGCGGAGTTAGCCGCGAACGCGGGAGAAGAGACCCTTCAGCGCACCGCCGGCCCGACCGAGAATGCCCGCCTGGGGCTCTTCGGCGATCCCCGCCTCGTCAAGGCTGCGGGCGACCCAGGAGAAGAGGCCAAGGATCGCGGCGTTCGACGGTCCATGAAAGTCGTCCAGGATGCCGAGGAGTGGCCCCTCTGGGGCGGCGACGCGGACAGGTGCCTTCAGGATGTCTCGGGCGAGGGCGGTGATCCCGTCGAGCTGCGCGCCGCCACCCGTTAGCACCACCCCAGCGCTTGTCGCCTCTGGGCCGGCCACGGCGATCACACCAGCAATCAGTTCAAACATCTCGCTCATCCGTGACTCAATAATCCTGGCAAGTTCGATGCGCTCGATGCGGCGGCCGCCCGGCTCATCTGGCACGGTGTACTGCTCGCTCACGCTCACGGTGCGCAGATCGCAGGTCCCGTAGTTCACCTTCAGCTCTTCGGCTGCGGCGAGGCTCGCCTTCAAGCCGATCGCAACGTCTCGCGTGATGAAGGCGGCACCGATCGGGAGGACGGCGGTGTGGACCACGGCGTTGTTGTGGAAGATGGCGATATCGCAGGTCTCTGCGCCGATATCTACGAGCACCGTGCCGAGCTCTCGCTCGGTGTCGGTGAGCGTCAGCTCAGCCGCAGCCAGCGACGATGGAACGTAATCATCCACGGCGATTCCCGCAGTCTGCACGCACTTCTCAAGGTTCTGGATCGCGGTGGCTCCCGCAGTAATCAGATGCGCGCGCGCCTCAAGCCGATAGGCGACCATACCGCGCGGCTGCTGGATCCCCTCCTGGCCATCAACGATGTAGGAAGAAGGGAGGACGTGAAGCAACATGCGAGAGCCGGGGACCTGGATTGCGCGGCAGACCTCAAGGACGCGATCGACATCGTCGTCGCGGATCTCACGATCAGGGTTTGCTACCGCAACCTGGCCGCTTGAGTTCTGCCCTTCAACGTGGCTACCAGAGACGGTGATTGCCGCATGCTCAATGCGATAGCCGGAGAGTCGTTCAGCGGCGTCAACCGCCGCCTTAATCGCGGCGCCAGTCTTCTCGATATCGGTGACGACCCCCTTGCGCATCCCAGTGTTGGCGGAGGTTCCTTTCCCAATGACGGAGATCGAGCCGCCGTCGCCGCCGATATGCGCAATGGCACAGCTCACCTTGGAGGTGCCGATATCGATTGCGGCAATCGTCGTGAATCGCTCATCCATCGTTACGCCCTCCCTTGCCTGAGCCTTGCTCTCGTCCACCGATCATAGCGGCAGGAGCGCTTCGTGGGACCTGTGCGGCGCGGGCGTCCATTCGGCCACCTGCAACCCAGCCGTCGTCGATCATGGGGTAATCGGGCTTCCGCTTGGCGCGGCGCTTGGCGCGGCGCTCGGCTCTGGGCTCGCACCTGGCGGCGTAGGGGGTCGCACTCCTGGCTCCGTGAACGTTCCGGCCTGCCCATCGGCGAGGATTACCCAACCGATCCTGCGCTCGCGGCCGGTGAGGAGGCTGCGCAGAAGGCGCACCTGGCCTGGCAGCATCTCTGGTGGGCGAATCGTTGCGGAGTAGATCCCGAAGACCGCGTTCCAGGCGATCCCCTCCCCCTCACCCTGGAGAACGAATCCATACTGCGGATCAGCAACAAGGGTGAGTCGCGTCGCCGTGCTGCCAAGATCGGCGAGCGTCAGACTGGCGAGCCGCGTTGCAATGTCAACGTCGAGTGGGGCAATCACAACGCCAGGGAGCAGCGGGGGGCCGCTACGGAGGTCTTGCATCAGCGGGAGCTGCTCAACCGCTGCGCGTCCAGCACTACTAAGGAGCGGTGACGTTGTTGATCCCAGCAGCTCGCCGCTCCCGCTCATCAGGTAGGTGACACCGCCGCTACTCCAGCGCAAGAGTGGAACCTCTTCGCGAATCTCTGCGCGAATCTCTCCAGGAAGTCCAATCCTCACGCGCGCTGAACCAATAAAGGGGATCTCGCTGAGCACCTGCTCAATGCCGCGTGGATCGCTCGTCAAGAGCCCGTCACCGAGCACGACGCCACTCGCCGCACGCACCGCACCCTCGTCGAGGAGCTGCAAACCGACGAGACGAAGCGAGGTGATCGTGAAGGTGCCTGCTGAGGCGAGTGCTGGCGGAGCAAGCGTGGCGCCGATCACCAGCACGAGAACGGCGAGGCGCCGCAACGCACGTACCGTCTCTGGGCGGAGTCGCCTTCCCCCACTGCGTCGCCCCATAGGCACCGCTTCGCGCGCTACAGGTCGTAGCGCCGTCTCAACACCGGCACGTCGACGTTGACCTGCGAGGCCGGGGCGCACACCGAGTGGCGCCTCACCTGGTCCGAACGGACGCGCACCACCACTACGGCGGGTAGGCTCGCTTCGCGCGCGACGGTCGCGTTCGTTCATGAAGCGCGTTGCGACTGCGCTGTAACCACAAGGTCCACGCAGAGATCGGAGAAGCTACAACCCGCAGCGGTGACGAGTGCAGGGAAGAGCGAGATTGGCGTAAAGCCCGGGAAGGTGTTGACTTCGGAGATGTACCAGCGCCCCGCCTCTGGGCCACTGGAGCGCATCAAAAAATCCATGCGGGCAAGGCCACGTCCGCCGAACGCGCCGAAGAGCTGCAGTGCGGCGGCGCGAAGCGGTTCGCTCACCGCATCTGATAGATCCGGCGCGGTGGTGGTGCGCGAGACGCCATCCGCGTACTTCGCGTCGTAGTCGTAAAACTCACGTCCAGGGAACACCTCACCCGGACCGTAGGCAACAACGCTGCCGTCAGCGCGCTCAAGGAGTGCGATCTCTAGCTCACGTGGTCTGGTGAGGTATGGCTCAAGGAGCGCAACATCTCCGTATTCGAGCGCAAGGTCAACGGCGAGGGGCCACTCCTCCGGAGTTCGCGCAATACGCATCCCAATGGAGGAGCCGTGTGCGACAGGCTTCCCAATCAGTGCACCCGCTTCGCTCTGCTCAGCCGCGAACGCTGCAATCTCTGTGAGAACCGCTGCGCGCGCCGTCTTCCAGCGCCCTGCGCTAATCAGCATGTGCGGCAACACTGGGATACCGAGTGAGGCGGCGAGATCCTTGAAGCGCGCCTTGTTCATGCCGAGTGCTGCAGCCCCGGGACGTGCCCCTACGAAGGCGACGCCCTTCGCGTCGAGGACCTGCTGGACATCGCCATCCTCATCGCCCGGCCCATGAAGTGCAGGGATGAACACGGCTCCTGGGTAGCGCTCGGACAACTCGTTGAGCAACTCGATCAGGGGGCGGAACGATGCGCCGACCAACGCTCGGGCGCGCTCCTCGTTGGTGTATTCGGTTGCTGCACGATCTCCACGAAGGTGGCCGTCTGGGAGGAGTGCAGCGAGACCACTGCGCAGGATGAGCAGTTGCGACACAGCGAGGCCTCGCTCCATGAGGGCGGCGGAGATGGCGCTTCCAGAGACAACGGAGATCTCCGCCTCAGCGCTACGGCCGCCGTAGAGGACAACCACATGCGGGAGGGGCTGCGCGCCGCTCGGGGTTACCTCCGTCACGGCGTTCACTTCGCCCCCTCACCGAGGAAGACGATCTCTGACTCTAGGGTGATCCCCGCCGTGCGTTGCACCTCAGCAACGCAGAGTTCGTGTAGCTCGCGAATCTCTGCGGCGGTCGCACCCCCACGATTCAGGATCCAGTTGGCATGCATCGTAGAGATCTCGGCGCCACCGATCCGGCGCCCCTTCAGCCCCGCCGCCTCAATGAGTGCGCCCGCGCTCTGGTCGCCCGGCGGGTTACGGAAGACGCTCCCCGCGCTCGGAATGCCGAGTGGTTGGTGTTCTCGCCGCCAGCGTCGAATCTCCTCGAGCTGGCCGCGAATGAGTTCAGGATCGCCACGCTGCAGTTGGAACGTTGCACCAAGGATCACCTCGCCGCGACCAGCCTCGCCCTTGAATCGCGAACTTCGGTACGAAAGCTCCAGCGCTTCACGTGGCAGCTCCTCTTCACTCCCATCGGCGTGCAAGATCGTGGCGCCCTGAATGATCTGCGCAATCTCGCCGCCGTGTGCGCCAGCGCTCGCCCAGACTGCGCCGCCAACGTTGCCAGGGATCGCCAGCGTGAACTCTGCGCCGGTGAGCCCCGCCTCAGCGGCGATCGTAGAGAGTTTCGCCATAGAGAGGCCAGAGTCGGCACTGACCACGCCTGTCGCAGCGTCAACGGTGGCCCCCGCACTTCGATTCAGGATGACCAGTCCGCGGATTCCTGCATCACTGATCACCACATTGCTGCCACGCCCGAGGATCGTCAGCGGCCAGCCACGGCTCTGTGCAAGACGCACTGCACCACGGAGGGTGAAGCGATCCCGGATAGTTGCGAGAAGATCTGCTGGCCCGCCAACCCGCATCGTGGTGTGCTCAGCAAGGGAGGCGTCACGTTCAGCACGAATGCCGAGACGGCGCTCGAGCTCGCGTCCCGCCTCGTCGCGTTCGCTCCAAACCGGCATTACGCTCTCACCTTGCCGCTAGGCGCTGCAGCGCCTCGGCGATCTGCAGCGCGGCGTTCGGCTGCGCCAACGATGCGGCGGCTGTGCCGATCCGCTGACGTGCAGCGGGATCAGCAAGCACTGTCAACTCTTGGCGAAGACGCTCTGGTGTCAGGTCCGCATCATCAATAAGAATGGTTCCGCCAGCGGCGGCGAGCGCCTCCGCATTGGCGCGCTGATGGCCACCAGCGTATGGATATGGGACTGCGATCGATGCGAGGCCAAGTGCCGCCGCCTCCGCAAGTGTTGATGCACCGGCGCGGCCAAGGAGGAGATCAGCGGCGACGAGCGCCTCCTCCATCTCTCCGCCGTGAAGAAAGGCGTACGGAAGATAACGCGACTGCAGGTCGGCAGGGAGCCCTCGCTTCGCTGACTCAGCCTCTGCAAGTCCATCCGCAACGATGTGAATGATCTGCCATGTGGCAAGGAGTTCCGTGAGGACCCCAGAGAGCGCGCGCTCAAAGCGCACCACGCGTTGTGAACCGCCGAAGATCAAGAGGAGCGGGGTCCCTTCGGCGACTCCGAGCCGTGCACGTGCCGCCGTGCGATCACGGCCGGCGAAACTGCGCACCGGCGTCCCTGTAACTAGCGTCTCGCGACCACTCCACGGCGCCTTGGTCGCAGTCGCCGCCCACGCTACTGCGCGTGCACTGGCGAGCGGCGCAATCAGGCGATTGCTGCGACCCGCCTGCACATTCCCCTCCCAGATCAGGCTTGGGGTGCGCGTTAACGTGGCGGCGATCAGCGCAGGGATCGCAATGTAGCCACCGGTCGAGAAGAGCACGTCAGGGCGAACTCGCAACAGATAGCGCACCGCTTGAGGGATAGAGATGACGAGCGCGATCGCGTCGCGCAGCGTTGCGGCGAACCCTGCGCCACTCATGCGCAGACTCGGCGCGGCGAGGAGTGTCAACGGGTAGCCCTCAAGGGGGAGGAGCTCACGCTCGATCCCGCGCTGACCACCGAGCCAGTGGATCTCAGCGTCTGGATGTTGCTGTCGGAGCGTACGGGCCACGGCGAATCCCGGGAAGAGATGTCCCCCCGTTCCGCCGCCCGCGATCACTACGCGCATCGTTCCCTCCGATCTCCTTGCCCCCCATCGTCTCACGCGAGACGGAGAGGAGGAGCCCAATGGCAGACATCAGCACCAAGAGCGACGAACCACCCTGCGAAAGGAGTGGGAGCGGCACACCAGTCACGGGGAGGAGGGCAAGCACCACTCCAATATTCATGAAGGCTTGCCCGCAAATCCAGACAACGATCCCAGTCGCCAAGAGTGCGCCAAAGGTGTCTGGGGCGCGACGCGCAACGCGCAGTCCGCGCACGGCGAGGAGGAGGAAGGCGAAGATCACGGCGCTGGTACCGAGCGCCCCGAACTCTTCACCAACAACGGCAAAGATGTAGTCGTTCCAGGCGTACGGGATGATCACCCCACCGAGCTGCTGTGAGGTGCCGATCCCGGTTCCAAGCGGACCACCGACAGCGATCGCGATGAGCCCCTGCAGCGTCTGATAGGAGCTTCCCATCGGATCTGAGAAGGGGTCCATCCAGTTGCCAAGGCGTGCCGCCTGGTATTCCCGCAGTGAGATCCCAATGATCCCGACCGCCACCGCGAGTACCGCTGGGCCGAAGACCCAACGAAGGGGGGCGCCCGCAGTAAAGAAGACGGCGAATCCAACGCCAGCCATCACCGTTGCAGTGCCAAGATCCGGCTCCACCAGCACCAGACCGAACGAGAGACCGATCGCAAGAAGCGCCGGGAGGAGTGTTGACTGCTCAGCCATCGCATGGCCGCGCCGTGAGAGGAAGTCGGCGAGGAAGAGGACGAGGGCGAGCTTCGCCACCTCTGCAGCATGGATACTTATTGGACCAACGGTGAGTGCACGACGGAGCCCCTGCTCGGTTGGGAGCACCATCACTGCGCAGAGCAGCCCGAACGCGACGAAGAGGAGCGGTGTGGAGAGTGATCTCCAGCGGCGATAATCCCACTGCGAGAGGAGCGCCATGGCACCGAGGCCACACGCGGCGAAGAGTGCCTGCCTCCAACCCATGAAGTACGGGTCGTCAGTTGCGGCGAGCGAGTTCAGCGCAGATGAAGAGAAGACCATCAGGACGCCAAGCGCAACCAGGAAGAGCGCTGGCAGAAGGATCCACTGATCCTCTGGCGGTCGCTGGACGCGCAAGATGGAGGCAATGACACGCTGCGCAGAGAGTGCTGTGCGTGGCTCACGCTGCGGTGAGAGGCGCACGCCACCAATCGGCGTCCCGGCCACGCGGCGGACGATGCGACTCATGCCCGGTGCTCCGCGGGAAGTTCGAGCACAGCGGCGCGGAAGGCATCACCACGCGCGCCGAACGGATTATTGAACATGTCGAACGAGGAACCGATCGGACTCAACAACACCGTTCCACGCGCCTCACTCTCATGGAGTGATCCGCTCGCAGGATCCTTCGCCTCAGCGAGGAGCGCGCGCGCCATTGCACCACCACGCGCAGCAGCATCAGGGATGCTCGCTGCTCGATCTATTCGTTGAAGTCCGGCGCTTCGGAAGAGCCCTTCAAGCTCATCCGCCAGCTCGCCGAAGAGCACCGCACCACTGCACTGCGCGGCAATGATCGGGGCGAGCTCGGTCAGATCAAGCCCCTTGCTCCGTCCCCCCGCAAGTAAGACGAGTGGCTTGCGGAAGCTGCGCACCGCCGCTGCAACCGCATCGGGCTGTGTCGCCTGCGCATCGTTGACGTAGCGAATCCCGTTGAGCACCGCGACCGTCTCGAGTCGGTGCGGGATACCGCGGAAGCCAGCGACCGCGGCGCGGATCGCATCTGGTGCAACCCCTGCAACGAGTCCAGCGCAAATCGCTGCAAGGACATTACTGATGCTGTGATCGCCAGGAAGAGCGATCTCATCAACGGGCATAATCCTGCCCCCTGGGCCCGTCCCCGCAACTCCCCCACCGAAGCGTGCGGCGCGCGGCACACCCGCCGCAACGATCCAGCCGTCAACGATTCCGACGCCACCTGGCACGGGACGATCACGTCGATATCCAACAGTGGTCACACGCCCGATCCCAGCGAGCCCCGCCGTGACGGGGTCGTCGAGATTGACGATGAGGACGCCATCCGGATCTACGCGGTCGGCGAGGAGTCGCTTCACCTTGCGATACCCCTCAACAGTGCCGTGACGATCAAGATGATCAACCGTGATGTTGGTGTAGACGGCAACATCCACGCTGCTGACAATCGTGGGGAGTTGTAGCTCTGATAACTCCAGCACAACGCGCGTTGCCTCAGAGAGGCCAGACGCCTTGCCGATCAGCGGAACGCCATTATTGCCACCGAGCTCCACGGGGCTGGTTGGATCAGCGGCAAGGATCGTTGCGATCAGGTTGCTCGTAGAGGTCTTCCCCTTCGTCCCAGTGATCCCAATCCGCCAACGCGCACCGAGGAGGCGCAGCGTCCACTCTGGCTCACTGATCAGGAGCGCCTCTCGCTTCGTTGTGTCTCCACCTGGGCCGATCGCGCGCGCGGCGTAGTCACGTAACGGTCCGGCAACCGACTCCTTCACTGACGGAAAGCCGAGTGTGACCGACGGGCTGTGCACGACAAGATCCGCCGTTGCAAGGAGTGGTGCGAGTGCGGCCCCAGCACCAAAGGCGAGCGTGACGCCGCCAGACGCAAAGCGATCGGTCGCCGCCTGAAGCGTCCCCGCCTCAGCGCTATCGTGCAGCGTGACGCTCGCTCCGTGCGCAGCGGCGAATTCAGCAACCGCCTGTCCCGTGCGCCCAGCACCAAGCACCACAACGCGCGTCCCCTTTAAGCTCCCCGCCGCAACGGCGGTGGCGCTCAGGTCGCTAAGCGAGAGCGCGCCACTCACGGCTACGCCCCAACGCCGCGCGTGGCGAGAAAGACGACGATGCCGAGAATGCCGCCGATGGCACCGATCACCCAGAAGCGGAAGGTGATCTGTGTCTCCGCCCAGCCGAGTCGCTCAAAGTGGTGATGAATCGGCGTGAAGAGGAAGATGCGTCGACCGGTGAGCTTCACACTCGCCACCTGCAAGATCACCGAGCCGGTTTCAACCACGAAGATGATGCCGATCAGCGGGAGGAGCAGGATGTGGCCAGTCACAAGGCCCGTCACTGCGAGCGCGGCACCGAATCCGAGTGCCCCGGTATCGCCAATGATCACACTCGCCGGATGGATGTTGAACCAGAGGAAGCCAACGAGCGCTCCGGCGATGAGCGCGCAGATGATGGCAACGTTCAGCTGCCCTGGCGCATTCAGGAGTGCGATCACCATGTAGCTGATCCAGGCGAAGACCATCGTTCCGCCAGAGAGTCCATCAAGTCCGTCGGTGAGATTAACGCCGTTACTCGTAGCGACGATTGCCACTACGGCGACGGTGATCCACAGGATCGGCGCGATCGGCACCTCACCAACGAGTGGGACGACGAGTGAGGCGAAGGCAAAGTGCTGCTGGATGTAGACCGCTGAGATGATGGAGACACCAATCTGCCAGAGCAGCTTCTGGCGCGCAGAGATGCCGATCCCAGTGCGCGCGTTGAGCCAATCATCAAATGCACCGACGAGCGATACGCCCAGAAGTGCGAGGAGGATTGCGTAGGTTGAGGCATCCACTGCGTCGAGCAGGAGCGAGAGGGCAAGCACCACCACGACAAGAAGTAGTCCACCCATTGTGGGTGTTCCCTCTTTCACAATGTGCCAATCGGGACCAAACTCACGGCGCACGCGCTTCCCGAATCCACTGTGTCGGAGCAGACGAAGGTAGGCGGGCATGAGCAGGCAGACGCAACCGAATGAGAGGACAAGTGCCTGAACAATAGCAATCATGCGTTGCCTCCAATTAGCCGCTCATCTAGCGCGGCGACGAGTCGCTCAAGCGCAACGGAGCGTGACGCCTTAACCAGCACCGTATCTCCAGTGCGCGCGCGATCGGCGATCAACCCTGCACCCGCAATGATCCCCTGCTCGTCTGCTGAGAGCCGCACGATCTGATCAACTGGCATCCCTGCAGCGCGGGCACCGGCGGCGATTCCGTCCGCTTCAGTGCCGAAGACGAGCAGCATCGTCAAGCCGCTCTCAGCGGCTGCACGGCCGATCGCATCGTGCGCGGCGGCAGCGTATTCCCCAAGCTCTCCCATCGCCCCGAGCGCAGCGAAGCGCGCACCTGTTGCGCTAGAGAGCGTTGCAAGTGCCGCCGTCATGCTGCTCGGTGCGGCGTTATATGCATCGTCAATCAAGCGAACACCACCGATGTTTCGCACGCTCGCCCGGCCGCTCGGTAGTTGCACCTCACTCAGACGGCTTGCAGCAGTACGCACGTCAAGGCCACACACCTTTGCCACCGCGATCGCGAGTGCCGCAGATCGCGCAAACTGTGCACCGAAGAGCGGAAGATCAACCTGGAGTCGCTCTTCATCTACACGTAGCTCCACTCGAGTGCGCGCCGTCTCTTGGTCAAGCTCCACACTGAGGATGTGCACATCGGCCCCTTCAGCATGCCCAGCGGTAAGGACGCGTGCTGGCCCCCGTGCACCGAGTCGCATCACTCGGGCATCATCGGCGGCGAGGATCGCCCAGCCATCCGCCGGCAGGGAGGCGATGAGCTCCCCCTTTGCCAATTCAATCGCATCAAGTCCCCCAGCCCGTTCGGCGTGTACGGCATCAATCGCCGTAACCACGCCGATGCGTGGGCGCGCCATCGCACAGAGGGCGCTGATCTCGCCTCCAACGTACATCCCCATCTCCGCCACAAAGCGCTCCGTACCGTCTGGGAGATTCAAGAGCGCAAGCGGGAGTCCAATCTCATTGTTTGCATTCCCAGGCGTCGCTGCCACTCGCGCCGCCTGGCCGCCGAGTGCGCTGTAAATCGCCTCTTTGGTCGTCGTCTTCCCTACCGATCCAGTGACGCCAATCGTCTCCAGGTCAAAACGGGCACGCCATGCCGACGCAAGGCGACTCAACGCTGCCACACCGCTCGGAGCACTAAGGACAGAAACTCCGCGCTCAGCGGCCAGAGAGAGGGCGAACTGGAGATGTTCTTGGACGGCGCCGTCGCCACCCTCTTCGAGGAGGAGTGCGCCCGCCCCCTGTTCGATCGCATCGAGAAGGTGGAGGCGGCCATCCGTCGCTGATCCGGGGAGGGCAACAAAGAGCGTGCCGCGGTGTCCCGCAATGCGTCGTGAGTCAACCGCCGCGCCGCGAACTGGCGTCGTACCGTCGTGCAGCAGCGTGGCGCCAGCACAACGCGCCAACTCTGCGCCGCCAGTGGCAAGGACGCCGCTCACACGTGTCGCCTTCACGCTCGCCACACTCATGTCCGCCGCAACGCAGCCTGCCGACGAAGAGGGTCCCCGCCCACCAGCAGACCCACCAGAGCGGAGGGTTCTGGTGCCCTGTGGTGGGCGGGGGAAGTTGAGCCGCTCCCAGTTGCGGGTGCGGCGGGGGGAATGTTGAAGAGTGAGGCAATCTCCTCTGCAATCCTGCGGAAGAGCTCAAAGGATTCAATGTTGTTCTGGATGTTCCCCTGCGTGTTCACGATCGGGGTTCCGCGTCGAACTGAGACGGCAACGACATACTCAGGGGCGGTACGACCGATCCAACCCACATAGGTGAAGTTGAAGTGGCGCTTATCCCAGCCCGCTTTACCGCCGTTCTTCTCTTTGGTGAGCCAGATCTGTGCGGTGCCACTCTTCCCGCCAGAAGCGTAGGAGGGGATGTCCGCCAGGCGGGTGTAAAGCGGCACGATCCGTGTGAGCCCCTTCGTCATCTCAATGATCTGTGACGAGACTCGCCCCGACGTTGCGAGCCCACGCGTGGTAATCGGCTGCTCAACACCGTTAATTGCGTGAACGATGCGAGGCCGAACGAGCACGCCACCATTGAGCATCGCGGAGTATGCGGTGGCGAGCTGCATCAGCGTTACGCTGACACCCTGTCCGAATGAACCGTTCGCAGATCAAGTTCGCTCCACCGTTGCTCTGCTGGGCTATTCACAAGTCCCTGGCTTTCGCCCGAGAGGTCAACCCCAGTCTTTCCGCCGAAGCCGAAACGCAGCCAGGTTGCATAGAGTCGCTGTGAGGCCTCACTCGTACTCTTGCCGAGAGAGAGTGCGATCTTTGAGAAGATCACATTTCTACTCCACGCGAACGCCTCACTCAGGGTGAGCGCACCCTTCGAC
>JAPLHQ010000118.1 GCA_026389555.1 Chloroflexota bacterium
GACGACCCCCCATGTCGCGCGGGGTGAAGCCGAACTCGCGTTCTACCGCATCGGTTGCCCCAATGTTATCTAGCGCCAACTGTCGCAACTGATCTGTTGCGACGGGGAACGGGAGGCGGATCAACTCCGAAGCGCCAGCAACGAGTGAGATGAGCGGCACTGGCATCGGCACCACGACGCGTCGCTTCCCAAGGGCACGCGCCACCTCTTGCGTGATCTCCGTGTAGGTCCAGTAGCGCGGTCCACCGAGCTCATACGAACGGCGCACCGTTGATGGGTCACCGAGCACCTGCACGATGGCGCGGGCGACATCGCCGATCCAGACCGGCTGGAAGCGGCTCTTCCCGTTCCCCGGGACGGGGACCACAGGTGCTGGGATCTTGACGAGTGCCGCAACGATGTTGAAGAAGCCGTCGCGCTCTCCCCAGATGAGGCTCGGCTTCAAGATCGTCCAGTCGAGCGACGATTCGCGCACTGCGCGTTCAGCGCGCGCCTTGGAGTTGGCGTAGTGCAGATCGGCGCGCTCCTCTACTCCAAGTGCACCAAGTTGAATGAATCGTGTCACGCCGGCTGCAGTTGCGGCGGCGAGAAGGTTCACGGTGCCGCCCGTGTTGACGCGCTCAAGATCCTTCCCGTTGTTCCAGTCACGCGCTAACGCAACAAGGTGAACAACCGCCTGGCACCCTTCGAGTCCCGAGGCGAGCGTTGCCGGATCAGTCACGTCGCCAATGCGGGTGGTAAGTCCCGCCTCGCTCACACCAACGCGCTGGCGCAACGCGGTCGCCGCACTCGCGGTGCGAACAAGTGCCACTACACTATGCCCCGCCTCAATCAGTGCGGGGACGACATGGCTCCCAACGAACCCTGATCCACCAGTAACGAAGACTCGTGCCACTGGTTACCCCTCTCTACTACGGCTCGACCCCTCTATGATGCGCCGATGAGTGGCGCACTGCTCGCGGGTATCTTCGCAGGCTATGCGATCGCCGTCCCCGTGGGTGTGATCGCCGTACTGATCATTGAGACCGGCATGGCGGGGGGACTCCGCCGCGGGCTCGCCGCAGGGGCGGGGGCGGCCACCGTTGACCTCTGCTACTGCGCGGGTGCGCTGGTGATCGGCGGCCTGCTGAGCCAGGCGCTCACCCTGATCCTGGTTCCACTGCAGGTGCTCTCTGGCGGCGTGCTGATCGCGATCGGCGTGCGGGGACTCACCGCACTCTGGATCCATCGCGGCGTTCCAACTGCGAATCTCAACGACCCGCGTGTGCGCGGTTCGGCGCGGCAGCTCTATCTGCGCTTCATCGTCCTCACCGCGCTGAACCCCGCAACGGTGCTCTACTTCGTCGCACTTGCCGTTGGGCTTCCAGGACTCGGGAGTGATCCGCTCCAGGCGGTTGCGTTCACGGTGGGCGCCGCGGGCGCAAGCCTCTCCTGGCAGTTACTCCTCGGCACGATCGGCGCCGCCGCCGGTCGACTCCTTCCAGAGCGCGCCGTTGCCGCCACGCGACTCGTTGGTCAACTGCTGATCATCACCTTCGGCACGCGCATCGCACTCGGCGCACTGGGGATCGTTAGCTAGCGCGCAACTCCGCGGTGCGAAACTCCGTAAGGTGTGCGGCAAGTTCGGTAGCGTCGCGCGCAACACGTGTTGGTAGTTCTGCGCCAAGGAGCCCCTCAGCACTGGCGGTCACTCCCGTCAACATCAAGATGGATCGCACGCCAGCCGCATGCGCTGACGCGATATCTGTTGCTGGTGAATCACCGATCATCAGCGTCGCGTCTGCAGCAACGCCAGCGCGCTGCATTGCGAGCAGGAGAAGGTCTGGCGCCGGCTTCCCCACCACCTGCGCCGTGACGCCAGTCGCCGCTTCGAGCGCGGCAACTGCGGCGCCGGTGCCAGGGATCAGCTCTGTTGGATCTGGGTAGGCGGCATCGCGATTCGGTGCGATCAACCGCGCGCCAGCGCGGACGGCGGCGGTGGCGAACTCAAGGTCGCGCGGCGTGC
>JAPLHQ010000026.1 GCA_026389555.1 Chloroflexota bacterium
AGTTTGATCAGGACGACGCGAATATCTTGCGACATCGCCAAGAACATCTTGCGAATGTTCTCCGCGTGCTGCTCCTCCGCACTCAGCGCCGAGAACTTGCTCAGCTTGGTGACGCCGTCCACCAGGTTCGCCACCTCCTCGCCGAAGCGCTCGGCAAGTTCCTCCGTAGTGATGCTCGTGTCTTCCGGCACGTCATGCAGCAGGGCTGCAGCGAGTGTCGTTGCGTCAAGGCCGAGGTCGGCAAGGATGAGCGCCGCCTCCGCTGGATGTGTGACATACGGCTCACCCGAGGCGCGCAACTGATCGCCGTGTGCGGTCACAGCGAAATCGAAGGCGTTAGCAATCATGCCCACGGCAGTCGCGTCTGCGCCGCCGTCGGTTGCCTTTGCGAGGAGACGCTCGCGGAGCTCCCCCACCGGTCGCGCAAGCGCGCGGACCTTAGCGACCGGATCCGCTGAACGCGGGACCCGACCGCCGTCGGAGGCGAGAGGCTGCGGTTCTACGCTCATGTCCCTTGAGGATACCCGAGGGAGGTGAGCGCCTCACGCGCCGCCGCCACCTCATCCCACGGCTCATCAACTCCGCCCCGCTCGATCGTCCGCTCATGCCCCTTACCAGCGAGGAGCACCACGTCTCCTGGGGCTGCCGCACCGATCGCAGCGGCGATCGCCGCTCGTCGGTCATGCAGCACCGTGATCCGCTCGCTCGCCGACGCGCCAAGAAGCTCACCTGCGGCGTCGCGGATTGCAGCGGCAATGACGTCTTGATCTTCGCCGCGCGGGTCCTCATCGGCGATCCAGATCAGCTCGGCGGCCGACGCCGCTCGCCCCACTGCGCTGCGTCGTCCAGGGTCGCGCTCCCCCGCCGCGCCAGTCACGAGCAGTAGCCGCCCACCAGCCGCAAGAAGCGAGCGCGCAACACCGATCGCCGCTGTCAACGAAGGGCCCGTATGCGCAAAGTCAACGATCACCTTGAACGGCTGCCCTGCATCCACCGCCTGACTTCGACCGGGAGGCCCAGGCTCTGCTGACACCGCAGCGATCGCCGCGTCAAGCGGCAGCTTCCATGCCGCAACGAGCGCCAGTGCCGCCGCGGCGTTTAGCGCATTGATGCGCCCAGGCATGCGCAGCGTCACTTTGTGTCGCTCTCCATTAAGCAGTAGTGCCCCGTCCTCCGCAACATCAAAATCAACGACGCGAATCCCCGCCCCCTCTGCTGCGGCAACAAATGGTGCAAGTGCCGGATCAGCACGACGAACCACCATCAGCGGCTCAAGATGTGCCGCCCTGCTAGCAGCGGAACCACGCACACGATCGACAAGCAGCAGCTTCGCCTTCCGATACTCTTCAATCGTTCCATGGAGATCGAGATGATCTGATGTGAAGTTCGTCACGATCCCAGCGGCATAGCTGATCGCCGCAACACGATCCAGGGCCAGCCCATGGCTCGTTGTCTCAAGCACCGCGGCACGATCCCCCGCTGCGGCGATCTTGCGTAGCTGCGCCTGCAGTGCTGGCGCCTCCGGAGTGGTCTGATGCGCCGCCATCGGCTCCTCCGCCCCGCCGACGCGCTGCAACGCGGTAGAGATGAGGCCCGCTGAAAGCCCGGCGGCAGTCAGGGCCGTAGAGAGATACGTAGCAGTGGTTGTCTTCCCATCCGTACCGGTGACACCAACAACGATCAGCTCTTCGGCAGGATCACCCTCCCACCAGGCGGAGGCTTCGGCGAGTGCGCGACGCGCGTTGCTCACCGCGATCAGCGGAACCTCTGCCGCTTCTGGGGTTGAGGAGGCAATTGAGCGCGTACCAGCCGTCTCACTGATCAGCAGCGCAGCACCACAACGCAGAGCCTCTAGTGCAAACGCTGCACCATCGGCACGTGCCCCAGCAATCGCCACAAAGGCGCCACCAGGCAGTACCTGCCGAGAGTCATGCGTGCAGGGGGCGCTGATCATGAGATCCGATCGATCAAGCCCTCGGCTCTCACTGCGGAGGAGGAGGCCGAGCCGATCAAGGCGCTCAACGAGTGACGCGATCTGCTGCGGTGCACGCTTGCTGCTCATCGCCCCGCCCTCAGCACCGTTCGGATTGCCGAACGCAGAGCGTAACGGCGCGGATCAAGAACGATGCGATGCGCGCCGGACATTGCCACCCACTCAGCACCGAATGCACGCTTGTAGTCATAGAGTCCATACATCTTCTCTCCCGGCTGCGGAATCTCTCGGTGACCTGCAACATCCGCCCCTCCGAGATCGGCGATGCGCCCCTCCTGCCGCGCCGTGTCTATGAGCGTCCAGCGGAGGAGTACAACAGCACCCACCGGAACTGATGGGCCCACTTCGCGTGAACCAGCATGGTGGCTGGTCAGCCGCTCACCGTGCCGCAGTGCCGTCTCCATCGCGATCACCCCCCCTTGCGCATCGCGTGCGACCCACGCCTCCATCTGACCAGAGTGCATCAAGTCCACCCAGGTGAGCAGTGTCTGATCCAGATTGATCTGAGCAAATTGGCGTCGGACCGCCGTCTCGTTGACGAGAGTGGCCGCCTCTCTGAGCGCGGCAAGGTCGTGCTCTGGGTGCAGACGTGACACCTGGATCCCATTGCGATGTGCAGCGCTGATCTCGTTTCGCTTGGTTGCGTTCACGTGCGAGAAGATCTCTGCCTCCGTAACGCCACGCTGCGCCGTGGCCCGAATCCACATCGCATGCTTGCTGAAGAAGCTCTCATCGCATGGAGAGAACCCAGCGCGGAGCCACTCCACTTCAAGTGCATCGGATGCGGGGAGCCACGGGTCAACACGAAGCTCAACGACCCCCTCCTCCCTCCGTAGCCACTCCCCAACGCGCTGCAGTCGTCCGGGAACGCTCGCTCGCTCTGCATCTGGCGCATCAGTAGGGGCTGCTGGTCCGCGCGGAATGCTCGCAACACTGAGGCCGAGGAACGGCAGTGAGCGAATGCAGACAAGCAGCGGGGCTCCGTCCACATAAAGCGGGAGCGTCCTAATCGAGCGCCGCGCACGATCGGCGGCGAAGGCAGCACCTTGGTGCATGTCGCCACCCGGTGCAGCGACGGCGCGCTGATCCCACGCGGCACGCAGAGCCGGATCAGTGAGCGTTCCAATCGGCGCGCGCTCAACGATCATCTAATCCGTCCCCACGCGCGCCTGAGTGTAGCTATCGGTGCGTCGGACCCCGGAGCCTTCAGCCGCGCGCTCAGCAGGAGATAGAAGAGGAGGCCGGCGGCCGCGGCACCGGCATCGATCAGCGCACGGAGGGCGAGGCTCTCACTCGCAACGAGCGCGCTCACAGCCGCAGAGAGGGCGAGTGCGAGGGCGAGACCACTCGCCGCCGTCGCAAGTGACATAGCGAGCATTCGCATCAGTTCACGCAGCAGATGACCTCCAACGTGACTGCGGAGTCGCAGGAGAAGTAGCAGACACTCAACTCCCTCACCGAAGAGCACGGCGGCGGCGAGCCCTGCAAATCCAAACGCGGCAACGAAAGGCGCTGCGGAGAGGGCGATAAGGAGCGAACCAACAACGCTGCTCCCTACAGGACCGCGTGTATCGCCAGCTCCGTAGCAGAGACGCGTCGCAACGCTTGTCGCTCCTTGAATCGGGAGACTAAAGAGGAGCAGGCTCAGCCCGGAAAACAGGAGGGCGCCGACGGGGCTCCCTGGCGAGATCCCAAGCACCAACCCAACTGGGTTGGTCGCGAGTGCAGCACCAATCACGGCGACGGGGAGGAGCATCCAGATCGCCGCACCGAGTGCACTTCGTGTCACACGTAGTAAGCCAGATGCTCCTTCAACGTTGAGCACTCGTGCCGCAACGGGAAGGATCGCCGTGCCGATTGATCCTGCCACCATTGCGAGCGGAAGTTGCACCAGCGAGATGGCGTAGGTCCACGCCGTAATGCTCCCTGGTCCAAGCGTACTTGCGAGCGCCACCAGGCCGGTCAGGACGACCTGGACAACGAGGAGGCCGCTCATGCGTGGCACCAGCGCACCAAGCGATCCGAGCAAGAGCGGATCCTTTAGTGAGGGCCGCGCGAGGCGTAAGCCAGCAACCCGCGCGGCAGCGATGGCGATCACGCCATAGAGCAGCGCGCCAACAACCGTGCCGAGTGCGGCGGCGATGGTGCCGAAGCGCTCAGCGCCGAAGAGGGTGAAGAGGATGACGGAGAGGTTGTAGACGATCGGCCCAATCGACGAAGCGAGAAAACGTTCGTTTGCGGCGGTCCAGACACTCGCCACCGCAACGATCCCGAGGCCGAGCGACGAGGGGGCGAGGATCCTGCTCAGCTGCGCCACCTCCTCGCGCTGCGCTGCGCTGATCCCCGGCGCGAGAAGTTCGGCGAGCCCCCCAGCAAGGAGGAGCGCCGCGACTGCGATCACGAGCGCAAGGACGCCGAATATCAAGAAGATCGCGCTCATGATGCGACGGGCCCGAAGCTCATCTCCCTCGCTGCGCAGCCGAACCACGAGCGGCACAAGGACACTTGAGAGTGGTCCTGCTGCGATCAACTGGTAAATGATGTCCGGCACCTTAAAGGCGGCGAGGTACGGATCGAGTCGTCCATCAGCACCGAACGCGGCGACGAGGACGATCAGCCGCACCCAGCCGAGCAGGCGCGATGCAAGCGCCGCAGCTGAGAGGAGCGCACTATTGCGTACCACCTGCCCGCTCATCGGCTATGCGCCCCTCTTTGTGGCGCGTCGAGCGCGAGGGTGGGCCGACGCATAGAGGCCGCGCAGCCGCGCAGTGGAGACGTGCGTATAGACCTGTGTCGTGCCGAGGCTCTCATGGCCGAGTAGCTCTTGCACCACGCGCAGATCCGCACCACCATCCAAGAGATGCGTTGCGAACGAGTGACGCAGCGTGTGCGGATGAAAGGCGGCAGGAAGCCCGGCGCGGACGGCGGTCTCATTGAGTCGCGCACGCGCACCACGCTCACCGAGCGACGTGCCGTTGCGATTCAGGAAGAGCGCATCACTTGCCGTGGCAGACGCTTTGAGCAGCTCAGATCGACCGTCTGCAAGGTAGCGCTTCAGTGCACTGATGCACGGCGCACCGAAGAGTGCAACGCGCTGCTTCTCACCCTTCCCTGTGACGCGTACTTCACCGCGCGCCAAGTCAAGGTCGCGCACGCGAATCGACACAACCTCTGCAATGCGCAGTCCAGCGCCGTAGAGGAGTTCAACGAGTGCGGTGTCACGCAGCGCGAGTGCGGGGGACTCGGCCGAAGCGGCGGTCTCAATGAGCCGTGTCACCTGTTCAGCGCTCAGTACATCAGGGAGGCGACGTTCACGTTGTGGGCGTGCAAGCGCTTGCAGTGGATCTTTGGCCACACTCCCCTGCCGCACCCAGAAGCGATAGAAGGTTCCAAGCGCAGCGAGCCGCTGTTGCACGGTGGAGCGCTGCGCCCCATCACCAAGGGTCGCCACATAGCGACGTAGGTCGGTTCGCTCTGGGGCTCGCCAATCAATTCGCTCAGCGTCACACCATGAGAGGAATCGTTCAACAACGGTGCGGTACGAGCGGCTCGTTGCTGGCGAGAGTGTCCGCGCACCAAGGTGTTGCATGAAAGTGGCGACACGAGGATCAGATGCGACCGCCGCGCGTCGCGCCACTGGAGCCGGCTTCCGGCCCCCCGTCATCAGGTCGCCTCGTCCTCTCCGCCAGCTGCGTCACTCGCCGACAGCTCAGCGGCGGCGACCGCCGCGGCGGCAGGGATACGCTTCGGCTTCCCCTTCGACTTCACGGTGCGAGCACGTGATGCAACCTTCGCCCTGTTCCCTTCTGCCTTTGCCTTACCGTCAGCGGCGACGCGGCGTCCACGCTTCGGCGCAAAGGCGAGTGGATCCGCCGTTCCACCTGCAATCACCAGCCCAACGAGCTCCCCCTCAGGGAGATCAACGCGCGCACCGCAGCGGGTGCAGATTCCACCCTCATCATCTTTACCAATCGTGGCGCCGCACTCGGCGTGCGTGGCGCCGGTCGGACGTGGGCGGATCGTCTTGCACTCTGGATAGCGATCGCATGAGTAAAAGTAGGTATTGCGCTTGTTGTTTCGGCGCGGGCGCAACTTCCCCCCATGCTCACCGCCGCAGACTGGGCAGAGCGCCTCAAAGGCGAGACGGAACTCCTCTGGCACCTCAGGCTTCGGGATGAACTTGCACTCTGGGTAGCGATCACAGCCAAGGAAGTAGCCGAAACGGCTGCGTCGCTGCGCCATCTTCCCGCCATGCTCAGCGCCGCACTGCGGGCACGGGAGGCCAGCCCCCTCAAGGGTGGGGACATCACCGCCAGGTGTGTCATCGCCGATCACCTTCGAGAGCGACTTCCGCTCAGAGTGCTCCGGATAGAGGCTGCAGGCGAGGTACCAGCCGAAACGGCCGAGACGCTCCTCCATCGGGTGACCCTCGGAGCACTTCTCATCGCTCGGTCGGTTGCGATACTCACCGGCGCCGATGCTCGTCGCCTTCTCTGTCACCAGTGGTTCGAATGTTGCCCAGAACTTCCCAAGTACTTCACGCCAATCGGCACGCCCCTCGGCAACGGCGTCGAGCTCCTCCTCCATCCCAGCGGTGAAGCCGAGATCAACAAAGGCGGTGAAGTGCGTCGTAAGAAGGTCGCACACCGTCTCGCCGAGTCGCGTCGCGCGCAGTCGGTTCTCGCGATCACGGTCTACGTACTCGCGCTCCTGGATGCGCTCAATGATCGCCGCATATGTGGACGGTCGGCCGATTCCGTGCTTCTCCAGCTCTTTCACGAGCGTCGGCTCGGTGAAGCGCGGCTCTGGCTTCGTCTGGTGGGCTACCGCTTCGGCGGTTGCAACCTCACCCTTTGATCCCTCTGGAAGGTCTGGCAACTGCGCTTCAGCATCTTCTTCCTCGTCGTCTTTCCCTTCCAGGTAGACGGCGGTGAACCCTGGCTCGAGTGTGCGCGTTGCGTTGGTCTTGAGGCGATCCTCGCCGACACTCCAGAAGAGTGTGGTGGTAGCAGAGAGCTTGTCTGGCATCTGCGATGCGATCGCGCGGCGCCAGATCAGCGTGTAGACCCTCAACTCACGATCATCAAGGTAGCTCGCAACCTCTTCCGGGGTGCGGTGGAAGCTTGTCGGTCGAATCGCTTCGTGCGCCTCTTGCGCGTTCTTTGACTTGGAGGCGTACTGTCGTCCGCCATCAACCACCGCCTCGGCACCGAAGCGTGTGCGAATCACCTCCGCCGCTTCGCTAATCGCCTGCTGGCTCAGCGTTGGTGAGTCGGTGCGCATGTAGGTGATCAGACCGGTGCGTTCGCCGCCAATGTCAACGCCTTCATACAACTTCTGCGCGAGCTGCATCGTGACGCGTGAGCGGTAGCCATGCTTGCGTCCCGCCTCCTGTTGAAGTGTTGAGGTGGTGAACGGCGGAACAGGCCGCTGCTTTCGCGTGCTCTCGTTGCGCTCCGTAACGATTGCTACTCCGCCCGTAACGCGCGCAACGGCGGCTTCGGCAACCTCCGGCTCAACCTCAAGGTTCTCTCCCTTCGGCCCAACAAGGCTCGCAGGGATGACGAGATCTGGATCCACGGCGGGGCGAACGCCCAGCTCAACGGTGCTGTAGTGCCGTGGGATGAAGGCGCGAATCGCGCGCTCACGCTCCACCACAAGGCGAAGGGCAACTGACTGCACGCGCCCGGCAGAGGAGCGCGGTGCAACCAGGCGCGAGAGGAGTGGCGAGAGTTTGTAGCCGACAAGGCGATCAAGGATGCGACGCGCCTGTTGGGCATTGACGAGATCAAGGTTGATTCCTCGCGGGTGGCTGAACGATTCGAGGATCGCCCCCTTCGTGATCTCGCTGAAGGTGACGCGGCGCCGGTCTGCCTCTGGGATCTCCAGCGCTTCGGCCAGGTGCCAGGCGATCGCTTCGCCTTCACGATCGAGGTCGGTGGCGAGCCAGACCGCCTCCGCCCCCTTTGCGGCGCGCCGGATGTCGGCGAGGCGCCCCTCCTTCTCCTCAATGATCTCGTAGCGCGGCGTGAAGCCGTTCTCCACATCCACCGCGAGGCTGCCGAGACCCTTCGCAGCCTTCGGTGCTGGAGGGTCCCCCTTCTTCCGCTTCGGCCGCTTCGCAGCGACGCTCCCCTTCGCCGCACGGCGCGACTTCTGGGGGAGGTCACGAACGTGACCGTAGGAGGCGATCACCGTGTAATCAGGACCTAGGTAGCGCTCAATCGTGGCCGCCTTGGCCGGCGACTCCACGATCACGAGATTCTTCGTTGCAGCCTTACTCATGCGCGAGAGCGTAGCACCGCCCCTTCAGAACCCCTCCAACGCCCCCCTCGCTGCTCTATGAGCCCCTGAGCGGCAAGGAGGGTGAGCGCCGCAGGGAGTGCAGCCTCCGCCCCTCGGCTGAGGTCGAGCAGATCTCCCTCAGCGAGCCCAGCGACACCCGCTGATTCGAGGCGCTGGAGGATCGCCCCGCGAAGTCCGCCGATCGGCGGGACTCCGCCTGAGGGCTGCAGAGACAGCTTCCCCACTTCGCCGTCTGCGTACACGGACGCCGCACAGACGCTGAGCCACGCCTGGAGGGTGGCGCGATCAGTGAGGAGGTGCGGGGCTCGGCGCTCAATCAGATGAAGGGAGAGCTCGTTCGCTTGGGCGAACCAGGCGGCACCACCAGCCGCCGCAACGGAACCGAATGGCGCACTGACAAAGGCGAGCGGGAGGCCGAAGCCATCTGCCGCCTCAGCGGTGATCAGCGCGCCGCTCCCCTCCGGCGCCTCCACCACGATCAGCCCGTCGCAGAGCGCCGCCAAGAGCGTGTTACGTGTGACAAAACTCCACGCCGCCGCAGGGGTACCAGGGGAACGATCGGAGAGGAGGGCGCCGCGCTCCACAACGCGCGCGGCGAGTCGTCGCGCCCCCTGCCGCACACCACCAGGCGCGGGGCTCGGCAGCACGCCGATCGTTGCGCCGCCTGCATCGAGCGCCGCCTCATGCGCCGCCGCATCGATACCGAGCGCCATGCCGCTCACTACAAGCCAGCCGCGTGCAACACAGATCGCTGCGATGCTTCGCGCGGCGGCGAGGCCGTGAGCGCTCGGCCGTCGTGTGCCAACGATCCCGACCGCCGGGAGTCGCAGTACTTCAGGGTCGCCGTTCAGCCAGAGTGGTCGACGACGATCCTCATCTGGCTGCAGGCCGAGCCGCGACTGACGGTGCTCTGGTATGCGTGGGTCATCTGGATCCAAACGCATCAGCGCGCCAAGTCCACCGACACCACCTGACTGATCGTTCATATTCGACCCGTCAAGTGCAAGGCCTCAGCAAGCTCCGCCTCACCAACCCTTTCCACTCCGCTCAGCAGTCCGCAGATCACCGCAATGTCAAGGAGATGCCCCCATCCGCGCCCACTCACCTGTTCAGTGAGCGGCGCAACAACGCGTTGCAGTAGTCGTTGATCAACCATCTCTACGCGGCGAGCGACTGGCGGTAGCGCTGCGCGTGCCCGCTTGACAGCGGCACGCCCATCGAGTGTTGTGATCCCGCCGCGCGGTAGAGAGCTGAGCGGTGCATGTGAGCGCGCAAGTCGCACGCGTAGTGCGAAGCGATCACGAATCGGCGCAGAGAGTGAGAGGCTTCCTCTTCTACGCGCCGAGGGCGTACAGAGACAGGCACCGTCGGGATGCTCCAGTTCTCCGCAACCACAGGGGTTTCCTGTTGCAACAAGGAGTGTTGCGGCTGGAAACTGCTCCGACCGTCCCGCGCGCACCAGATCAATCACGCCACGCTCCAGCGGTTCACGAAGCGCTTCGAGCGTGTCGCGGCGAAACTCCCCAATCTCATCAAGGATCAGCAGTCCACGGTGAGCCCATGTCAGCTCACCCGGAGCGAGGCGTGGCCCGCCGCCGATGAGACCGGCAACGGTGAGGTCATGGTGTGGCATTCGCAGCGGTGGGCGTGCGCTGCTACCCCGCTCAAGTCCCGCGGCCGAACTGATCGCCCGCACTTCGGACGCTTCATTGGCTGTGAGATCTGGCAACACACCGTGGAGCGCACGCGCCAACATTGACTTCCCAACGCCTGGCGGTCCTTCCAGAAGCAACGGGAGGCGTCCAACCGCTGCGATCAACACCGCGCGTGTTGCGCTTGGCTGACCACGAATCGTGGAAAGTTCGCACTCCTCGTCACTCACAACACGATGTTGCGAATCAGTGCGGAGTGAGACCGATCGTGTTAAAGACTGAGACTCTCGCTTCGCCCCCGCTAAGAGCGCAACGGCATCCGAGAGGCTCGTCACGCCAAATATAGATCCCGCGCCGTCGCCTTGGAGTTCTGCGGCGATTTCCAGCGGCACAAGGAGGTGTACCGCTTCGCGAGTGGCGAGTGGGAGTGCCAGCGGGAGCGCCCCTGGAACGTTGCGGACTCTCCCATCGAGCGCCAGCTCGCCCACCGCAGCGATCGAACGCCCTTTGAGTTGCAGCTGGCCACTCGCTGCGAGGATGCCGAGTGCGATCGCCAAATCAAATGAGCCTCCACTCTTCCGTAGATCGGCGGGGGCGAGATTGACGGTGATCCTGCGGGCTGGCCAGGTGAAGCCGGAGGCACGGATCGCGGAGCGGATCCGTTCTCGCGCCTCGCCAACGGCCGTATCTGGGAGCCCAACAATGCGCACCGCGGGGATCCCCGTAGTGACATCAACCTCCACCTCAACTGGTGCGCCGCGAATCCCAACAAGGGCGCTGGTAGCGATTGAGAGTGGCATCTCCGCATGCTGCACGTGGCAGCGTACGGCGAAGGTATTCGGGCTACTCCCCCAGCGTGGCGATGTGCGAGATCAGCGCGGCGGACCATCCTTCAAGCTCACTAGCACGAGCAACGGCACGCTCAACCGAAACGAGAGAGCCGGCGAGCTTCTCGCGCTCACGCACAGCGATCTCAGGGCTGGAGAGTTCGGCAAGGAAGACAATGCCGAGGTGGACACGGCCAACCTCATCGCCGTCATCATTCAAGAGGCCGAGTGGCGTAAATCGGGGGAGCTCTGCCGTCTCAACCTCTTCACGCCACTCGCGCTCGAGTGCGACGAGAATGCCGCCATCGTCAGCACCGATATGTCCGCCAACACCGAATGAAGCCCGACCGTGGAGGCGTCGGTCACTCCCGCCAGCGAGACGATCCATCCAGAAGAGTTGGCGCTCCCCTGCAGCGGTTCGGTGAAGCGCGATCGCATACGGGATCGGCTGCTTCCATTCGGGATCTAGCTCGAGCTCGCGACGCGGACGCGCGCTCCCCACGCGATCGAGTCGGGCAATCTCTTCAAGGCCGCCTTCAACCGACGTGAAGCGCTTGAAGCCGCGCCATGCACCGTCAGCGAGCGCGGCATCGCGAGGGATCCCAATGATCATCTCATCCGCACCGCGCGCGAGCGGGTCAGCGGATGCGCTCAATCGATCTCCTTCAGTGTCTCTCGCGCCTCTGCAAGACGCGCGCGAATATCGGTGCGGCCGACAAGTGGATCGTTCTCTGCTGCGGCGAGTCGCGCATCCCAACGCTCCAGCTCATCGCGCAGTGCGCGCAGACGGCGTCGCACCTCACGCGCATTGGTCGCCAGGATGTCCGCCCCCATCTCCTCTGAGCCACGCGCCAACCGAGTTGCCGAGTTCCAGCCGCTACTCGCGAGCAGGTGGGAGACGCGCCAGCCATCCGCCGCCTGACCCTGCTCCCCTTGTGAGACGGCGCTGACAAGCGCCGCTGCGAGGAGGAGCGGGAGGTGGCTCACCGCCGCAGTGGCGGCATCATGCAGATCGGCATCCATGGTGACCGGACGCGCACCGCAACTTGATGCGAGTCGCTCAACCAGCGCCGCTGCGCTGCTCGCGCCGTGATGATCTGGAACAACCACCCACGGTCGCCCCAGGAAGAGACTCCCGTCAGCGGCGGCGAATCCGGTTTCGGTACTCCCCGCCATCGGATGACCACCGCAGAATCGCAGGCTGCGCTTCGCCGCCTCCGCCATGATCCAGCGCTTTGTTGAGAGGACATCGGTGACGACTGCGCTTTCAGCGAGTCGCCCGGAGCGACGGCAGATGACGAGTTCATCAAGGATGCTTGATGCCGCAACGGGCGGTGCACAGATGACAACCAGCGCGGCGCCATCCACCGCCTCAGCGATCGTGCGGGCAACTTGGTCAACGGCGCCAGCCTCTAGCGCGGCGCGCGGTCCGAGCGAGCTCGGCGTCCATGCCGCAATCTCAACGCCGTTCTGATCAAGTGGCCCAGCACCGGAGGGATCTTCTCGGAGCGCCTTGGCGATTGATCCACCGATCAGGCCGAGGCCGAGGAGTGCGACGCGCACGGTTCGCTCAGCGAAGCGCGGCGACCGCGTCGAGCGCGCGAATCACAGCGCGGATCCCGCCCTCAAAGTTGCCAAGATCCATCGACTCATTCGGCGCGTGAGCGTTGTCGTCTGGGGGCGTGAAACCGAGCAGCACCACGGGCAGTGAGAGCTCGCGCTGGAAGAGCGCCGCGATCGGGATTGAGCCACCTTCACGGATGTAGAGCGGGTCGGCGCCAAACGTCTCCTTCAGGGCGCCAGCTGCAGCCTTGAGGTACGGATCGCCGAGTGGTGTCAAGAACGGATATCCGTTTCCAAGGTTCTTCACCTCCACCTGAAGACCGCGTGGGGCAACGGCCTTCAGCGCCGCCTCAACCTGCAGCGCGATCTTCGCCGGGTCCTGCGCCATCACCAGGCGGCAGGAGATCTTTGCGTGCGCATGCGCTGGAATAATTGTCTTACTCCCGTCGCCCGTGAAGCCGCCCCAGATACCGTTCACGTCAAGCGTTGGTCTCCCGCCGCGTCGCTCCACGGTGCTGTAGCCAGACTCACCTTGTGGCGCTCCTGCCGCAATGTTCGCAAGATATGCCGACTCATCAAACGGGAGTGCAGCAAATGCGGCGCGATCATCTGGGCTGAGCTCCACCACGTCGTCATAGAAGCCAGGGACGGTGATGTGGCGGTTCTCGTCATGGAGCGAGGCGATCATGGCGGCGAGCGCATTCGCCGGATTGATTACCGATCCACCGTAGCCACCAGAGTGAAGGTCAACATCCGAGTTGCGCACATCCACCTGCATGTAGGTGATCCCACGAAGCCCCACGGTGAGTGCTGGCAGGTTCCCTTCAAAGAAGCCGGAGTCGCTGATGATCACGGCGTCGCCGCTGCAGCGCTCAGGGTTCGCTGCCATCCAGCGCTCAAGGTTGACGGAGCTCGACTCCTCTTCGCCCTCAAAGAGGTACTTCACGTTGACCGGCAGCGAACCACGCGTGCTGAGGAGCGCCTCAAGCGCGGCGAGGTGAATGACGATCTGACCCTTGTCGTCAGCGGAGCCGCGACCGAGCATGCGGCCGTCACGAACGATCGGCTCAAATGGGCTCGTCTTCCAGAGGTCGAGCGGGTCACCAGGTTGCACGTCGTAGTGCCCGTAGATGACGATCGTTGGCAGCTTCGGATCTTCGATGCGCTCACCAACAACGATCGGGTGTCCGCCCGTCTCGCTCACCTCAACGCGCTGCGCACCAATACGACGCAGTTCGGCGGCGAGCCACTCCGCCGCCTTGCGGCAGTCAACGGCGTGTTCTGGGATCGCAGAGACACTCGGGATGCTCAGGAAGTCAACGTAGCGCTGCATCCGTGCCGCATGCGCGGCAACGATCTGTGCCTCCTCTGGGCCACTCAGTGGCGTCCAAGCGAGCGTTGGTGCGTACGCCATCAGGCGGGCTGCCCTGCGGCCGCCCCTCCCGTCGTTGGCTTGGCACCCTTCGTCGCTTCAGCTGCTGCCGCCTCAACCTCTTCCTTCGTTGGGATGCTGATCCCAGCGGAGCGGAGTCGAGCAACCAGATCGGAATACGCGGCAGGCTTCGCTGGGAGGTCAGAGAAGAGCGTCTCGAAAGCCTCCCCTTCAACCGTCTCCTCAGAGATCAGCTTTGCCGCAAGTGCGTCAAGGCGATCGCGATGCTTCGTCAGCACCTCGAGCGCTCGCGCCGCACCACGATCGATGATCGCGCGAACCTCTTCGTCAATCTGCTTCGCAACAGCATCTGAGTAGTTCTTCTGCTCAGACATCTCGCGACCGAGGAAGATCATCTCGTCCTGGCGACCGAGCGTCACCCTGCCGAGCTTCTCGGACATACCGAAACGCGTCACCATCTTGCGTGCAAGATCGGTCGCCTTCTCAATATCGTTGGATGCGCCGGTGGTGGTGTCGCCGAAGACGAGCTGCTCCGCAACGTTGCCACCGAGCATGGCGGCAATCTTGTCTTCAAACTCGCTCTTGCTCTGCAGGTAGCGATCCTCGGTTGGCAAGTTCATCGTGTAGCCGAGCGCCATGCCGCGGCTGATGATGGTCACCTTGCTCACCGGGTCGCACTTCTCAAGGATGCGGCCAACTACGGCGTGACCACCCTCGTGATAGGCGATGATCTGCTTCTCTGGCTCGGTGATCAGGCGGCTCTTCCGCTGTGGTCCAGCCATGACACGGTCGAGCGCCTCGGCAAACTCGTCCATCCCAACGACGCGCTTGCTGCGACGCGCAGCCAAGATCGCCGCCTCGTTCATCAGGTTGGCAAGATCGGCACCAGAGAATCCTGGCGATCGGCGTGCGATCTCTTCAAGGTTCACCGTCTTGTCGAGCGGCTTCCCCTTCACATGAACCTTCAAGATGGCGAGTCGCCCCTTAAGGTCTGGCCGATCAAGGATCACCTGGCGGTCGAATCGACCCGGTCGCAACAGCGCCGGATCGAGCACATCTGGTCGGTTCGTTGCGGCGATGATGATCACGTTGGTCCCCGTCTCAAAGCCGTCCATCTCCACAAGGATCTGGTTCAGTGTCTGCTCGCGCTCATCATGTGAGCCACCGAGACCGGCACCACGCTGTCGACCAACCGCATCAATTTCGTCGATGAAGACGATGCATGGCGAGTTGCGCTTCGCCTGTTCAAAGAGGTCGCGCACACGTGATGCGCCAACTCCAACGAACATCTCAACGAACTCAGACCCTGAGATGCTGAAGAAGGGCACTCCGGCCTCACCGGCAACGGCGCGTGCAAGGAGTGTCTTCCCGGTACCTGGCGAACCAATGAGAAGGACGCCCTTCGGAATCTTTGCGCCGAGCGCCTCAAAGCGCTCTGGGAACTTCAGGAATTCAACCACTTCAGCGAGTTCGGCTTTCGCCTCTTCCACGCCAGCGACTTCGGCAAAGGTGACGGGCGTCTTATTCGCCACAAACATCTTCGCCTTGCTCTTACCGAAACTCATCGCCTGGTTGTTCTGCCCCTGCGCGCTGCGCATCATGAAGATGAAGAGGCCACCGATAAGGAGGACTGGAAGGAAGGCGCTCAGAAGGAGGCTGATCAGCTGACCCGAATCATCTGGCGCCTTCGCGCCGAAGGTGATGCTCTCGGGGCTCTGCCCGCCTGCAGTTGCTGCGGCGAGAAGGTCGCCGTAGACGTCGGTGAGCTGCGTAGGCACCTGCACCTGGTAGTTCTCGGGCGGCGTGCCGGTGAGCGTGATCGTTAAGGTCTGATCCTGCTGCACCACTGAGTCAACCCGCCCAGACTTCACATCGCTGAGGAAGGCGGAGTAGCCCTTGCTGGGCGCGGGGGTTGGCGAGAGGAGGACGCTGCCAAGGAGCAGCACCGTCCCTAGGAGGAGCATCAGCATCACGGCACCATTACGGAAGGACTTCGGGATCACTAGAACCTCCTCTGCTCTCCGACTGCGAGTGGCGTTGGTAGCGAGGGCAGGAATCGAACCTGCTACCAAGGGCTTATGAATCCCCTGCTCTACC
>JAPLHQ010000027.1 GCA_026389555.1 Chloroflexota bacterium
CCTCGGCGGTGCCGCCGCCTCCGCAACGCTGCGTAAGGAGCAGGGCTGGGGTGGCAACGGACCATCCGTTGTGGTGACCGACCTTGCCGTCTACGGATTCAACAGCGACGGTGAGATGGAGCTGCGCAGCATCCACCCTGGCGCAACGCTTGACGAAGTGAAGGGCTCAATTGGCTGGGAGCTCCGCGTTCCGGCGAACGTTCCTGAAACGCCCGCACCAACTGCAGAAGAGCTGCGTCTGATTCGCGAAGAGCTGGATCCGACTGGCGCATATGTTTAGAGGCATCCGTGGCTAACGCGAAGATCTTCAGTCGCGGCGGCGCATCACTCCCGCGTGCGGTGCGCGGCGATGGCGCCTGGATTACGGATGAAGCGGGTCGGCGCTATCTCGATGCGGCGGGCGGCGCGATTGTGGTTGGCATTGGTCATGGGCGCAGCGCGGTGGCGCAGGCGGCTGCGGAACAGGCGTCAAGAATCGCCTATGCGCACGGGAGTGCGTTCACGGCAGATGCGCTGGAGAGTTGGGCGGCAGAGATGGGACCGCTGCTTCCAATGGAGAACGCGTCGCTCTATCCAGTCTCCGGCGGATCGGAGGCGGCCGAGACGGCGCTGAAGATGGTGCGCGCCTACTGGTTGGCGCAGGGTGAGCCGGATCGGACGATCGTTGTCAGCAGGTGGGGGAGTTACCACGGCAACACGCTCGGCGCGCTTGATCTCTCTGGGCGACGCGGACTTCGCAAGCCGTACGAGCCGTGGCTCGGTCGATTCGAACACGTCTCTGCCGCGTATCCGTACCGCGCAGGTCTTGAAGGTGCCGATGCGATCGGGAGTGGTGCTGACGCGGTCGCAGAACTTGACGCGTTGTTGCACCGCGTTGGGCCGGGTCGCATCGCCGCGTTCGTTGCAGAGCCGATTGTTGGCGCAACGCTCGCCGCCGCCGTGCCACCAGATGACTACTGGCCAGCGGTGAGTGGTTGGTGCGAGCGCAACAAGGTGCTGTTGGTTGCCGACGAGGTGATGACGGGCTTCGGCCGCACTGGCACCTGGTTTGGCGTGAACCACTGGGGGATTCGACCTGATCTCCTCCTCGCCGCCAAGGGGGCAACGAGCGGCTACTGGCCGTTCGGCTTTGTCGCCGCCGCGGGGCGCGTGGCAGAACCGCTGATCAGCTCAGGCTTCGTTCACGGCTTCACCTATAGCCACTCCATCCCCGGTGCCGCCGTCGCGCGCGCCGTGTTGAAGATCCTCCAGGAGGAGGAACTCATTCAAGCCTCGGCGCAGCGCGGCGTGCAGTTGCGCAGCGCACTCGAATCAGCACTGAAAGACGAACCGTGGATTGGCGAGATTCGCGGACGTGGGCTGCTCATCGGCATTGAGTTGGTGGCGGACCGTGCGAACAAGCTGCCGCACCCACGCGCCGCGCGCATCACAGAGCGCATCCTCGCCGCGGCAAAGAGCAGCGCGGGCGATGGACTTTTGCTCTACAGCGCAACTGGGCAGGCGAATGGAGTAGACGGCGATCAACTCGTGATCGGCCCACCGTTCGTGATTGGTGACGATGAGATTGAGCGGATCGCGAGCGGCACCGCCGTCGCAATCCGCTCGGTGCGCGAAGAGCGCTAACGCGAGGAGTTAGCTCGCGATCTCTAGCGTGATCTCAACGTTCCCTGCGAGTGCGGATGAGATTGGGCAGCCACCCTTCGCCCCCTCGGCGAGCTCCTTGAACTTCGCGGCGTCAAGCCCTGGGACGACCCCCTTGAGTGTGAGTGCCGACTTGGTGACGCGCCACCCCGCCTCAACCTTTTCGAAGGTGACGGTTGCGGAGACGTCCAACTTCTCGGCTGGTGTGTTGTTGCGCGCGAGGCCGCCGGAGAGCGCCATCGCAAAGCATGCAGCGTGCGCAGCGGCGAGGAGCTCCTCTGGCGACGTGACGCCGTCATGCGTCTCTGAGCGGCGTGGCCAGCTCACTGGGAGTTGACCGATTGCGCCACTCTCAACGCTGGTGATCGTGCCCGAACCCTCAAGGAGGGTGCCGTTCCAGACGGCAGAAGCGGTTCGCGTAGTCATGTTGCTACTCCTTAATCATTTCTCTGGCCCGCTGCGCCTTCGGCGGGTATCCGTAATACTAACGGGGACGGCGCCGGGTCCCCGCAGCCGCATCAGTAGTTGGAGGTCCCTGTGTTCTTCCTCACCAAACTTGCCGTTGCGAAGCGCAGTGTCACCATCCTTATCGCCCTTGCGGTCTTTGGTGGTGGTGTAGCAAGTTGGGGGAACCTGAAGCAGGAGCTCCTTCCGAACATTGACTTCCCGATCGTCACGATCATCGCCCCATACCCTGGCGCCGGCACCGCCGACGTTGCTGAGCAGGTGGCGTCGCCAATTGAGGCGGCGGTCGCCGCAGTCCCAGGCGTTGAGTCGCTTCGTTCGGTCTCAACAACTGGCCTCGGCTTTGTCAGCGCGCAGTTCGCCTACGGCAGCGATGTCAAAGAGATCCTGCGTCTGATCCAGGCTGGGATTGACGGTGCCGCTCTCCCATCTGGCGTCACGCCGGTGGTGCGCAACTACAACATCAACTCCGCGGCGGTGGTGATCGCCACCCTTTCGCCAAAAGATGGGACCACGCTCTCCGAACTTGCGACGCTCGCCCAGACGGAGCTGATGCCTGCTCTGCGCGGTGTGAGCGGCGTCTCATCTGCCGAGCTCTCTGGCGGGAGTGAGAAGCAGGCCTACATCCAACTTGATCCAGTGAAGCTTGCCGCGGCGCGCGTCAGCATGTCGCAGGTGCAGGGGATCATTCAGGCGAACAATCTCACCTATCCGGCGGGACAGCTCCCGGTTGGCGGGGCCCTCATTCCAGTCTCGGCTACTGGCCGATTCACCTCGATTGAACAGCTCCAGGCCCTTGTGGTTGGCGGAAGCGTTGACGCTACCGGTCAGCCGGTCCCCGTTCTGCTTGGCCAGGTTGGAAGCGTCTCGATTGCGGAGGTCCGCACCACCGGCTGGTCGGAGACGAACGGGGAGCCTGGCCTCGCGTTGAGCGTCAGCAAGTCGGCTGAGGCGAACACGGTGACCACCTCGCAGGATTCTATTGCGGCGATTAACGCCTTCGTCACGGCGCATCCACAGAAGGTTGAGCGATCCATCGTGACCGACTCCTCCATCTTCATCCTTGATTCGATTGACTCACTTCTGAAAGAGGGGGGACTCGGCGCAGGCTTCGCCGTGGTGGTGATCTTCATCTTCCTTCTCAATCTGCGCTCCACGATTGTGGCGGCGGTGAGCATCCCGCTCAGCGTCCTTGCTGCGATCATCTTGATGTCAACGACCGGGATCACGATCAACATCATGACCTTGGGCGGCCTCGCCGTTGCGGTTGGTCGCGTGGTGGACGACTCCATTGTGGTGCTGGAGAACATCTATCGCCACCGCAGCCAGGGTGAGCCGATCGGTGAAGCGGTGCTGAACGGGACGCGCGAGGTCGCCTCGGCGATCACGAGCTCCACAATCACCACGATCGCCGTCTTCCTCCCACTCGGCGTAGTTGGCGGGATCATCAGCCAGTTCTTCCTCCCATTCGCCCTTACGGTGACGTACGCGCTGCTCGCCTCGCTCATCGTGGCGCTTACGGTGATCCCAGTGCTCGCCTACTTCTTGGTCAAGGTGAAGGGGGTCAACTCCAAGATTCCTTATGAGGTGAAGAGCGACCGCGAAGAGATCTCGATCTGGGGTCGCATCTATCTGCCGATCCTCGGCCTCGCACTTCGCCGACGCGCCACCAAGCTCGCGACGCTCGCGATTGCCTTTGCGATGTTCGCTGGCGCCACGTCGCTCGTAAGCCAGATCCCAACGCAGTTCCTAAATAGCGGGAGCGAGAAGGTGCTCACCGTGACGGTGAACCCACCGCTTGGCACCTCAACTGAGCGTGTCCTTGAGCGCAGCCGTGAGGCGTATGCCCTCCTTGATGCGGATAGCGAAGTTGAGCTCGTGACAACCTCCATCCCAGGAGAAAACGCCACCGGGACGCAGACACTGATTGCGGCAACCACGGGGCGCGCGCCAAACGCGGCGCGCATGACGCTCCGTCTCGCAAGCAGCACCGAACTTATCGCCGCTAAAGAGCGTCTTGCCACCCTGCTTGAGCCGATCGGCGTGGACGGCTGGACCGTCACGATCGAGGAGGTTGGCTTTAGCGCCGGCTCCAACGCCATCTCCGTGATCATCACCGGCGATCGTGCTGTTGATGTGGAGAGCGCGTCAGATCTGATTGTTGCGGCCCTCGCGAAGCGAGACGATCTCAGCAACGTGAAGAGTGACCTCGTCAAGGCGGGTCGCCAGATCGAGATCACGGTTGATCCATCTCGAGCGGCTGGCGCCGGCCTCTCCGCAGCGCAGATCGCGGGCGAGATTCGCAACCTGCTTGTTGGCACGCAGCTTGGACAGGTGAGCGTGAGCGGCGAGAAGGTAGACCTCTCCATGAAGATTGATAGCTCGTTGATGACGGACATCAACGCCCTGCGCGCCTACCAGGTTGGCGGTGCGGTGAAGGTGCCACTCGCAGCGATCGCCACGGTAGAGGAGCTCTCCGTCCCATCAAGCATCACGCGCATTGACCAGTCGCTCGCCGCCAACGTGACGGGCGAGATCTCGGTTGCGGATACTGGCGCGGTCAATACCGCCGTGAAGACAACGGTGGAAGACCTGCAGAGCTCAGGGAAGCTTGCCAACGTCAGCATCCGACTCGCCGGCGTCACGGAGCAGCAGAACGAGTCGTTCAGCGGCCTCTTTACGGCGATGGCGGTTGCGATCCTGCTCGTCTATCTCACCATGGTGGTGGTCTTCAACTCACTCGTTGATCCACTAGTGATCATGTTCAGCCTGCCACTCGCGGTGATCGGCGCCTTCCCGGCGCTGCTCCTGACGAATCGACCGATCGGCATCTCGGCGCTGATCGGATTCCTGATGCTGATCGGCATCGTGGTCACAAACGCCATCGTCCTTCTTGATCGTGTGGAGCAGCTCCGACACGAGGGGGTGCCAACGAACGAGGCACTCCTTCGCGCCGGCGGAACGCGCGTGCGCCCAATCCTGATGACGGCGGTCGCCACCATCCTCGCCCTCCTGCCGCTCGCGGCGGGACCGAGCGAGGGTTCGATCATCGCCGCAGAGCTCGGGACAGTGGTCATTGGGGGGCTTCTCTCCTCAACGCTCCTGACGCTGCTCGTGGTGCCGGTGGTTTACAGCCTGGTTGATGGGTTGAAGTCGGCGCTCTCCCGAAAGGGTTCGGTCGCCGCATAATCCTGATACGATCAGTCGGGATTCCACGGTGAGCGTAAAGGGGGCTGCATGACGGTCGTCAATCCGAATGTACGAGACGAGCGGGAGCAGTACGCCTTCCACGACGACATCACCTACCTTCGCGAGACCAAGGCGGGCCTGACTGAGGCGACCGTCCGCGAGATCTCCGAGACGAAGGACGAGCCAGCCTGGATGCTGGAGTACCGCCTCCGCGCCTTCAAGCACTTCGAGGCGCGCGCGATGCCGCACTGGGGTGGCGATCTCACCAAGCTCGATTTTTCTAAGATCGTCTACTACCGGAAGCCATCCGAGCGCGAAGAGAAGTCGTGGGACGACGTCCCAGATCAGATCAAGAAGACCTTCGAGCGGCTCGGCATCCCAGAGGCGGAGCGAAAGTTCCTCTCCGGCGTCGGTGCGCAGTACGACTCTGAAGTTGTGTACCACTCCGTGCGCGAAGACCTACAGAAGCTCGGCGTGGTCTTCATGGGGACCGACCAGGGGATGAAGGAGTATCCAGAGATCTTCAAGAAGTACTTCGGCACCGTGGTCCCCGCAGAAGACAATAAGTTCGCTGCACTCAACTCCGCGGTCTGGTCAGGCGGTTCATTTGTCTATGTGCCGAAGGGGGTTGATGTGCCGCTCCCACTGCAGGCCTACTTCCGTATCAACGGACAGAACACGGGACAGTTTGAGCGCACGCTGATCGTTGTTGATGAAGGTGCGAGCCTTCACTACATTGAGGGCTGCACCGCGCCGAACTGGGCGACCGACTCACTCCACGTTGCCGTAGTTGAGGTCATCGCGCTTCCTGGATCCAAGGTCCGCTACACCACGATCCAGAACTGGTCGAACGACGTCTACAACCTGGTCACCAAGCGCGCGCATGCGCACGCTGGTGCAACGGTTGAGTGGATTGACGCGAACACCGGCGCGCAGCTCACCATGAAGTACCCAGGGATCTACCTGCTCGGCGAGAAGGCGCACGCAGAGATCGTCTCCGTTGCCGTTGCCTCCAAGGGGCAGCACCAGGACACGGGTGCGAAGGCGGTGCACCTTGCACCGAACACCACGAGTCGCATCGTGGGGAAGTCGGTCTGCAAGGATGGCGGCGTTGCAACCTATCGCGGCACCGTGAAGGTGGCCCCTGGCGCGACCGGCGTTACCACCAGCGTCCGTTGTGATGCGCTCATCCTTGACGAGGGGAGTCGCTCCGAGACGTATCCATACATCGACATTCAGGAGGACGACACGTCAATGAGCCACGAGGCCACAGTTGGCCGCGTCTCAGACGACCAGATCTTCTACCTGATGAGCCGCGGCATGACGGAGAACGAGGCGACAAATCTAATCGTCCAGGGCTTCCTTGAGGTCTTCACCAAGGAGCTCCCAATGGAGTACGCCCTTGAGTTCAATCGCCTGATCCGCCTGGAGATGGAGGGGGCGCTCGGGTGAGTGCCGCCACGCCCGCCCGTCGCGGGGTTGCAGACCTTCCACTCGGTTGGGCGAACGACGCGGAGATCAAACGCCTTGATGCTTCGCTCGGCGGGGCAAGCGAGCGGGCCGCCGCCCTGAAGGCATTTAACGCACTCCCAACGGAGGCGAATCTCCTCTTCACCGGCTACGTGGATCTGCGCTCCGCCGATCTCGAGAACTCAACCCTCCTCGCGCCGCCAGTAGTGATCAGCGAACTTCCCGCGAGTGAGCTCCCCGCAGGCGCCGCCGCACTGATCAGCATCTCTGCACGTGGCGTTGGTCTGCACCTTGGCGCCGAAGCGCGCGCCGCTGGCCTCACCGTTACGCCGCTCCCGGGCAACACGCCACTCGCTGGAGCCGAGAGTGATCGCATGACGGCGCTGATCGGCGCCTGCTGGAACAGCGGGACGGAGATCAGCCTGCCGAGTGGCTCGATCACGGCGCCAATCATCATCCGCATTGAATCTCCAGCACAGGGTGAAGCGCTCCTTGCGCGCATCGTCGTGAAACTTGGCGAGAACGTAAGTGCCACGATCAGCGAAGAGGTGGTCGGTAGGAGTGCTGATAGCGGTAGCGCCAGCGGCCCTACGGCGCGTGCGCTCCTTGCCACAACGAGTGAGGTGACACTCGGCAAGGGGGCGAAGCTCCGCCTCGCCTCAATTCAGGAGCTCCCTGAAGATGTTGCCTATCTCCCAGTGCGCCGTCACGAATTCGCCGCGAACGCGGAGCTGCAGATCGCCGCGGCGCAGATCGGCGCGCGCCTGGTGCGCGGTCGGATTGATCATCAGCTCACGGGGAACGGATCAAAGGTCCGCCAGGTTGAGGTGGTCTTCGCTGGTGCAGATCAACTTCACGACCTCACCACTTACAGCCTTCACGCTGGCGAGAAGACGGTGGGCGATCTGCTCGCCAAGGGGATCTTCGCAGGCAAAGCGCGCGGCTTCGTCAAGGGCGTCACCACGATTCCGCGATCTGGTCGCGGCACCAACTCCTATCTCGGTGAGTTCGGCATGCTCCTCTCCAAGACGGCGCGTAGCGTGGCGATCCCATCACTCTGGATCGACCAGCCAGATTGCGAGCGGGCAGCGCACGGTAGCTCCGTTGGACCAATTGACCCGAACCAGATCTTCTACCTCCGCGCCCGCGGCCTCACAGAAGCAGAAGCGCGACGCACCATTGTCATGGGCTACCTGGAACCGGTCGTTGCGGCACTTCCACTTGAAGAAGAGGCGGATCGACTCCGAGAGGTGCTCGCCGCAAAGCTCGACGCCGCCTTTGCCGCACAGTCGGCGGCGGCAGCCACCGCGGCGTAACCTCAGCTGGTGCTGCACGAACGACTCTTCCCCGCGTCTGAACTCGCCGACGGTACGGCGCGCCTCGCCTGGCCGAATGGCAAGGCGATCCTCGTGGTCAACCGCGGCGGCACCCTCTATGCCGTGGATGGCGTCTGCACGCATGAGTACTGCGAACTTGATCGCGGCTTCATTGCCCCCGCTGGCGCCGCAACGCCGACCGTCACCTGCCCGCTGCACCTTTCGCGCTTTGACCTGACGACGGGCCTCCCGCTGGATCCGCCGGCAGAGGAGCCGCTCACCGTTCATACAGTGAGCGTGGATGCAGAGGGGTGGGTCGTCCTGGAGGTCGCCTAGCTCGACGCGCTACGATTCGCGCATCGGCGCACTGCGCTGAGAGGCGAGAGGGAGGGGCCATGCAAGAGATCAAAGATCGTGCCGCAAGCCTTGCTGGGCTCGCCTTGGAGCGTGATGCGATCTACCTCTATGACAGGCTCGCCGCGCTCGAGAAAGATCCGCAGCGGCGCACGGCGTTTGAATCTATTGCGGCGAGTGAACGCCGACACGCCGCCATCTGGGAGGCGAAGCTCATCTCGCTCGGTGAACATCCGCCGGTGGCTGCGCGTCCAAGCTGGCGCGTGCGACAGATTTCAATCCTCGCCCGCATCTTCGGCACACGCGCCGTCAGCGACATGGTGAAGGCGCTGGAGGGCTTTGAAGAGGAGGTCTACGGCGCGCATAGTGATGTCCCTGAGGTGCACGAGATCGCCAAGGATGAGGCGAAGCATGCCGAGATCTGGCGCGACCTTGATGTTGCACATAAGACGAAAGGGGTTGGCGCGCACCGTGCCGCTGTGGCGGAGACGCAGGCGCGCGAGCCGTGGCACCGCTCAGGTGGTGGCGGGACGCTGCGCGCCTCAATCTTCGGCGTCTCAGATGGCCTAGTGAGCAATGCGGCGCTCGTCTTCGGCATTGCAGGCGCAACCAGTACGGACCAAGGATCATTTGTGGTGCTTGCTGGCGTAGCGGGACTGCTTGCTGGCGCGTTTAGCATGGCGGCGGGGGAGTATGTCTCCATGCGCAGCCAGACCGAAGTGCTGGAACGCCAAATTGAACTTGAGCGCGCCGAGCTTGAAGCGATACCTGAAGAAGAGGAGAAGGAGATCGCGGCGATTTATCACAGCCGCGGCTTCCCAGATGCTGAGGCGGCGGCAATTGCAAAGCAACTGATGGCCGATCCGAAGATTGCGCTTGAGACCCTGGTTCGCGAAGAGTTGGGGCTCGATCCTGAGGAGCTCGGTTCACCGTGGGGCGCTTCGATCGGCTCCTTCTTGGCATTCGCCGTTGGCGCGTTCATCCCACTCGTCCCGTTCATTCTGCTCACAGGCGGCACAGCGCTCACGGTGAGCATTGCCCTCACCAGCCTTGCACTCTTTGGTGTTGGTGCGGCGGTGAGCCTCCTCACCGGTCGATCTGCGCTCTACTCAGGCGCCCGACAGCTGGGGATTGGCGCTGCGGCGGCGGCAATCACGTACCTGGTTGGCAGCCTGATCGGCGTAAACGTCTAGATGCTGCCACTCCCACCAGACTCCATTCTCTTCTCTGTCGGCCCGCTCGCCATCCGTTGGTATGGACTCCTTTACGCCGTAGGACTTCTCATTGCGTACCAGTTCATGGTGCGCGAGGCGAAGCGTCGCAAGCTGAACGCTGATCTGATTGCGAATGGTCTCATCATCATCTCCATCGCTGCACTCGTTGGTGGTCGCCTCTATCACGTCGCTGACGCATGGGATCGTTATTCAGCGAATCCGATTGGTGCGCTGATTCCGCCGTACGAGGGGCTCGGCGCGCCCGGCGGCCTCATCACCGGCACGATCGCGCTCGCGATCTTGCTGCGCCGCTGGCGCCAGTCGCCGTGGGGCTGGGTTGACGTTGCCGGTCCCGCTATCTTGGTGATGCAGGCGATCGCACGATGGGGGAACTGGTTCAATCAGGAGCTCTACGGTCTCCCCACCGACCTTCCGTGGGGACTCGCCATCGACTGCGCACATCGAACCGTTGCAACCAGCTGCAGCACAATTGGCGAAGGGGCTCGATTCCATCCACTCTTCCTCTACGAGTCGCTCTCTGGACTTGCTGGCGCACTGCTGCTGCCAGCGCTTGGTGAGCGGCTCAAGAAGCGTGTGGTGCCTGGCCTCATCGGTCTCTCCGCCATTGCCTGGTACGCGGTGACGCGCCTCCTTCTTGAAGGGCTGCGCCTGGAGAACTGGAAGGTTGGCGGCGTCCCTACGGCGTACCTCGTGATGGGCGGCGTCCTGCTGGCCACGCTGCTGATCGCCGCAGCGCGCGTCCGATCAGCGGCGCGCACGACGGCGAAGCCGAAGCGGCGTAGGATCTAGGAAGCGGCAGAAGCGAGAGCGGAGGGGATATGGCAGGCATTCAGCGACGTAAGGTCACCGTCATCGGCGCAGGGAATGTTGGCGCCACCACCGCACAGCGCATCGCCGAGTCGGGCCTTGCCGATGTGATCCTTGTCGACATCGTTGAGGGGCTTCCACAGGGGAAGGGGCTCGATCTTGCCGAAGCGGCGCCAGTGATGGGGCATGACGCCCGTATCATTGGGACGAACAACTACGACGACACCAAAGGCTCCGACATCATCGTGGTAACCAGCGGCATCGCCCGCAAGCCAGGGATGAGCCGTGATGATCTGATCAACACCAACGCGGGGATCGTTCGCAGCGTGGTCAGCGAAGCGGCGAAGCGTTCACCAGATGCGATTCTCGTGATCGTGACGAACCCTCTTGATGCAATGTGCCACGTTGCGCTGAAGGCCTCGGGCTTCCCGAAGAAGCGCGTCATCGGCATGGCCGGCACGCTCGACTCGGCGCGCTTCCGTCACTTCATCGCAACGGAGACGGGGGTCAGCGTGGAAGACGTTCGCGCCTTCGTCCTTGGTGGCCATGGCGACACCATGGTGCCGCTCCCACGCTACTCAGCCGTTGGCGGCATCCCGCTCCCAGAGATGCTGAGCGCCGAACGCATTGAGGCGATCGTGAAGCGGACGCGAAGTGGTGGGGCAGAGATCGTTGAGCTCCTCAAGACGGGGAGTGCCTTCTACGCACCTGCGGCAGCAACCTTTGAGGTGGTGGAGAGCATCCTGCTTGACCGTCGCCGCCTGATCCCATGCGCCGCATATCTTGAAGGCGAGTACGGCGTGCAGGGGCTCTACGTTGGTGTGCCGGTGGTGATCGGTGCGAGCGGCATTGAGAAGATCATTGAGATCACGCTGACCCCTGAGGAGAGCGCCGCCTTTAAGAAGTCGGCGGATGCGGTGCAGGAGCTCGTCGCGCTTCTCTAGTTGCCAGCGGGCTAACGCCAGCGGGAGCTAGAACCAGCGGGTGGTGATCACTTTCTTCGTCGTGTAGAACTCCACGCCGTCGCGTCCTGTGGCGTGCAGGTCGCCGAAGAAGCTCTTCCTGCGGCCGCTGAAGGGGAAGAAGGCCATGGGTGCCGCAACTCCCACATTGACGCCAAGCATCCCTGAGGTGGCGCGACGCTTGAACTCGCGCGCCGCCTTTCCGGAGGCGGTGTAGATAGACCCCGCGTTGCCGTACTCGTTCGTCTCCGCCATCAGGCGCAGCGCTTCGTCAAGATCCTTCGCGTAGAGAACGGAGAGGACGGGCCCAAAGACCTCCTCGCGCGCGAGTGGTGAGTTCTCTTCAATGCTGATCAATGTTGGACCAACGAAGTAGCCCTTCGCAGGTCCCGTGCCACGCCCATCGCGAATCATCTTTGCGCCAGCGGCGACCCCTTCGTCAACGAGGCGATGGATGCGCTCGCGCGCGTCGCCGCGGATCACTGGGCCGAGCGAGACACCTTCGTCAAGGCCGAAGCCCATCTTGATCGTCTCCGCGTGTTCCACCAACTTCGGCAGCAGCAGTTCCCGTGCCTCACCAACCACAGTGAGGACCGATCCTGCAAGGCAGCGCTGCCCCGCATTACCGAATGCAGACTCCGCAATGTTCGGGACGCTCTGCTCCAGCACCGCGTCCGGCATGGCGATGATGTGATTCTTTGCGCCGCCGAGCGCCTGGACGCGCTTCCCGTTCTTTGATGCGGTCTCGTAGACAATTCGCGCGACGCGCTCGGAGCCGACGAAGCTGATCGCATCCACGCCTGGGTGACTGATCAGGCCGGTCACCGTCTCCACCGCGCCGTGCACCAGGCTGACGACACCGGTTGGGATCCCCGCCTCTTCACAGATCTCTACGATGCGCTGCGATGAGAGCGGCGTGCGCTCAGATGGCTTCAGGATGAAGCTGTTCCCGCAGGCGATCGCGAGTGGGAGCATCCACATTGGCACCATGAAGGGGAAGTTGAACGGGGTGATGCCAGCAACCACGCCAACAGGGAAGCGCACCATCTCCGAATCAATGCCGCGGGATACCTGGTCCAGGTTCTGGCCCATCAGGAGGGTCGGCGCGCCACAGGCGAAATCAACCACCTCAATGCCACGGCGAACCTCACCCGCCGCATCGGAGAAGACCTTCCCGTTCTCGGTGGTGACCAGTTTGGTGAGCGCCTCGCGATTATCAAGGAGCGCTTCGCGCAACTTGAAGAGGTGGGTGGCGCGCTCGGGTGGCGGCATCTCGCCCCATTCAAAGGCGGCGGCGCGTGCACCGGCTACGGCGGCGGCAACATCGGCGGCGTTCGAGAGGGGGACGTGCGCAAGGATCTGTTCCGTGGCCGGGTTCGGGACCACCAACGTCTCGTTAGAGGAGGAGGCGACCCAGCGTCCGGCGATGAAGTTTTTCAGCGTCTCAGGCGCCTTCTGCGCGGCCAGGTGCTCAATGCTCATGGGCATGAGGGCATTCTGCCGCAGGGTTAGGAGTTGTGCCGCAGGGCGCGCAATCGTCGCACGCTACGCGACAGCGGCGGCTATTCTCTGCGGGAGCGGTCGCTAGACCGCACAGCGGAGGGGGATCCCATGGCGGCAGAGAGCGGTCACGGCGGAATGAGCGGCGCAGAGATCGTCGCCCTCTCCAAGCGGCACACCATGACCGAATGGTCACCACAGGCCGCAGCGAATCCTATCCCGATTGATCACGCGAAGGGCTCCTGGTTCTGGACGCCAGAGGGTGATAAGTTCCTTGACTTCAATAGTCAGTTGATGTGCACCAACATTGGCCACGGCGACGAGCGTGTACTGAAGGCGATCACGGATCAGGCGGCGAAACTCGCCTACGCAAACCCATTCATGGCAACGGAGCCGCGCGCGCGACTCGGCGCGAAGCTCGCTGAGATCTGCCCTGGCGACATTGACGCCTTCTTCTTCACCAACGGTGGCGCCGAGGCGGTGGAGAACGCCTTCCGCATTGCACGACTCTTCACCGGTCGACACAAGATCGCTGCGCGCTACCGTTCGTATCACGGCGGTACCTCTGGCGCACTCACCGCAACGGGCGATCCGCGCCGCTGGTTCACGGAGCCGGGCATGCCAGGCGTCTTCCGCATCCCTGACTTCCACGAATTCGGCGCCGACGCACCGCGTCCTGCAGCTGAAGTGCTCGCCGAGACGGAGAAGATCCTGAAGTTCGAAGGGCCACACACCGTTGCGGCGATCATCATTGAGACGGTCGTTGGGACGAACGGCATCCTCATTCCGCCAGACGGCTATATGCAGGGGATGCGCGAGATCTGCGATCGCTACGGCATCCTCCTCATCGCCGATGAAGTGATGGGCGGCTTCGGTCGCACGGGGAAGTGGTTCGCTGTAGATCACTGGGGTGTAGTCCCGGACATGATCACCATGGCAAAGGGCCTGACGAGCGCCTACGTGCAGCTCGGCGCGCTCGGCATGCGCCGTCACATTGCGGATCACTTCGCCGAGAAGGTCTTCGGCGCTGGGCTCACCTACAACAGTCACCCGCTCGCCTGCGCCACAGCACTGGCGACGATCGCCGTTTACGAAGAGGATGGCCTGATTGAGCGCGCGGCAGCGACTGGTAAGAAGATGCGCGCACACCATGAGCGGATGAAGGCGAAGCATCCCTGCGTTGGCCCAATTCGCAACATCGGCCTTTTCGGGATCATGGAGCTCGTTCGCGATCCGAAGAGCGGCACGCCGATTGCGGGCTTCAACGAGACGGTGCCAGAGATGGTGGCGCTCGGGAAGTTCTTTCGCGCTAACGGTCTTTATACGATCGTGCGCTGGAACGGCTTCTTCACGAACCCGCCGCTCAACATCAGCGACGAAGAGTTGGATTTCGCCTTTGACGTGATTGATCGCGGACTCTCGGAGGTCGACGCCACGCTCGGACTCGCCTAATGGCGAATCCGTCGATCGGCGTACCGGTTGACGTAGCTCCGGATGCGCCAGCACTCGTCCGCCTCGTACGCGGCGGAATCGTGGAGACACAGCATCGCGGCGATCTTGCGATCGTCGGTGAAGGCGGCGTACTCCGCGCCTCACTCGGCTCCCCGGATCGGCTGATCTCACTCCGCAGTTCAATCAAGCCCTTCACTGCGGTCGCTGTTCTCCTTGCCGCTGAGGCGGCGGGCGGCAGCATGAGTAGCGAGGCGATCGCCCTCTCTTCCGCGAGTCATGCGGGCGCAGATGAGCACGTGGCGGTGGCACAGGGGATGGTGGACACGTACGGCCTTGACCCATCACTCCTCGTCCATGGTCGACCATCACCGCTGCGGAGTGGCACGAGCGGCGAACTTCTACAGCACATGTGTTCAGGGCAGCACCTCTCACTGTTGCTGCTTGCGCAGTCAATTGGAGCCGAAGGACGCGGCTATGACAGCTACGACCACCCGGTACAGCTGCGAATTCGCGCGGTTGTTGGCGAACTTCTTGGCGTTGATATGAACGCTGCGCCGTGGGGGATGGATGGCTGTGCGATCCCAACGTACGGCGTGCCACTGCGCGCCGCGGCGGAGGGGGCACGGCGTTGGGCGAACCCAGCCAGCTCTGGTCTTCGTCCTGAACTTGTTACTGCACTGACTCGCGTCCGTGATGCGGCGATCGCGCATCCGCGGCTCATTGCGGGCGGGGGCTTCCTTGACACCGATCTGATCCGTGGCGGCGAAGGTGTTGTAGTCGCGAAGCAGGGAGCCGAGGGGCTCTGCCTTATTGGCGCGCCTGGGATTGGGATTGCGCTGCACACGGAAGACGGCGATGGTGCCGCTCGTGCTGGCCGCGTCGCCACCGTTGCCGCATTGCGCGCCGCGGGTGCCGCCGTTGCACGCGCGTCGTCGCTCGATCTGCATCGCTATGTGGAGTACCCCGATCCACGCGGCGGAGCGCCGCTCGCGCGCGTTGAGCCTACGGCGGCGCTTGCGAACCTGACGCTGAGCTAGCCATGCCGCAGGCGCGGATGCGAACGGTCGAAGCGTGGCGGGTACTCGGTCTCCCATCCACGCCAACGGTTGAGGCGGTGAAGCAGGCGTACCGCGGACTCGCGAAGTCGCTGCACCCCGATGCGGCGGGTGGCACCGCAAAGCCTGCAGCATTTGCACGACTCACCGAGGCGTATGAGGTTGCGCTCAGTGAGGCGAGCGCCGCGAACCGGCACGGCGCGACGAGGTCTAGGCAGAGTTCACCACCACCACCACCACCACCACCGCGGCAACGCAGTGCGCCGCGGCGTGATGCCGCACCGCGCGAGCCAGAAGCGCGCGGCACGCGTCCACGCGCGACTCCAGGCTCCACCACGTATGACGGCGCAGGACCAGAGGATGGCGATCAGCCATGGGACGGCGCCGAGTGGGTTGGCGCAGACTCCGGGACCTACTGGCGCGTCAATCCGAAGGAGTATGCCGATCCGCGAAAGCATGGCGCCGAATATCGCGCGCGCGGTAAGCGCCCAGTGCGCCGCGACCGCAGCGAGCAGAGGGTCTCGCCAACAGAGGCTGCGTACGTAACGGAAGAGGAGCGCGGGTTGGCGCCCGTGCGCTGGCCCTCAACGGTCTGGCGACTCTTCTATGCGCTCGCTGGTTGGCTCCCATGGCTTGCACTGCCGATGAGCCCACTCGCCATCGGCGTTGAGCTCTTGCTGCTCGGCCTCTTCCTGCTAGTGCCGCGCGTTGCATGGGCCGGCAGCGTGGCTCGCCTTCGGGCTGATCGGTCTGCCACTCCCGGGGAGCGGCGCAACGCAGCTCCTTGCTGGGGCCATCTGCGCGGCTCTCTACCTGCTTGGCGCACTCCTCGCCGCAGCGGGGCGCTTTCGTGCGCGACCCTGGCATACACCGCACGCGGGGTAGGATGCACACATGAGCAGTGAAGGCACGCAGATGCGCGTTCGTATCGCCCCTAGCCCCACTGGCCCCTTTCATATTGGGACGGCGCGTACGGCGCTCTTCAACCTCCTCTATGCGCGTCGCAATGGCGGCACCTACATCGTGCGCGTGGAGGATACGGACGTTGCTCGCTCAACGGCTGAGCACGAGGCAGACATCCTTGAGGGGTTGCGTTGGCTTGGCTTAGAGGCGGACGAAGGGGTCGTTGCCGCTGGCGAAGAGCGCGGCGATCGTGGTCCGTATCGGCAGTCGGCGCGAACCGCACGCTACGCCGAAGTTGCGCAGCAGTTGCATTCGCGCGGCCTTGCATATCACTGCTTCTGCACCGCAGCAGAGCTTGAGGTAGAGCGGAGCGCCCGTGATAAGGCGAAACTTCCGCCACGCTACTCAGGACGCTGCGCCACGATCTCAGCCGAAGAGTCGGCACGACGCCTTGCGGCGGGTGAGTCAGCGGCGCTTCGCTTCCGTATTCAGCCTGGCGTTGTGGTGATTGATGATCTCGTGCGCGGCCGCGTGGAGATCGACGCTGAGACGCTCGGTGGTGACCTGGTCATCCTGCGTGCCGATGGGAGCCCGCTCTACCACTTCACCGTAGTGGTGGATGACGCAGATATGGGGATCACCCACGTGATTCGTGGTGAAGATCACCTCTCCAATACGCCGAAGCACATCCTTCTCTTCCAAGCGCTCGGCGTCCCACTCCCAAAGTTCGCGCACCTCCCACTGATCCTGAATCCGGATCGCACCAAGATGAGCAAGCGGAAGAGTCAAACGGCGATCGCAGATTATCGTGCCGAAGGCTTCCTGAAAGAGGCGATCATCAACTTCTTGGCGCTCCTCGGTTGGTCAACCGGAAGCGAAGACGAGATCCTCAGCGTTGAGGAGATCCAGGCGCGCTTCGACCTTGACCATGTGCAGAAGGCTGGCGCCGTCTTTGATCGCACCCGGCTGGAGTGGATCAACGGCCAGTGGATTCGTAAGCTGTCACACGACGATCTTCTTGCGCGCTTGCGCCCCTTCTATGACCGCGCGGCGTAGGATGGCCGCATTGGTCGACCGGCGCGAGATGAAGAGATTGCGGCGCTCCTTCCACTTATCCGCGAGCGCATTCCGCTCCTCTCATCAGTGATTGAGCTGACCGACTTCCTCTTTATTGAGACGCTGCAGCACGATCCAGCGTTACTCGTCCCGAAGCGATGGGAGCCTGCAACGGCACTCGCCGCGCTTGAGGCGGCGCGGCCGCTGGTTGCCGCTGGCATTGGTGAAGGTGACGCGCCACTCCTTGACGCAGAAGACCCGCTTGAGCTGCAACTTCGCGCGCTTGCGGACGCAAACGGCTGGAAGGCGGGCGATCTCTTCATGGCGCTCCGTGCCGCCGCCACCGGCCGCACCGCCACCCCACCACTCTTTGACAGCATGCGCCTCCTTGGCCAGACGGCAGTGTTGGCACGGATTGATCAGGCGATCGCGCTCCTTCGCGCCGCGTAGCTGAGCATGGGACGCCTAAGTGTCCGTTCACATTCTGGTAACAGAGCCTGGAGATAATTAACGCGTGAAAAACGACTCGGCTCGGATCCTCCTCATCGAAGATGAGCGTGCGCTCCGCGAGGCGCTCGCCGATGCGCTTGCCGCCGAGGGGTTCGCTGTTGAGCAGTCGGCGACTGGTGGTGCTGGGTTGACCGCCTTCCGTGCGAATCCACCAGACCTTGTCCTCCTGGACCTGATGCTTCCCGAGATGAGTGGCATTGAGATCTGTCGTGCGATCCGATCAAACTCAAAGGTACCGATCATCATGGTCACCGCCAAGGCGTCGGAGACGGATCGAATTGTTGGACTCGACCTTGGCGCTGATGACTATGTGACGAAGCCCTTCTCTGCGCGCGAGCTTTCGGCACGAATCCGCGCCGTCTTGCGACGCGGGGCTGCAACACCGCCACCCGTTGGGCAGCGCTTGCTGAAGGTTGGCGAGGCGGAGATTGACCTTGAAGGGCAGCGCATCCTGCGGAGCGGGAGCGTGGTCCATGTGAAGCCGAAAGCCTTCCAACTCCTCGCCTTTCTGATCCAGAACGCAGGACGCGTCTACAGCCGCGAGCAGTTGCTCGATCGGGTCTGGGGCTACGACTACGCGGGGGAGACGCGCACCGTTGACGTCCATATGCACGCCCTCCGCCAAGCGATTGAGGCGATCCCGGCGCAGCCCACGGCGCTCCAGACGGTTCGCAATATCGGCTACGTCCTTCGCCGCTCCGCCTGAGCAGCAGCCTTGATCGCCCGCCAGGGGCGCGGCGCGGGTAGGATTCACCCATGAGGATCGGATCGCTCTTCTTTACGACGCTGCGAGAGGACCCCGCCGACGCGGAGATGCCATCGCATCGCCTCCTGCTGCGCGCCGGCTACATTCGGCCGCTCGGCGCGGGGATCTACTCCCTCCTGCCGCTCGGAATGCGCGTCAATATGCACGTCACCCAGGTGATTCGGGAGGAGATGAACGCGATCGGCGCCCAAGAGATGCTGATGCCCGTGGTACATCCGGCCGACCTCTGGCGCGAGACGGGCCGTTACGACCAGATCGGTCCCGAGATGGGTCGATTCCAGGATCGTGGCGGACGCGACATGGTCCTTGCGATGACGCATGAAGAGGTTGTGACCGATCTACTCCGCAAGCTGATCAGCTCATGGCGACAGCTGCCACAACAGATGTACCACTTCCAGACGAAGTGGCGCGACGAGCCACGTTCGCGTGGCGGCCTGATTCGCGTGCGTGAGTTCACCATGAAAGATGCCTATTCAGCGGATCGTGATGAGGCGGGGCTCGACCACTCGTACAAGCTCTACTACCACGCCTACACGCGCATCTTTGCGCGGCTCGGCCTAAAGACGATCGCCGTTGCGAGTGACGTGGGGATGATGGGCGGCTCGCAGGCGCATGAGTTCATGGCCTTCAGCGAGTACGGCGAAGACACCCTCGTGATCTGCGACACCTGCAACACCGCATCCAACCGTCAGGTTGCTCGCGTGCGCAGGGCGACCCCTGCGAGCGAGGCGCCACTCCCACTAGAAGAGGTGAAGACGCCAGACGCTCCAACGATTGAGGCGCTCGCGAAGCAACTCGACGTTGGAGCTGAACGCACCGCGAAGGCGGTCTTCTTCGCCGATCGCGATGCTCGGCTGATCGTTGCGATCGTGCGCGGCGACGACGACGTTGAGGAGACGAAGCTGACCAACGCGATCGGTGCTCGCGACCTGCGCCCAGCGCGTGAAGAGGAGATCCGCGCGGTGGGGATGGTGCCAGGCTACGCATCACCGATCGGCGCGAAGGGTGCGCTGGTTGTGGTTGACGAACTTGTTGCCGCGTCGGCAAACCTTGTTGCAGGCGCCAACAAGGAGGGCTACCACGTTAAAAACGTCAACATCCCGCGCGACTTCACCCCAGATCACATCGTGGACCTCGCATCAGCGAAGGCGGGCGACGCCTGTCTCGGTTGCGGCGGTGCCGTGCGCCTAGAGAAGGGGATTGAGGTCGGCAACATCTTCAAGCTTGGAACCCGCTACAGCGCCGCACTCGGCGCAGAGTACGCAGATGATGCTGGTGTCTCACACCCGATCGTCATGGGCTCATATGGCATTGGGGTTGGCCGCGCGGCCGCCTGTATCGCCGAGGCGTATCACGACGAGAAGGGTCTCGCCTGGCCAGCCGCCGTTGCACCGTTTGACGCGCAGGTCGCACTCCTCGGCGCGAATAAGGATGCGCGCGTAGAGGAGGCTGCCGTGGCGCTTGAGCGCGCGGCGAGCGCCGCTGGGCTCGAACTGCTGGTTGACGACCGCACTGAGTCGCCTGGCGTGAAGTTTGCTGATGCTGAACTACTTGGTGCTCCGTGGACGATCACGATTTCGCCACGCTCACTCGATGCGGGTGGGGCTGAGCTCACACGCCGTGCTGACGGTGAGCGCAGCGTGGTTCCACTTGCCGACGTCCTTGAGCGCATTACCGCGGCGAAGCGTGCCGAGCGGGAGCGGGTTGAGGCGGATCTCGTTAGCAGCGGCTTCCCAGCAACCTATCAGGGCGGACAAGCGGCGGGATGAGCGGCGAGATTAGTCCAACACTCCTTCTCGCCCTCCTCTTCGGAGCGGTCGCGGTCCTCCTTGCACAACGTCTTCGCCGCCGCCGCGCTGAGGGTGACGACAGTGCATCACGAGCGAATCGCGAAGAGGAGCGTGCCGATCGTGAGGCGGCGCGAGCTGAGCGTCGTGCGCAGCGCCTGGATGCACTCCTTGAGGCCACCGATGACGCCGTGCTTCGCGTGCTCCCGGACCTCACCATTCGTGCCGCTAGCGCCGCGAGCGTTGAGATCCTCGCCCGCGAACCTGAGGACCTTCGTGGCCGTCCGCTGATTGAGGCGACCGTAGATCACCGCCTGGAAGAGCTCGCAAAGGTCGCCCTTGGCGGCGTGATCGCGCGTGGAGAGATTGCGCTGCGCGACCTACGCCCCGGACACTCAGATGAGACGCGCCATGTGCAGGTGATCGCCGCGCCAGATGGCGATGATGGCGTATGGATCCTCCTCCGCGACCTCACAGAGATCATGCGCCTCCGACAGATTCGCTCAGAGTTTGTTGACAATCTTTCGCATGAACTTCGCACTCCGCTCAGCACGATTCGGCTCCTCGCCGAATCCGTTGCTACAGCGGGCGAACGGGGAGATGCGAGCGGCGCGCGCGAACGCGCCAGCCAGATTGAGGTGGAGGTGCTGCACCTCGTGCAGATGGCCGACGAGATGCTCGATCTTGCCACGATCGAGGCGGGGGAGATCCCACTCCGCTCCGCCCCGGTAAACCTGCTTGATCTCGCCAACGAAGTGGCAACGCGCTTCGCCCCAGTGGCAACACGGCACGGTGGAGCGATCCGAGTCGAGAGTGAAGGCCCTGGGCCATGGATCGTGCTGGGCGATCGTGATCGACTACGCCAGGCTCTGGCAAACCTTGTGCATAACGGCGTCAAGTACAGCCGGCCAGAGGGCGTGGTGACGATTCACCTCTCCACGCCAGCGGATGGCGCAGGGAACGAGTCTATTGAAATCAAGATCGCGGATCAGGGTATCGGCATTGAGCGACGCCACCTCCCGCGCATCTTTGAGCGCTTCTATACCGTTGAACGCATCGCTGGCGAGCAAGCATCGGTTGGTGGCGCGGGGACAGGGCTCGGCCTTGCAATCGCTCGACACGCGGTGCTGCGCCACGGCGGATCAATAGAGGTCGACTCTGCGATTGGTGTTGGGACCACCTTCACGATCCTTCTACCGATCGGCGGCGCCGCGGACAGTCTGCCACCGCGCTGATCAAGCGAATGCGCCGCTCACCGATCGGGCGTGCTGCTGAGGCGCTCGGTCGCCCTGCCCTCCTTGCACATCGCGGGCTTCATGGCGACCTAAAAGAGAACTCGCTAGCGGCGTTGGCGGCGGTGGAGGGATCGGGACTTGATGGCGTTGAATTTGACGTTCGATTCTCGGCGGACGGCGTGCCGTTGATCTTGCATGACGCCACGCTGCGCCGAACCTATGGTGACCCACGTGCAGCCAGCGAGCTCTCCAGCGAGACACTGAGTTCGCTCGGCGTCCCTTCGCTGCGCGACGCACTCGGCGCACTCCCCGCGGAGCTCTTACTCAACGTTGAGGTGAAGGAGGCACCGCACGATGAACTCTTCTCTCTGATTCGTGAACTGCGCGGCGAGGGTGCAGAGGGGGTGACTCTCTCCAGTTTTGATGTGGATGTCCTGCGGAAGATTCGTGAGCGTGCTCCGGAGTGGCCACTCTGGCTGAATGTGGAGCAGGCGACGCCAGGACTTGTTGATCAAGCACGCGACCTTGGCGTCAGTGGCCTCTCCGTTGAGAAGGGGCTACTCGTGACCGATCTCGCACGCGAGGCGACCGCGGCGGGGCTTGAGCTTGCGACCTGGACGCTGCGCTCGCGTGCGGATCGGGAGCACCTCGCGCATCCTGGACTCACCGCCGCCTGTGTAGAGGGAGAGGCGCTCTAGCGCTCGTCCTTCGGTGCGCGGAGGAGCGAGGGTGGCGCAATGCTGATCAGGCGTCCTGCGCCAGCGGCAACACCGTTCGGAAGGTCAATCCTGATCAGTGCACCCTTCTCTACGGCGATCCCAGAGGTGCCAGTGAGTTCGGCGACGATCTTGCTGAGGCTCGGCTCATGGCCGACCAGTGCGAGTCGCTTCACCCCCTTTCGATCAAACATCCGATCAAGGTCAGAGAGTGTTGGTCCGTTCGCCAGTCGATCATCTACCGTCGCTTCAACCTCAAGCACTGCGGAAAGCACCGTTGCTGTTTCTACGCAGCGACGTGCAGGGGAGTGACGAATCGAATCGAAGCGCGTCTCGGCGGCGAGGAGTGTTGCGGCGAGCCGTGCAGCCTGCTTAACCCCTTTGCCGCTCAGTGGCCGCTCAGCGTCGGGACCGATCCATTGAGACGGGTCGCCAGCATCCGCGTGTCGGACCAAGTAGAGGGTGCGCGCCGCGCTCTGTGTCTCCGCTGCGCTCACGGATTCAGGTCTTCCACCTCGCCAGAGACGAGGTAGACAATGTCTTCGGCGATGTTCGTTGTGCGGTCGCCAATGCGCTCAAGGTAGTGCGCGGCGAAGAGGAGGCGCGTACCGCGCTCGACATTCGCCTTATCTGCCTCCATGAGGGCGACGCACTCATCGAACGACTGTCGGTAGAGCGCGTCGATCTGGTCATCGCTCACGGCAACCTCGCGTGCGCGGACTGCGTCCGCGTCAACGAGCGCCAGGAGTACGCCGTGGAGCTGGGCTGCGGCAAGCTCACCGATCTCCGGGAGGTGCAGGTAGCGCTGCAGCGCTGCCTCTGGTGCCAGTTGCTTCGCCACCTTCGCCACCGAGGAGGCATGGTCGGCGATGCGCTCCAGTTCGTAAGCAACGTGATTCATGGTCAGGAGGTTGCGCAGGTCGCGGGCGACTGGGCTCTGCGTAGCGATCGCCATAGTGATGGCGCTGATCACTTCATGCTGCATCGCATTGATCTGTCGGTCGCCAACGATGATCTTCTGTGCGAGGTCGGCATCGTGGGTGGTGAGCGCCTTCAGGGCGTCACGGATCGCCGCCTCGGCGAGGCTCCCCATGCGCACGATGATCTCCTTGATCTGGCGCAGCTCACGGTCAAGTGAGTCGCGCGCCCCCTGGGGGGCGGCGTTTGCGGCGGCTCCGCTCGGCGCGCGCGCAAGGATCTCGTTGATCTCGCTCTCTACGCGACCCGGTTCCTTCTCGTTTTCCATCGTCTCCTCCTCAGGTGACCCTGAACGTTGGTTGTATCGTAGCGCGCCGCTAGGATGTGAGGGTGAAGCGCAGCGACTCTCAGGCCACACCACGGAAGACCCCCGCACGCCGTGGTGGCGCAGGTCAACGCGCGGTTAACGCCACGGAGCCGCGTATTGGGGCGGTGGCTGATATTGGCTCAAACTCCATCCACCTCCTCGTTGCTGTCACCGACGGAGTTCGGCTCAGCCCGCTGACAGACGAGTCGATCCCATCCGATCTCGGCCGCCTTGTTGAGCGGCGCCAAGAGATTGGGGGCAAGGGGAGCAGCGACGTTGCAGATGCACTTGAGCGCTTTCACATTCGCGCGCTACGGCTTGGCGCGCACTCACTCTCCGTTGTGGCAACTGAACCGTTGCGTCGCGCGAAGGATCGGAACGAGGTGCTCAAAGCCTTACGTGACAGAGTGGGGATAGAGCCGGTCGTCCTCTCCCATGAGGAGGAGGGGCTACTTACCGTGCTCGGTCTGATTCATCCGCACGATCGTTCAACGCCGCTGATGGTGGGAGACATTGGTGGCGGGTCTACGGAGATCGTCAGCCTCTCCCCACAGAAGAAGCCAGAGGCGCACGGCTTCTCAATTGGATCGGCGCGACTGATGACGCGCGTTGGCTATAGCGATCCACCGAAACTGCGCGAGTGGCGTGAGCTTCGCGAGTACGCACATGATGCTTTCTCCTCGCTCCCTGCAACGGAGGCGCGACGCCTCGTCCTTGTTGGTGGGACGGCAACTCGACTCCTCAAACTCGTCCCCTCAACGCTATTGACGCACGCAGTTCGTCCAGATGACCTGACGTTGATGGGGGAGCGCCTCGCCTCGCTCACCTCCGCGGAGATCTCTGCGAGCTTCGCCCTCTCAGAGCGGCGCGCGCGGCTCCTCCCTGCTGGACTCGCGATACTTGAAGCGCTCCTCCAACACACGGAGGTGACCGATCTCTCCGTTGATCGCGGTGGCATCCGCGAAGGTGTGATTATCGCTGAAGCACTCGCCGGCTCAGACTGGCGCAACTCGCTCAGCTCGCTCGTTACCTCACAGCGATAAGCGGCGCGCGCGTTCCCCTTTTGACTCCGTGCTGATGGAGATCTGCGGGTTGCTCTGTAGCGCGCCGTGCAGCTCTCGCGAAAGGCGCTGAACCTCATCATCACTGAGTGAAGAGAGAAACTCAATCTCGAGTTCGCACCAACTCGCCCCACCAACAGCAACCTGGTCAATGGTCATGTCGGCAACTGATACCCCCTGACG
>JAPLHQ010000046.1 GCA_026389555.1 Chloroflexota bacterium
GGCAACGGTGGCGATTCGCCAGCCGAGCCTCGGCCCCGTCTTCGGCATCAAGGGTGGCGCCGCAGGCGGCGGCTACAGCCAGGTGATCCCAATGGAAGAGTTCAACCTGCACCTCACCGGTGACGTCCACGCCATTGGCGCTGCGCACAATCTCGCCGCCGCGTTTCTTGACAACCATCTCCATCACGGCAATACGCTCGGTATTGATCTGCGCGCCATCACCTGGCCGCGCGTTGTAGACATTAGTGATCGCGCTATTCGAAAGACGATCATCGGTCTTGGCGGACGCGAGAACGGTGTGGTGCGCGAATCGGAGACGGTGATCACTGTTGCAAGCGAAGTGATGGCGGTGCTCGCACTCGCCTCAGATATTGCTGACTTACGTGCACGTCTTGGCCGCATTGTGGTTGCGGAGACGACAGACGGCAAGCCTGTCACTACTGAAGACTTGAAGGTTGCTGGCGCAATGGCGGCGCTGCTGCGCGACGCAATCAAGCCGAACCTACTGCAGACACTTGAGGGTGGCCCTGCGTTTGTGCACGCCGGACCGTTCGCCAACATTGCACACGGGAATAACTCCATCATCGCTGACCGCGCCGCACTCGCAACGAGCGAGATCGTTGTGACCGAAGCTGGCTTCGGCGCAGATATGGGCGCCGAGAAGTTCTTTGATATCAAGTGCCGCGCATCTGGGATTGCGCCAGACGCCGCAGTGATTGTGGCAACGGTGCGCGCACTCAAGATGCACGGCGGCGTTGGGAAGATTGTTGCAGGGAAGCCGCTTGACCCAGCGCTGAATCAGGAGAACGTTGCGGCTGTCGAAGCCGGCGCGCAGAATCTTGCCAAGCAGATTGAGAATGTGCTCGCCTTCGGCATCCCCGCCGTTGTGGCAATCAACAAGTTCCCCACTGATACACCAGCAGAACACGAGGCGATCAAGCGGGTCGCACTCGCAGCAGGCGCACGCGCCGCAGTGATCTCGTCGCACTTCACCGATGGTGGCAAGGGTGCGGCAGAACTCGCCGAGGCGGTCTGGGCTGCGGTCACCTCTGGCGAGGCGAAGTACGCGCCGATCTACGCAGACGACACACCTCTGGCGAGGCGAAGTACGCGCCGATCTACGCAGACGATATGCCGCTCGCAAAGAAGATTGAGACGATTGCAATGCGCATCTACGGCGCTGATGGCGTAGACATCTCGCCGGCCGCCGCAAAACGTTTGGCGCGACTTGAGGAGCTCGGTTACGGGAAGCTCCCGATCTGCATGGCGAAGACGCAGTACTCGCTCTCCCATGATGCGAGCAAGCTCGGTCGCCCAACCGGCTTCCGCGTGCCCGTCCGTGGCGTCACCTTGGCGGCAGGGGCCGGCTTTATCACCGCGATCTGCGGCGATATGCGCCTGATGCCAGGCCTCAACAAGGCGCCTGGAGGTGAGCGAATCGACCTCGACCTCACCCGCGGCGGGGAGATCGTCGGCCTCTTCTAGGGCTGCTTTCGTGCTCGGCTAAGCACGGCTGGAACCCCCGCCACACTCGGGGCGTTATAAGGCTGAAGGGCTCTCCTGGGCCCATAGAGAAGGAGTGAACGAATGAACGCACTGAGCACACGACTGACCAGCCTTGGACTCCCGGCCATCCTTGGCGTCGTCCTCGCCCTCGCCTTGGCCCTAACGACCGGACTCAGTTCGCTGAACTTCGGCCTGTCTGGTGGTAGCGCAGGGGGTGGCGAGTTTGCCCCCTCCGATAAGGAGATGGTGAGCGATGGCCGCCTCGATCTCGGCGCCCCATCAGTCGTCCCTGGCGATGCAGCACGCGTTGACGTTGTTCGTTACGGCAACATCTCACTTGAAGTAAGCGATGCAGAGGCTTCACTCAAGAGCATCACTGAACTGATCAGCGCAAACGGCGGATACCTTTCAGGGAGCTCACGCTACGGCCAGGACGATCAGCTCTACGTGAGCGCAACCTTCCGCGTTCCAGCAACAAGCTTTGACAGCGTGATGACCGCACTGCGCGAGCAGGGCGACGTGCTCTCTGAAGATGTCAGCAGCTACGAAGTCACCATGCAACTTGTAGACCTTGAGGCGCGCCTCAAGAACCTGCGAGCGAGCGAAACCGCATTTCTTGCGCTGCTCGATCGCGCCTCCAGCGTCAGCGATATTGTTGCGGTGCAGGCGGAGCTGAGCCGCGTCCAGGGCGACATTGAAGCGTTTGAGGCACAGCGCGCTGCGCTTGCTGATCAGGTCGAGATGTCAAGCATTAACGTCTCGCTCACCCTGCCGGTCTCGCCAGTTGATGCAGCATCAGGCGACTTTGACCTTGGCTACGAGATCAGCAACGCACTCGCAAATCTGATCAACGTTGGTCGAGCGGTGATCACTGCAGCAATCAACATCGTGGTGATCGGGATTCCGATCGCCGTGATCGGCGCCCTCTTCGGCTCACTGATTGGGCGAGCGCTGACCGCAGTTGCCGCTTGGGTCAAGAAGTCGTTGAATGGTTCACGCAAGGGTTCGCGTCGAGCGGCCCGCCGCTAAGTCGTAGCTACTGAACGCGAAGCGCCGCTGGGGCTAGATGGCTCCGGCGGCGATCGCGATCACGGCAACGGTCAGTAGGCCGATCGCCACACCGATCGCGCCGGCGAGCCAGGCGCGCAGGTTCAGCGGACCGAGTTTCTCGCTCTCATCTGACGCGTGGTCTCCCATGCCGTCTAGTATCCCAGACGATGAGGATTGACATCGGCGACGGGTTTGAACTGATCGGTGTGGAGAGCGCCGACGAGCTGCTGCTCGCCCCGCCGTGTACCCGCGACGATGCAGATCACGCAACCTGCACCTGGTGGGAAGACGCCGACAAGGGGAGCAAGGCGGCGCGTGTTGATGCAGCCACCGCGACTCCTGCACAACGCGCGAGCGCGCCAGCAGGTGGCAAGGCGGCGCTCGCCGCCTTTCTCGGTGCCGAAGTGAGCGAAGCGCCAGCCTTCAATCCGTTTGCGCCAAAAGCGCCAACGCGCGAAGAGGCGCTGCGCGACGCAGCAGCAGCTCCGGGTCAGCCAACAAAGCTGCGCCTCCTCACGCGACAACTTCCAATCAGCGGACCGATGGGCTGGATCCTTCTCGCCAAGGGCGAGCCGGTTGCCTACTGCCAGGCCGGTCCACTCTCGGCATTTCCTCGCGCACAACGACTCCGTGATCGCTACCCCGATCTCCCATCCACCCCGCCACCCGCAGTGGTCACCTGTATCTCGGTGATCCCTGCAGCACGCGGAAGCGCACTCGGAAGCGCACTCGTTGAACGGGAGCGCACTCGTTGAAGGGGTGCTCACGCGACTCAGCACCGCAGGATTTGCCGCAGTGGAGGCGTATCCAGAAGAGCCAGCCACCACGGCGGCACTCGATGCGGACGCCACCTCCTCCGCAACGCTGCGTTTCTGGGAGCGGCTGAACTTCTCCGTTGCCGCCACAGGACCCGATGGACGTTGGCCGGTGATGCGCCGCGTGCTGGATTGAGCGGCGCGCTGGGCGCCGTCCCCCTCCCGCCGTACGAGATCGTTGCGAACGTTAGTGAGGGGCGTGACCCGGCGATCCTTGCCGCATTCACGGCGGTCGTTGCCGGGTCACCCGGCGTGCGCCTCCTTGATGTGCACCACGACGCTGATCACGACCGCAGCGTCTACACCTATGTTGGCGACGGCGAGGCTCTCTCCCTCGCCACGCGTGCGCTCGCGCGGCTTGCCGTAGCGACCATCGATCTCACCTCAACGAAGAAGAGTGGCGCTAGCCGCGGCGTGCATCCCAGGATTGGGGCAATTGACGTCGTTCCAGTCGTACCGCTCGGACCAGACGGGAGTGAGCGCGGCGCAATTGTGATCGCTCGAGCACTTACTCGCGCGCTCGCCGCAGATCTCAACCTCTCTGTGCACCTCTACGGTGCCGCCGCGCGTTCCGCTGCACGAGCAGCGCTTCCAGATATTCGACGAGGCGGATTTGAGTCACTGGCCGAGCGACAGACGCAACCTGATGGTGAACCAGACGAAGGCCCAGCCGTACCGCATCCAACTGCAGGTGCTGTGGCGGTTGGTGTGCGACCACTCATGGCCGCCTGGAACATTCAACTGAACGGCGCACCAGAGCCGAAACTTCTAAATGTGGCGCGCGCGCTCGCTACGCAGCTACGCGCTACAAGCCCAGGCGGCGTCCCTGGACTGCAGGCGCTTGGCTTCCCGCTGCCGAGTCTCAACAGCGCGCAACTCTCCATGAATCTGCATGATGTGATCGGCGCGGCGTCGCACGGAGTTACGTTGCATGCGATTCGCGCACGTGCGCATGAGGCGGCGGAACGGCTCGGTGTCCAGCTAGGCGAGACGGAGATTGTGGGGTTGATTCCGGAGGCGGCGCTTCGCGCTGGTGGAGATCCACGTCAACTTGCAATTCGCGGCGAGTGGGAGCGCGTCACACTCGAGTACGCGTTACGTGAGGGCGGCAACCAACGCTAACAACAGGCCGAAAATCACCGGAAGCGCGCAACCACAGCCCGAACCCTTCTTCTTAGAGTCCGCAACACCGGTCGGTTTCCCGCTGTCATCTGTGATTGCGGCGAAGAGAAGGAACTCATCAAGGTTCGTTCCGTTGTCGTTGAGATCGAACGCGCCACCGTCGCTCCCCCCGTCATCACCACCGCCAAAGTCTCCGTCAGTCATCTTTCCCTCCCTTGTTGAATGGATTTGCCGGTGAGTTGTACCAGAAGATCGCGCGAAGCTTACTCTCACTCCGCTTCTTATCTGCGCAGCGTGTTGAGCAGGCAACGCCGCGCGGCGGACGTGGATCAAGGAAGACTTTCACCTCCCAGATCGGCGCACCGTCTTGGATCTCGTTACCACAGGTCATGCAGCGCAGCAGATTTCCCATGCGTGCATCAGAACATATGGATGTGCCAACAGTGTGGCGCGTTCCGCGGGCTAGCGAGGGCGTGCTAGTCGGCGCCGAAGGCCTCGCCGCGTGGCTCCACCACAATCGTGGTCGTCTCCTCTGGGAGCCCGGAGA
>JAPLHQ010000039.1 GCA_026389555.1 Chloroflexota bacterium
TGGTTGGCGCGAGGGCGTGCAAGAAGCGCGACGGCAGGTCGTAGCCGTTCACGTAGTACGTCCCTGGGCGCGAACCGTCAGCCGCTGGGCTGAAGTAGTACGCCGCAGGTGCATCCTTCTCCTTGAAGTCCTCAACCGCCTTGACGTCGCAGCCGGCCTTAGGGAATCGTCCGAAGACCTTCCCTGCCGCCGCGTAGCCACGATCAATGTCTTCCTTGATGCGCACGATGAGCGCCTCCTTTGAGACGGCAACGTTCGTTGGATCTGACTCCGCCGCATCGCGCAGCTTCTCAATTGAGCCGCCGTGGCCGAGTTTGGTGGAGATGACCTTCATCTCCTCCTGGATCTCCGCCCACTCCTGCAGGCCGATCTCGTGCAGCTCCTTCGGATCAAGGGTGAGTCCCGTCCAGCTGCGGATCGCCACCTTGTAGAGTTCGGCGCCGTTCGGCGCGGAGCAGAGCCCTGGCACTTCGCGCGCCTTGGTGCGGTAACTCCCGGAAACCGCATCGTAATAGCGCTTGATCTGCGGATCCACATACTCGGCAACGATCTTCGCCAGTTCGGCGCGCTCGGCATCACCCGCTACGTTCGCAGCGGTGACGATCGGCGACTGCGCCGCTGGGATCGCCATCAGGCCATCAAGCTGCGCAATGAGACGCTCGGTGGAGATCTTCGAGGCGACAAGGCCGCGCTTCTCCGCCTCCGTCACGCGTTCGATATAGCCGTCCATGAACTTCGGGAAGGCCTTGAGGCGGCTGACCAGCTTTGCAAACTTCTCTGGCGTCTTCGCATCCTGGAAGGTGGCGATCTGCGGAAGCAGCGTCTGCACGCCATCCATATGGTCAACGGATGAGAGCAGGTCCATGCGGTGGTTGTCTTTCTCAATGGCGATCTCCGCACCAACGCGCATCAGGTCGCGTGTGATCTTCCACTCAATGTCGAGACCGTCGTCGCCGATCGCACCGGCCGCCTTGCCGTACTTCTCCCACATGGCGCGGTCGCGCAAGCGCGCTGCGTCGGAGTTGTCATCAAGTGCGCCGTCGTTCACCTCAATCCCGAGGAAGGTCCCCCAGAGTGGTGAGGCGGCGAGCATCTCCTTCCAGAGCTCATCGGCGAGCTTCTGAACGGCCTGGTCGTTGGCGGAGAGTGGCTTGGACACGTGGGCTCCTTCCGGGGGTACCGGAGCTACTGCGACCCGTTCGTGGATCGTCGTAGCGTCAGGATACGGGGTCGGTGGAACCTTGGGGGGCGTCGCTCCAGCCCGCCGAGGCGAGGTCGAGCTGCGCACCGAGCCCGCGCTCAGGCGGGGCATCCCCCAAGTAGCCCTCAAGATCGGCGAGGCGCGGGGAAGGGAGTCGTGCAAGGAGCGCCAACTGATCTGCTGCGAGCACGTGCCAGTTCTGCTCCTCCCACGCCGCGGCGAGCCGCTCATCGCGCGCGAGGCGCAACTTAACCAACGGAAGGAGTGCGCGCTCGGTGATCAGGAGTCGCACCACCTCACGATCGTTCGGAACCTTACTGTGGCGCGCGAGGAGGAGTGTCGCAAGTGGAAGCGGCCCCAGCGCAACTTCACACATGATCACGCTCCGTCCGCGACGGAAGAGGAGTGCGTCGATCTGATCAAACGCGACGCGGTCGGAGCGATGACGTAGTGGTGGTGATGAGTCGATCGGATCGCGTGCAACACGCCGTCCGAGCGGCAGGCCATCCACCTCAATCGCTGCAAGTGCAGGGGCGACCGCAGTGTGGAGTCCCATCGCTGCACCTACCGCGAGCAGCAGCGCAATTTGCGCCGCGCGATCAGCGCTGCGATCAGCACCGCCGTTGGTTGCGCCCCAGCGCGGCGCGCTCCCCTCCTCGCCCTCAACGAAGTACGCCTCGCGAAGTGCGTCGGTGAGGAGGCGATCCCTCTCCGGGACACTCCCTGCGGCGCGACCTGCGGCGGCTGCGGCGGCGATCGCCGCATCGTCGGCATCCCCGCCAGCGGCGCCAAGCCGCTCTCGCTCCGTGCGCCCGTCAACAAAGATGCGGTTGTCGGCGCACTGCACCAGTCGGTCGGCAGAGCCGAGGGGGCGCAGTTGATCGCGCAGCGTGAGAATCTCGTTGAACTCTTCAAGTAGGCAGCAGGCCGCCCCCCGATGAGCGGTGCAGGGCGTAGAGCGTGAGGAGTTGCGCTGGCGTGCAGGGCTCGCCTCTCGCAACCACGAGGTCGGCAAGGACGCGCTGCAGCGCATCGCCGCGCAGTGGACCGCGCTCGCCGCCTCGAGGTGCGCCGGCCGAGCGGCTACGTGTTGGAGGTGTGGTGATGGTGATGGAGAGACAGCTCACGCCATCTTCGCGTGTGAACCGTTCAATCTCGCTCACCCTCCCGCTCGCCATGCTCGCCGCGGTGAGGCAGCCCGCAAGCGACGAAAGTGACTCTGGAACTTCAACAACAACGAGTGATCCATCTTGAATCAGCGGGTCGAGTGCAACGAGGAGTCGCGCGATGGCCGCAGCAACAGCGGTTGAGCTCTCTGAATCTGCACTGGTCGCCGCATCCGTCACCAGATCAGCACCGCCAGAAAAAAGCGTTGCCCGTTGTCGGAAGATGCGAGAGAGAACGTTGTCGCCGAGTCGTAGCCGCACGAGAACGGCGCGCGCTCCACTCGTTGTACCAAGTGAGATCAGCGCGCTCCGCGCAGCAGCGGAGGCGCGCGATGCAATCACCGGTCGACCTGGATAGCCGAGGTTGACCAGATCGCTACTCAGCGTGAGATCCCGTGGAAGCTCCTCTGCCAAGAGGAGTTGGCGTCGCTGATCATCAACCGCTTCGGCGAGCGCCTGCCACGGTGCGATCTCCCACCACGGTCGCGTGCTCGCGCCTGGGTTCAGCGCTGGATCGGGTCGCGCACTCCGGAGCGCCGCCTGTGTCACCGCCACGCGAAGCGCCGTGAGGGAGGTTGCCACCTCAGTAGAGCGGGCGAGGCCACGCTGCAGCGCAACGAGCACCTGGAGCTGTCGCGGCGTCCAGCGCGCCAGCGCATCGGGACCGAGCAGTTTCAGCAGCTCGCTACGAAGTTCGCCGCCGAGGGCGACCTGCGCCGCCGCCTCACCAGGCCGCATCGCTGAGGCATCGCC
>JAPLHQ010000071.1 GCA_026389555.1 Chloroflexota bacterium
CCAGTCTCCTGGTGAGCCGGGTGGGATTCGAACCCACGACCTAGTGATTAAGAGTCACTTGCTCTACCGCTGAGCTACCGGCCCACGCGGAAGGATAGTGGAGCGCGGCGTTGGCCGCACACGGCGTACCGGGCGCCCGCCGGAGGTGCGCCGAACTGCGGCTAGCGCCGCCCTGGAATCGCCCCGTCTGCCTCCAGCTCGTCCAAGAGCTGGCTGAGGCGTGCGGCGAGTGCAGCGTGGCCAGCTGCGCTCGGATGGAACGGGATGTCGCCATCTCGCCCCCACTGCCAGGGCTCCGCTGCGCAGATCTTGTGCCCCGCAAAGGCGTCGGCCATGTCGGCAGTCCGCAAGCGAGGATCAGCAACTGTGGCGATCGCCCCCTTCACCTGCTCGCCGATCGCCCTCCCCCACTCGTCAAGAATCAGAAGGTCCGCGTCGGAGATCTCGTCGCCCGGCGCGCGCAACGCAGCGCATGCATCAAGCCCAGGTTCGCCAGCGAGCGGAAGTGAGTCGGCGTAGAGGACAACGATCACCAGCGCATTTGGCGCGCGGCGCAGCACCTCGCGATAGAGGCGCACCAGGGTGCCACTGAGCGCAGCGGTACGCGGCGCCATCTGATCGGCAACCTCGCGACAGCGTACTGGCGCCTCAAAGCGACAGGCGGAGAAGACTTCACTGAAGCCCGTGTCATTGCCGCCAATGCCGAGCATCACAAGATCAGTCTCCGCACTCAGCGCCTGGATCTGCACCGGCTCGTTCGCGCGCATGCGGCGGTCGATCAGATCTGGCACCACGGCGCCGCTGCATGAGACGTGTGTCAGCGAGAGGCGGATTGATGTTGGGTTGAGGAGACGCGGCCATGCGGGGCCACGCGCGCAGACGCTCGGCGCACCGAGCAGAGCAAGCGTGCCGCGATCAAACGGCGTCGCCGCTGATGCGTAGCTATCGCCGAGCACCACAAGGTTGACGAGTGGTGCACTCTCAGGCGCCGCACCAATGAAGCGGGTGGCCGGGATCGGCGCGTCGAGGGAGAGCGCGGGGCCACCAACGCCAGCGGCAAATGCAAGCAGTGTGCCAGCGAGTGCGCCGAGAACTGTGCGAAGCATCAGACCCGAAGCCTCGCTAGCCCTTGAGGAGTTCGTCAACGGCGCCACTCAGCGGGCGCTCGCCGGTTGCAATGCTCTGCGCAAGCGCGGCAAGGCGACCATCTGACTCTGCGTCGCGAAGTCGCAGCGCGGCGCGCGCCTCCACCGCAGCGGCGAGGTGCGCCGCAATGCGGCGCTGTAGACCGCCGCCGCTCCGCGTCACGGCGAGTCCTTCAAGCGCAGTAAGTAGCTCAGCGACGCCGCTCCCATCAACCGCTGACGCAAGCAGTACTTCCGGCGCGTCGTGACCGAGCGCTAGGCCGGAGCGGAGTCGCTCAACGGCGCGATCGGCGCCTGGGCGATCAGACTTGTTGACCACAACAAGGTGCGCCGATTCAAGCAGGCCCGCCTTCATCGCCTGTACCTCATCGCCACCCTCTGGCCCCTCAACGAGCAGTACAAGGTCGGCAAGGCGCACGATGCCGAGATCCGCCTGACCGGCACCGACCGTCTCAATAAAGACAAGATCAAATCCGGCCGCCTCAACAAGGAGCGACGCTGCGGCGGCGGTGTGCGAGAGGGAGCGACCGCTGCCGCGCGTAGCAATGGAGCGAACGAAGCGACCCTCATCCCCAGGTCGCTCTTCAACGCGCACGCGATCACCAAGGAGTGCGCCGCCACTCTGTACAGAAGACGGGTCAACGGCGAGGATCGCAACGCGACGGCCGGCCGCACGTGCACGTTCCGCGAGTGCGCCGACAAGGGTGCTCTTCCCTGCGCCTGGTGGTCCGGTGACGCCGATCACCACCGCGTTCTGACTTCGCTCGCTGGCGAGTCGTGTCAGCGCCGTCTGAATCAGCGCATCTGCCGCCGGACCGCCGCGCTCAACGCTACTGATCGCCTGGGCGAGCTCGCGTGTGGTGCGCAGTGCGGCGCCGTGCTGATCAGTTACTTCGGACATGCGCCCGTAGGTAGGTGGCAATCTCCGCAATGGTGCTCCCTGGGCCGAAGATGGCGGCGATCCCCGCCGCCTGAAGTCCGGCGCGATCCTCTTCAGGGATGATGCCGCCAGCTACAACCAAGACATCGGCAGCGCCAGCGTCGCGGAGTCCAGCGACAACCTTTGGGAGGAGGGTGGCGTGTGCGCCAGAGAGGATCGAGCAGCCGACCACGTCAACATCCTCTTCAATGGCGGCGGCGATGATCGCCTCCGTGGTGCGGCGGATTCCGGTGTAGATCACCTCAAAGCCCTCGTCGCGCAGGCCGCGCGCCAGCACCTTGGCACCACGGTCATGGCCGTCCAGGCCCGGCTTGGCGATCAGGACGCGGATCGGAGCGGTACGTTCAGCCATACCCGCATCCTACCCGCGGGCGGCTGCCTTAGGAGCCGATCGTCGGTAGAATGAGCGGGAGCGGCGGCGCTAGCCGCCAGTAGCGAAGGCGAGGGAGAGCATGGCGGAGATCAAGCACACCACTGATGCATCGTTTGAGGCGGATGTCGCCAACTCCCCACGACCAGTGATCGTGGACTTCTGGGCCCCATGGTGCGGCCCATGCAAGCTGGTCGCCCCAGAGCTTGAGAAGCTCGCCGCGCAGTACGACGGCACGGTCGACATCGTCAAGGTGAACGTTGACGAGAATCCAAGCCTGCAGCGCGCCTTCAACATCATGTCGATTCCAACGATCGCCTTCTTCAAGGGCGCTGGCGCGCAGCCAGTTGGCGCAGTTGGATTCCAGACCGCGGAGCAGCTCGAGTCGCGCTTCGGCCTGAAAGAACTCGCCGCTAAATAAGCGCGCGCGATATAGACGCGCGAGGCTCGCTACTTCAGCGCGAGTTCGTAGCGCGCAAGAAGTTCGGTGATCGTGGCGTTGGAGAGATCCGAGGTGAGCAGCCCGCGCACCTGACCAGCTTCGCCAGGTACCTGGAAGAGGACGATCACCTGACGATGATCACCGTTGAGCAGCGTCATGCGGCTACCAGGCCATACACCAACGCTCACCTTCTCAATCTGGATGTCCTGTGTCTTGCGGCCGGTTGATGCGCCACGCTGAAAGGCGTAGGCAAGCGCGTCGAGCGTTAGCTCGTTGGCGCGGTAGGTGACAACGGAATACCCCGTCTCGCTCCCAAGGTCAAAGATGCCGCCAGCAGATCGCAGCTCGCGAACTCCAGCACCCCAGAGTGGTCCGAGGCGCTTCTCTGAGCATTCGCGTCCAGAGTCAACGGTGATTGGACTCCCATCAAACGCCGCAAGTGGCACTGTCGCCTCCAGTACGGTGTCAAAGCCCGCCGCGCGCTGTGAGTCAATGCTCGGATCGCAGGGGAGACTCCCGTCAGGCGGCGTGCTCGGTGCACAACCAACAGCAACGCCACCCGCGAGCGCGATTGCAAGGAGGAGCGTGGCGCGGCGCATCAGTCGGAGACTCCATCAAATCCGACGGGTGATGGTCGGTGCAGGCTGCCACGCGCTGGGCGCTCCATGCCGTACTCCTCCATCAGCTGCGTCAGCACAAGATCCGCCGCCTGCACGAGATCTGGATCGCGGCGCACGTTATCAATGCACCAGGCGAGATAGCCAGGGTCGCGCAGCGCAACATCGCCAACGGTGAGTCCGGCGTAGCGACCGAATGCGAAGAGAAACTCGCGTGCCGCTTCGAGTGAGATGCGTGGACGCAGTGCGGCGGCTGGGTCGACGCGGCGTCGTACTGGTCCCGCTGGTGTGCCGGGGAGTGGACCGCTCGGTCGTGCGGCGGGGCGCGTTGGCCACGGCGCCTCTGGTCGCCAGTTCACACTCGTTGGCTCGCTGGTGCGCGCGTTGAAGCGCGGCGCGTTCGGGAGCTCCACGCGACCGGTCACCGGCGCCTCAGGGCGATGCCCGCCGCGTGGCGGCACCACCGTGGCGGGATCTTCGGCTGCCCAGGCCTCTGCTAGCAAGGCCTCGGCGGCGGCGTTGATCAGCGCCATCTCGCGGGTCGCCTTCCGCGCCCCCGCCGCGTCGCCAGAGAAGTTGTCAGGGTGATGCGTGCGTGCGAGCTGCCGGCGCGCGCCACGGATCTCCTCGGCGCTCGCCCCAGGCGTCAGGCCGAGCACCTCGTGCGGACTACGGTCGCCGCGCTTCATGGTTGCTGCTCATTCGACATAGCGACTAAGTGTAGCCGCCTCCCTTACGATGGGCCTATGAAGAACATCACCAAAGCGGTCGAGATCTCGCGGCCACTCCTCTGGCTCAACACCTCCATGCCACTCCTCTGGGGCCTCCTCGCCACGCGCGGCGCACTGCAGCCGAGCGACCTCGCCCTCTTCGCCTTCTTCCTCTTTCCGTATAACTACTTCCTTCATGCACCAAACGATTACTTCGACTTTGAGACTGACGCGCGCAACCCGCGCAAGGGTGGCGTTGAAGGAGCACTGACGCCAAAGCCACTCCTCGCGAAGCACGCGATCGTCAGCACCCTCCTGCTGCTCCCCTTCCTCGCCTTCACCGCAACGCAGTTCCCGCCGCTCACGCTCGCCTCGCTCGGGCTGCTGCTGATCCTCTCGGCCGCCTACAACGCTCCGCCAACGCGCCTAAAAGGGCGACCGATCCTCGATTCGCTCACCAACGTCCTCTACGCCATCCCACTCCAGGTAGGAATCCACGCCGCGGGCGGGGGCGACCTTGTTGCACCACACGTGCTCGTCTTCGCCGCCTGGGGAATCGGCGCACATGCGCTCACCACCATCACGGACCGCGACGAAGATGCCGCCGCCGGCGTGCACACCATCGCCGTCCTGTTGGGGCGGCGCAACACGGCCATCTTCTCCGCCGCATGGTTCGTGCTGGTTGGACTCGGTGCGGCGAGCATCGCCGGTTCGCCGCTCGCGTTCGCCGTGGCACTCCCCTACCTCTCGCTCTCGCTGATCGGTCGCGATGCAACGGGCGAAGCGGGCCGCAGGCTCTACCGACTCTTCCTCATCACTAACGTGTTGATCGGCGCATCCATCACCATGCTCGTCCTGTTGCAGGTTCCCTTTGAATCTGCAGTGGCAGCGGGGGCTGTGGCGATCGTCGGCACACTGATCGCCCTCGGCGCATCCGTCGGCCGATCCGCACTCCGCTCCCGCCAACGAGCGTGACCAGCAAGAAGCGCGTCGTTGTTGTTGGTGCCGGGCTCGCCGGCCTCGCCAGCGCCATTCGTCTCGCCGCCGCCGGCGTCCACGTCACCGTCATTGAGCGCGGCACGCGGCCGGGCGGCAAGATGGGTCGACGCGAGATCGGGCAATACCGCTGGGATAGCGGCCCCACGATCTTTACCCTCCCTGAACTCTTTGATCAGCTCTGGTCCGCCGCCAGCGCTAAGCGCAGCGACGATCTGACCCTCCTCCCCGTTGAGCCAGCGTCGCGCACCTTCTTTGCGGACGGCAGTGTTCTAGAGACATCAAGCGATCTCACCAAACTCGCCGCAAGCTTCGGTGCGCTCGATCCGCGCGATGCGGCGGGGATCCCCGCCTTCATGCGTCGCGGCGAAAAGCTCTGGCGCGAACTGGATCAGACCTTCTTCCGTAAGACGCTCAGTCCCTTGAGCCTCCTTGCACCAAGTTCATGGCTCGCTGGCATCAGGCTTGATGCCGCAACGCCGTATAGTCGCCGCATCAACCAGACCTTCCATGACGAGCGCATCCGCCACGTGATGCGCTACAAGTCCATCTATCTCGGCTCCACGCCACAGAGCGTCCCCGGTGCCTTCCTCTCGATTCCGTACATCGAAGCGAAGTTCGGCACCTGGCACCCGCAGGGTGGCATGCATGAGGCGCCACTCGCCATGGAGCGGCTCGCCCGCCGGCTCGGCGTGGAGTTCCGCTACGGCACCGATGCGATTGGGAGCATCATCAGGGACAAGCGCATCAGCGCACTCCGCATCGCGCCACGAAGCACACAGCCACGAACCCTCGGCACCGGCCCCGCTGCGCCGAACCAGCCAGGCGAGGAGCGCGTTGAGGCGGATGCGGTGCTCTTCAATGCCGACATCGTTCACGCCAATCGTGATCTGATCGGCGAAGAGCATCTCGGACTCTTCAGTCGCCACCGTTTCAAGAGCATCACGCCGTCATCGAGCGCCTACATCCTGCACCTCGGCGTGAAGCGCACCTTCCCGGACCTCGCCCATCACACCGTCTGGCACCCGGAGAACCCGAACGACGAACTCGATCGCATCATCAGCTCACCCGTGCCAAGCGGCGACCCAACCCTCTACATCCAGCACGTAGCGGCAACGGATCCAACCGCACGGCTCGACGGGCGCACAGCCCTCTACGTGTTGACGCCAGTTCCGCCACTCAAGGATCGACGCTGGTGGGAAGAGCATCGTGACGAGTACCGTGCCGCAACGATCAAGCGGGTCTGCGAACGCATAGGCCTCAAGCCTGAAGAGATTGAAGAGCAGGCCGACTGGACGCCGCTCGAGTTTGAGCGCGAGCAGTACTGCCACGATGGCTCCATCTTTGCCTTAGCTGCGAGCTTCTTCCAGAGCGCCTACTTCCGCCCCGCCAACGCCTCGCCAGACATCACCAACGCCTTCTTCGCTGGCGGTGGCTCACAGCCGGGCGGCGGCATCCCTCTGGTCATGCTCTCTGGCTACATCGCCAGTCGCACCATCCTGCAGCGCCTCGGACTCCCCCTCCCACCGAACGAGGCGGGGCAGATCTTCTAGCGCTGGCTTCGCCTCTTTAGTGCCCCTACGATCCGCGCAACGATGCCAACCAGAATCACTCCATAGACCAGCAGCGCGAACACCCACTTGATACTGGAGGCGGTTGATGCCAAGAGAGCGGTCGATGAGGAGATTGTGCCATCTGCGAGATACTGATTTGACAGAGAGGCTAAGGAGAAGTTCTCCAGCCAATCAAAGAGCACTTGCCCAAATGGGAGCAGATTCAGCAGTCCAACCTTTAGCGAATATGGCTTAAACAACAGCGACACCCAAGCCACATACATCACTCCGTAGATCACGCCAAAGAGAGAATCCCAAACCTGATTGAAGGCGATGTAAGCAGTAATCTGCCCAACAGAACGCTCTACAAGGAAGGCAAGAACCTCTGCCTGGCCAAAGCCCAACGACGTTCCTAGCGATTTCACACTGCTGTTGGCAACCTCAAACGCTTTCCCCTGTCCGCTCAGGATGAGGACGGTGTAGCCGGCAAAGACGGCGGTGGCGAGCAGCGCGGTGACCAGGGTTGATTTTGCATAGAAGAACCCTGATAGGCGACCTAGGGGTCCGGTCTTCTTTGAGGGAGTTTTGCTCTCGGTGCTCTTGCTAGACATCATTGGTCATCTACCTTCCTATGCTCTCATCTTGGCTGCGCCAATCCAAACCGGCTGAAGAGTACGTCAAACAGCAGGATACCTGAGGCAAAGAGCAGCAACGGGCTCCACGTTGTTGTGATCGCAACGGCAAACAGCGCGACCGCAGCCGCCACACGGAACCGCTTGCCGATCATCCGCGAGGTTCCGCCAATCATACGAACCATCCGTCGGTGCACGAACACTCGGTAGATCAGCGCAAAAAGGAGCGCGGCGCCATAGATGACAATGAGATTGATCAGGCCGTAGCGAGTGCCGACAAGCTCAACGGCTGATGAGCCGAAGAACTCCTGCTGGATGCCTGGGAGGACGGCGAGGGCGTTAGCTCGATCCTCCAGATCGAAGAACTCGATCTCCCCGATCGCGAGTGAGTACTTGCTGGCGTTGTCGGGACTCGAGATCCGAATCGAATAGACTCCCGGCGCCGCGCGAAGGCGGTACTCGCCAGCGTCCCAATAGGTGTTCTGTCCGAACGGCTCGTAGAAGGTCACCCACTCCGCGTCGACCCCGCCGAGAGTTTCCAGCAGTTCGTCGCCGCGGAAGATCTCCGCCTTGACGTCTCGCTTCGGCGTCTCACTATCAGGCACGAGAATCCCAACGTAGAGGTCAAACTCAATAGCCGATGTGATCACGTAGGTGTGTGCGGCACCTGAGAGCACGCCGTAGTAGGCCTTTGAGATCTCAGGATCAACGACTTCGGTCGTGTCGCTGTCGACGACTACCGGCTGATGGGCGTGCGCCGGCCCCGCCGAAAGCAGCATCGAGCTTACAAGCGAGAGCGCTGCGATCGCTGTCTGCATCCTCATCTCGTCTCTCCCTGTGCGCCGGATTGGATCCCTCTCACTGAATCCTACAGAGAAGCGAAAGGCCGGCCCCCAAAGGGACCGGCCTCTCCTGCCCACGAGGGCTACACGTGTGTCAGACCGCGATGATGCCGAGCTTCACCAGGAAGTAGACGACGAATGCGGCGATGGAGACCCAGAAGAGGGGCTTCACGTCGCTCGCCTTCCCTGACGTCACCTTCAGGATGGCGTAGGTGATGAACCCAACACCGATACCGTCGGTGATCGAGTACGAGAGTGGCATCACGATCAACGTTGCGAGTACTGGGAAGCCATCAACGGCGTCCTTCCACTGCACATCGCGAATCGCCTCAAACATGAGGTAGCCAATGATCACGAGCGCAGGTGCCGTCGCCGCAGCAGGAACGATCCCTGCGATTGGCGAGAGCAGGACTGCGGCGAGGAAGAGTGCGCCGGTCACCACGCTGGTGAGACCGGTGCGACCACCCTCCTTGATTCCTGCCGCAGACTCAATGTACGTCGTGTTGGAGGAGACGCCGAGCGCGCCGCCCGCCATCGCTGCGATTGAGTCAACGAGAAGGACGCGATTTGCACCTGGGAGCTGGCCCTTGCTGTCCAAGAGTCCGGCGCGTGCACCAAGGCCAACCATCGTGCCGGCCGTGTCAAAGAAGTCGCTCAACATGATGGAGAAGACGGCGAGTGCAACCGCAAGGAAGCCCGCGCCGCTTGACCAGACGGTGAACATTGCACCGAACGCCTGACCGATCCCAACAAAGTTGGACGAATCAAGCGGGCTGACGAAGCTCGTTGGAATCGTAGAGACACCGAGTGCGAGCGCCACGGCGGTGCCCACACCGATTGAAATCAGCAGGCCACCAGGCTTGCGAATGAGCGCAAGTGCGGTGAGGAGGCCTGCGCCGAAGATTGCAAGGTGCGGAAGATCCGCCGTTGGAATCTCAGCGCCGCCGAAGCCGATGCCCGAGAAGAGTCCGAGTGGCACGGTGCCAGCGAACGACTTCACAACAACATTGGCCTCAAAGAGACCGATCAAGAGCAAGAAGAGTCCAATGCCCACGGCAATGGCGCGCTTCAAGTTGAGCGGGATCGCTTCGAGGATCGCCTTGCGGAAGCCGGTGAGCATCAGGATCGTGATGAAGATGCCCTCCCAGACGATGACCGCCATCGCCTCAGCCCATGAGAGGCCGAGCCCAAGGATCAACTGGAACGCAACAACTGCGTTGAGTCCCATCCCTGCGGCGATTGCGAACGGATAGTTCGCAACAACGCCCATGAGAATCGTGAGTAGACCCGCACCGAGTGCGGTGACGGCGAAGATCGCTTCAGCGCTCGGTGCGCCAGCGGCGCCGATTGCCCCGCCCGCTGCGCCTGCGCCAACGTAGTTCGCGTTCACGAAGATGATGTACGCCATCACAAGGAACGTGGTTGCGCCGGCGCGGACTTCCGTCCCTACCGTGGTGCCACGCTTCTTGAGCTGGAAGTACTTGGCGATGCTTGCCATGTAACCCTCCCCCTAGGCCGATCAAGTCGGACGGCCGGCCGGACCTCCACCTCCGGGGGGCCTCCGCGCCGCCTGGAGTGGCCGCCGAAGCGGCCCGCGTCGTGTCAGCACCAACCTACGGTCGTGGAGGGGTCGCTACAAGTGGCAAATATGGGCAAAACGCTAGGAAGTGGTGGGTATTATTCGTGCAACTGCACAAGTTAGGCATGGGCGAGTACCGCCTAGGCGCCGAGTAGCCCCTCGCGTACCTCGTCCACGGCGGCTGGATCCATGGAGAGCTCGTAGATGCCGATCTCCGTGAGGAGTCGGGCGCCACTCACGCTGCCGGCGAGCTCGCCGCAGACCCCCACCTCAACGCCAGCCTTCTTCGCCCCTTCGACTACGGCGCGTAGCAGCGCCACAACGCCTGGTGCAGAAGCGTCTTGCAGCGCAACGAGCGCCGGATTGATCCGATCTGCGGCCATGGCGTACTGCGTCAAGTCATTCGTCCCCACGCTGACAAAGTCCAACCCTGCGGCGAGCTCTGCAATCGTGAGCGCCGCCGCGGGAACTTCAATCATCACGCCTATTGCCGCTGGGTACTCTGCCGCCGCCTCACCACGCGCGGCGAGTTCGGCGCGCACCGCCTTGATCAGCGCAAGAAGATCATCCACTTCGGCACGCACGGAGATCATCGGCGCCATGATGCGCAGCGCGCCGCCCGTAGCTGCCGCAGCGCGGAGCGCCGCCGCCACCTGCGACGCAAAGAGTGCACGCAGATCTGGTCGATCTTTAATCATCGCCAAGCGATATCCACGCAGACCAAGGAACGGGTTCGCTTCATGCGGCAACTTCAGATACGGGATCTCCTTGTCGCCGCCAATGTCGGCGAGTCGCAGTGTTAGTGGTCGATCTGCTCTGAGCGCCTCAAACACCTTGGTGAAGGCGCGCATCTGCTCGCGCTCATCTGGTGGCGTCTCGCGATCAAGCAGCAGGAATTCGGATCGCAGCAGGCCAACACCTTCGGCGCCAACCTCCACCGCGCGCGCCGCTCCATCTGCTGATCCGATGTTCGCGTAGAGGTGCACGCGCGTGCCGTTCGCCATGACGCACGGCGTACCGCGTAACGTGGCGCGGCGCGTTGCGTCCACCGCGCCTTGCTTCTTCACCGCGTCGGCTGCAGCAAGATCGGCACTGCTCGGAGCAAGTGTCAGCGTTCCAGCGGCGCCATCAACAACCGCCTTCACGCCGTCAAGCGATCCATCAACCTCAAGTTCGCGTGCGGCAACGATGCAGGGGATGCCAGCGGCGCGCGCCAAGATCACCGCATGCGCAGTTCGCGAACCGGCACGAAGCGCAATGCCGAGCAGATGCTCGCGAGGAATCTCCGCAGAGACGCTCGGTGGTAGATCCTCTGCAACCAAGATGATTGGCCGGCCCGGAAGCGGAATTGTGGTGCCAGCCAAGATGCGCGCCGCGCGCGAAGCAACGTCGCGCACATCGGCGGCACGCGCCGCAAGGTACTCGTCAGGGAGTGAGGCGAGCAGCGCCGCCTGCACCTCCCCCGCTGCAATCAGCGCCGCCGCACCATCAGCGCCACCCTTCGCCGCATCGTGGATCGCCGCAACAAACGCAGGGTCGCTCGCCATCACCGCCTGCATGGAGAAGATCTCGCCCTCTTCTGCCGCCCCCGCCGCGCTGCGGGCTGCCGCAATCGCCGTCAGCTGCGCTGCGGCCGTAGCCAACGCCGCAATCGCCTCTTCCACCGTTGCCCCGCTGCGCTGCACTGGGGCGAGCACGGAGGCGGGCAGCGTCCAAACTGGGCCGGCCGCGCTCCCTGGCGAGCCCGGCGTCCCGCTCCGTACCCCTGCTGCGCTGCTACTCATGAGGAGGAGTATCGCAGAGTTGGGTAGTCTGACAACCAGAGTTTGGACGGCAGGCCAGACAAGGCTGGAGGACTCGTGACAACGATTGGGACGCCGCACATAGAGCACCGCCCTCGGCGGGTCTATATGGGAATCCGTTTCATCGCGCCGTTCAAGGGGATGTCGAAAGAGATCGACAAATACGCAGAGATTGTTGACGCATGGCTCATCGAGCGGAAGGTGGAAACCTCTGGACTCCCATTCTTGCGTTATCACGTGATCGATATGCGCGGATCCATGGACCTTTCGTACTGCGTCCCTGTCCCTCGCCCTCTCCCAGAGGATGGCTCGATCAAACCCGGCGAGATGCCGGCGGGGCGATTCGCCGCACTCGTCTATTCGGGGGGCGGGATCTCTGGAAATGGCGCACTCATTGATTGGGTGCGTGCCCAAGGCCTCGACTTCGACCGTTGGGATACCCCTGAGGGGGACAACTTCCAGGCGCGCTACGAGACCGTCCTCACCGACCCGAAGGTGGAGCCGCGCAAGTCAAAGTGGGAGATCGAGGTTGCGATCAAGCTCGCCGACTAGACGCCCGCTCGGACTACCTAGCGGGATGGCGGCCCCGGCAGGAGTCGAACCTGCGACCAACTGCTTAGAAGGCAGCTGCTCTAATCCACTGAGCTACGGGGCCTCTGGGCTAGAATAGCGGTCATGCAGGCCATGTACGACTCCACCGAGCTCGCCTCCATGGACCCCCTCGTCCTGATGAAGAACCTCGACCACTGCCGGATGACCTCCCGCCGCCTCTCCTACATCCTGCAGCAGCAGGTCCACCTCTATACCCCCGAGGCGAACAAGCTCCGCGACGAGATCGACCACTACGTGGAGGCCGAGCGCCAGCTTGAAGCCGAAATGGCCCGGAGGCGAATCCGCGCCTAAGGCGCGCAAAGCGAGCAGCTCGCGGAGATGAGTTTGGTAGCGCATACCGGATTCGAACCGGTGATCTCTGCCTTGAGAGGGCAGTGTCCTAGGCCGCTAGACGAATGCGCCAGATGCGGGCAGAGCCCGCGGGGGGAGAGTCTAGCAGCGAGTTAGCCGACGCGGTTGATCTCGTGGGCGAGGAAGAGGAGGCCCGTTGGGGGCTTCGGGGCAAATAAGGTCGACTTCTGGGGCATCGTCTCCCCCGCCTCGGCCACCGCCACCACCTGCTCTGGCCGCTCGCCGTGCAGGAGGAGCACGGCGCTCGGCGTGGAATCTGCGAGCGCGCTGCTAATCGCCTGCTCCGCGCCGCGAACATAACGAAGCGCGCCAGCCGCTGCGGCAGCGGCGTCTATGCCGAGCGCCTGATCAAGGAGCACGGCGAGAGCGGTGACGGAGAGCGACTGATATGCCGTGGAGCGCCCTGGAAGTGCTGCGCTGATCGCCGCGCGGTCAAGCGTGAGCAGTGCTGCCCCCGTTTTTGTCACAACGCCAATCTGGAGCTCGGCGCTCTCTGGTGCGCCATCAGCAAAGCGTGCCGCAAGCTGTTCGCGCGTTGTTGCGATGTGATGCGTGACGAGTGGCGAGGCGGAGAGCTTAGCGATCAGCGCGGCCGGATCTGGTGCAGCAACGATCCGGTGCGTGGCATAGAGGGCGGGCGCGCAGCGGTCAGATTCCACAATCAGTCCGAGTGCGGTGGTGAGGCCGCCACTCTCGGCATAATCGCGTGCCGTCTCATAGCGATGATGACCGTCCGCAATCACAAGGTCCGCGCCGTTCGCCCAGGCCAGGAGTTCTGCGCCGTGCTTTGTTGCGGGATCAGCGCGCCAAAGGGTGAAGTCGCTTCCTGATGGGGTGACTCCCGTTGCGCAGGGTACGGCGCTGGATGCCGCGTCTGCAGCGCTGGCGAACTGCTCATGACCGCCCGCACGGAGCAGAATCACCGGCGAGAGATTCGCGCGCACCGCTTCAATCAGTGCGCGGCGATCGGCCTTCGGCCCAGTGAGTGTCAACTCGTGGCGCAAGATGCCAGTCTCAGCCCCATACGTGCCAATTGGGATACCAGCGAATATGCCTCTGATCGTGTGTCCGTTTGCTGGCCGCTCTTCATAGAGATAGATGTGTGGTGACTCGTCATCAACGAGTGTGCCGTCACCGCGCCAGCTGCTCCATGTTGCGGCAGTTCGCTGGTATTGAGCGCCGTCTGGCTCCCCTGTTTCGCGGATCGGAAGGTCAAGGGCGACCGAGTTCTTCGGGTGGATAGCAAGAAGGTCACGCCGCTGATCTGCGCTGATCACGTCATACGGCGGGCTAAGGAGCGCGTCGAGGGCACCGCGCGGCGATCCGTCTCGTGCGACGGCGTAGGTTGTTGCGCGGATTGCTCTGACGCCTCTCATGTTCTGATTCTACCTGCGGTGTACGCTTGCCACATGCAGATCAAGCAGCGAGCCACTACCCCACTCATCTTGGCAGCGCTTCTGCTGCTACTTGCGAGTGGCTGCGGCTCCGTCCTAGATGACGCTCGCGGGGAGCCGGTGGCTACTCCAACGAACTTCAATGGACTCGTTGAGCAGCTCGCGGCGCGGGAGTTTGCCGTTGCCCATGTGGTGAGCGGCGACCCTGGCTGCAGCGACCAAGTCCTCGTGCCGATGGCGATCGCATTTGAGCTGTCCGGTGGTGGCCTTGAAGGCGCAGTCCAGGCTCGTGTCTACCGCTTTAAGGACGATGAGAGCTACCAGAAGCTGCGTGCAAGAGTTGATACGTGTGCCGCAGCATGGATCAACGACCCAGCAACTCTGCTAATGGTTGACGCCTCCCCTTACGTGCTGGTGACAGAGGGGGTTCCTGCGGGGGCTGCGGCGGATGCGATTCGCGCTGCAGTGCGCGAGGCGGCTGGCGAGTAGGGTTAGGCCTCTTCTCGGCTCGCGCGCGGCGCAGCACCGTCGCTACGTGGGATTGCCACCGAGGCGGCAGCCTTCACGAATGATGCTTTGATGGACGTTGCCGCCGCGAGCTGCTGCTCCTCTACCGAGAGGATGCCGTGTCGGCCGAGCGCCGCAAGTTCGTCGCGAATGTAGGTCTGCAACATCTCAGGGCCATCCGTACCAATGGCGTAGCGCACCTTACCTTCGCGTAGGCGCGCGAAGATCTGGCGGAACTCGTCCCAATCGGAGACCACCTGCGTCATCAGGTTGGACGTTGGACAGATCTCGAGCACGATCTTCCGTGCGGCGAGCTCCTTCATGGTCTTCGCGTCCTGCGCCGCCTTCACACCGTGGCCAATCCGATCCGGCTCAAGCTGCTTCACCACCTCAAGCATCTCGCTCACTGGGCCAGACTCGCCAGTGTGCACGGTGATGCCGAGCCCCGCCTTGCGCGCGGCGCGGAACATCCGCTTGTATTCGGCCACCTTGAAGTTGGCGCTCTCGCGCCCAGCAATATCGATCCCTACGATGCCGCGACTCGCCCAGGCGATCGCCTTCTCAACGATGATCTCGTTCTGTCGCAGCGTGAACTCACGATCCAGGATCAGGATGATCCCAGGCTTGACCGGGTATTCAAGCGCGGCGCGATCGGCACCGCGGATGGCTGCGGCGATGATGTGGTCAAGGTCCTGCTCACCGTTGCGATTGCGCTTCATCGGATTGAAGCGCAGCTCCATGGTGGTGATGTGGTTCTTCCGATACGCGCCAGCGACCACTTCATAGACCGAACGCTCCACGGCGATCGGCGACGACTGAATCAACTCCGTCCAGTGGAAGAGGTCGAGGTAGCCGTTGAAACTACGCGTCCGCTTTGATCCCGCCGTGATCATCTTGCGGAAGGCCCAGTAATCCTTAGACGGGAGCCGAATCCCCTGCGCATGGGCGATCCCCCACATGATCGCTGGCGTCACTGATCCGCCAAGGTGGCAGTGCAGCTCTGCGAGCGGCGTTGCGGGACTGAGCGTCCCAAAGCCGCGCGGCTTCTCTTCACTCTTCTTGACTGCGCGCGGGCTCATGCGCTCACTCCGCGCGCTTCGATTGTGCCAGTGGCGTGTGCTGCGTCACGGGCGCGGCGGCCGCGCAGCGCTGGCGAATCGCTCGGCACCTGGTCACGCGCGTGATACGAGCTGCGCACCAGCGGACCCGACTCAACGTGCTTGAAGCCCATCGCTAGAGCCTCTTCGCGCAGTGAGGCGAACTCTTCTGGCGTGTAGTAACGAACGAGTGGGAGGTGCTCCATCGTTGGGCGTAGGTACTGGCCAATCGTCAGGATGTCGCAGTCCACTGAGCGCAGGTCGCGGAAGGTGGTGAGCAGTTCGTCGTGCTCCTCGCCGAGCCCCACCATGATCGAACTCTTTGTGTGCACCGGGTTGCCAAGCTCCGCCGCCATCGCCTTGGCGCGCGCGAGCACCTGTATCGATCGGTCGTAGCGCGCGCGCTTTCGCACCGGCTTCTGCAGCCGCTCCACCGTCTCTAGGTTGTGGTCAAGGATGTCTGGTGAGGCCTCCATCACAAGGCGAAGCGGCTCGTCTTTCCCGTCAAAGTCTGGGATCAGCACCTCAATGCCAGTCCCTGGCGCTAAACGGCGCAGCTCGCGAATGCTCTCGGCGAAGATGGCGGCGCCACCGTCTGGAAGGTCGTCGCGGGCAACGCTGGTGATCACCACATGATCAAGGTCGAGTGAGGCGAGCGCCTCAGCAACGCGTCGCGGCTCATCCTGATCGAGCCCAGCCGGGCGACCCGTCTTTACCGCGCAGAAGCCACAGGCGCGTGTGCAGGTATCGCCAAGGATCATCACCGTTGCCGTCCCTTGATCCCAGCACTCGCCGATGTTTGGGCAGCGCGCCTCTTCACAGACGGTGTTCAGCGTCTTGTCGCGCATCAGCCGCTTCAGCTCGCGGTAGCGATCGCCCCCTGGCACCTTGGAGCGAATCCAGTCTGGATGGCGGCGCTCCGTTGCTGGCGCTGGCTGGCCGAAGATCGGCAGGTCGCGCATCAGAAGTTCACCGAGCGGCCAATGGAGACGAGTGCCGCTTCGCCAACGATCTCTGAGAGCGTTGGGTGCGGATGCGTCGTGCCGCCAACTTGCGCTGCCGTTGCGCCGAGCTCCATCGCCAGGCTCGCCTCAGCGATAAGATCGGTCACCTTCGGCCCCACCATGTGCACGCCGAGGATGGCGCCGCTCTCCGCGTGGCGAAGCACCTTGCAGAAACCGTCGGCGTCACCGCCAACATGCGCCTTAGCAATGGCGAGGAATGGCACCTGGCCGGCAATGAACGGCACGCCGTCTCGCTCCAACTCCTGGGTGGTGTAGCCAACGGAGGCAACTTCGGGGCGACAGTAGGTTGCACGCGGCTGCTTCACGTAGTCCATAGCGTGCAGTGGCTCGCCCGCGATCGCGTGTGCCGCGATCATCCCCTCATGTGCGGCAACGTGTGCGAGCTGCAGCCCGCCGATGACATCTCCCACCGCGTACAGGTGGGGCTCCGCCGTCTGCATCTGTGCATCAACCTTGATGAAGCCACGCTCAGCGATCGCCTTGGTGCTTTCCAGGCCAATCTCGCCGCTATTTGGAACGCGACCGGCGGCAACAACGAGCAGTTCAGCGGCGAGCGAGATCGCATCGCCGCCTTCAACAGGCTCAATCTGCATCGTGACCCCACTTGCCGACTTCGCGAACGAGCCCTCCTTGATGCGGTGGGCAACGTGGATTGCAATGCCGCGCTTTGTAAACGCGCGCGTCAGCTCTTTGGAGGCGTCGCGGTCTTCAAGAGGCACAAGTGCTGGGAGCATCTCAACGATGGTCGTTTCGGCGCCAAGATCGCGGAAGTAGGAGGCGAACTCACAGCCAACGGCGCCACCGCCAACCACGATGACACTGGCAGGTTTGAGCGTCCCCGTGGTGATCTGATCGCTATCAACGATCACGCGTCCATCTGTCTCAAGACCAGGGATGCGGCGAACGCTTGAACCTGTAGCGACCACGATATCGGTTGCGCTGATCGTCCTCTTCTCGCCGGTCGCCGTGCCGCTCTCATCAACGAGTGAAACTTCTACTGAACCGCCGCCGAGCAGGGTGGCGCGTCCTGCGATGAGCTCGATGTTGTTCTTCTTGAAGAGACTCTTCAGCCCCGCGTGCATGCGCGCAACGATCTTGTCGCGCCGCGCGCCAACAACCGCTGGGTCAACGCCAGTGGCGGGAGAGATCTGGATTCCGAAATCGGATGCTTTCCCAATCTTGGCGAGAAGGTCGCCCGTCTCGAGCATCGCCTTGGCCGGGATGCAGCCCCAGTGGAGGCAGGTGCCGCCGACCTTCGCCTGCTCAACGAGTGCGACGCGCTTCCCGAGCTGCGCCGCCCGGAAGGCTGCGGCGTAGCCGCCCGTTCCGCCGCCGAGTACGAGGAGATCGTGGTCGGCCATGCGTGAATCCTACGCCCCACCGCCGACCCTTGCCGCGCGCTGCTAACCTCCGCCGCGATGGACCTACCACTCCTCCTCGCCGCCACCCTAGGCGCCTACCTTGCGGGCTCGATCCCGTTCGGCCTCCTTGTCGCGCGCCTCACCGGCGGTCCCGACCCGCGATCGATTGGCTCTGGACGCACCGGCGGCACGAACGCGCTGCGAGCGCTCGGTCGCCGTCGCGCCGCCGTTGTCGCAACGGGCGACATCCTGAAGGGGACGCTCCCCGTCCTCGCCGTGCAAGCACTCGCGACTCAAGGTGGCGAGACCGGGACAAGCGGTTGGACCATCATCGCCGCACTCTTTGCCGTGATCGGCGCAACGCGCTCCGTCTGGGTCGGCTTCAAGGGTGGCCGCGGGATCGCAACGGGCTTCGGCACAGCGCTTGCCGTAGCGCCACTGGCACTCGCCGCCGTCTCCCCCGTCTTCATCATCATCATCTGGCGCACCAGGCTTGTTTCGCTCGGATCACTCGTCACAGCGGCGCTCTTTGCACCAGCACTCTTTCTCATCAGCTATGCAACCACTGGAGGGCTAGATGGCGCGCTGATTGGATACGGGCTGGTTGGTCCAGCACTCGTCTGGCTCGCGCACGCAGACAACATCGCGCGGCTGCGTAACGGGACAGAGCGGACCTTTGATGCGGGGATGCTGCAGCGCGACTAGCGAGGCTCCTAACTAGCGGGAGCGAATCATCCTGATTGAGATCAGTAGCGTTGCGCAGATCAGCACAACAGGGATGAGCGGGAGCTGACGAATCGCAGAGCCGAGCGGCGGGATGAGAGCGCTCAGCGCCTGAAGGGCAAGGACGGCAGCGGAAACGGCGAGCGCTGCAACGAGCGCGCTAAGCGCAGCTGAGCGCCTCATACGGCGAGCGCATCCGCCTCGTCTGGGATCCCGATCGGTGCCACGAGCACCTCACCGAGCAACTTCTGCGCAGCAAGCGACTGATGCGTTGTGAGTGGACGGTGAAAGAGCACGCTCACATCTGCGCCAGGAGCACCTCGCCGACGCGCACCACTCTCCGGATCTAGCCCAATCGGACCGCCAACTGCAACGCACGGAACTCCAACCGAGCGCGCACGGCGGATCAGATCGATCGCCGCCAGGAGCGGTACCTGTGGCGCTGTACTTGTTGGCGCACCACCGAGCGCATCAACGAGCACTGCAACC
>JAPLHQ010000007.1 GCA_026389555.1 Chloroflexota bacterium
GCGATCAACTACTTCGACGGCGCACATCAACGCGATCGCAAAGACTGCCCCCTCGGCGAGTCGTAGGAGCGTGAGCGAAAGCGCGCTGTCAAACAGTGCGACCGAAGCGGTGATCGCTCCCATGATTGCGGTTGCGGCGGCGAAGCCACGTCGTAGCCCAATCCCCTTGAGCATGCGCGCCGAGGCGATCATGAAGGGAACTTCGATGAAGGCGGCGAGGGTTGCGCCGAGTCCGAGCATCGCCGCGTCGCCACCAACTTCGTTAATTCTCACTGGCCCGAGGCGATAGAACGAGGCGGCGCAGAGCGCCTCGAGGAAGATGATCGCAACGAAGGGGACCATCGCTGGGGCGATGCGCAGCAGTTCGCTCACGCTACCGAATCGGTCACGCGCTGAGCGTCTGGTGCGGCGTGATGACGCGGTGCGCGACGGCGCGCTGCGATGCGCCGCTATGACGCTTCGATCTTTTAGAAACGGAATCGGCAGAATCGTGCAGCAGAGCCCAACGGCCAGGAACGGGACGATCGACGACCCGCCACCGTCGCGGATCGCCACGCCTGCAGCGAGTGCCGTGACCGCATAGGTGAAGCTCGTCACCGCGCGTGTCACCGCAAAGCGTGGTCCGCCATCACGGGCGATCCCGAGCGCAAGCGCATCGGCAGAACTGTTAGAGGCGGCGCCAGCGATCGCCATAAGGAGTGACCCAGCGATCGCGGCGTTGAGATCGCCGAAGGCGAAGAGGAGGATGCCGATCGCGCTCGAGATCTCGCCGATCGCAAGTCCTGCACGCCGGCCGACGACTCGGTCGGCAAGGTGTCCCCAGGCCGGTCCGACAGCGCTCGAGACGAGTGCCGTCGCTGCAGTCAGCAGTCCGAGCTCGCCTGCGCTGAGGCCGCGGTCGATCATCGCGACCGCGTAGAACGGATAGAAGACTGCGCCGACGACGCCGAAACCGCCGTAGATCGTCAGCACGCCGAAGCGCGAGAGACGCGAGCTACTTGCCAAGGTTCTCCGGGCCGAACGAGTGAGGCAGGAGGAAGTCAAACGGGTAGCGGTTCAGTCGTTCAATCTTTAGATCCTTATCCAGACTGACCGCAACGATCGGCATCTGCAGCGATCCTGCGAACTCGCGGATCCGTTGACGACAGACGCCGCACGGCGAAGGTGATTCGGATGGAGATTGGACGGCGAACGCAAGTGCGACGGCTTTCGCGTTCGTGGCAAGACGCATCGCGTTCATGGCGTGCTGCTCCGCGTGCACCGTCAAGGTGTAGTCGGCCCCCTCCATGTTCGCCCCAACGTGGATGCCACCATCTGCGTCTGCGACCGCCGCGCCAACCAGGTAGTTGGAGTAGACGGCGTAGGCGCGCGGACGAATCTTGACCGCCTCATCAACAAGGCGCTGCTCGAGCGGCGTGAGGTCGGTCGCTTCAATTCTCATCGTGGACTCCACCCTTCTACTTGTCCGATCAGGCGCCGAATATGCACCGCATGGAGCGGTGCCAGCGGCATTGACCATAGCGGCTTCAACCAGGCCTCCGAGCCGAGTGATGCGGCGTCCGCACCAGCCCAGCCGTACTCTCGGACGTCGTCAAAGGTGCGTACTCCACCGCCCGCAATGATTGGCAGCTTCAGGCCTGCCTCACGCAGCTCACTCACCACGCGCAGGCCGATCGGCTTGATCGCACGACCGGAGAGGCCGCCGTAGCGGTTCTTTAGCAGTGGCGCGCCGCTGCTCGGGTTCAGCCGCAGCCCCTTGATGGTGTTGATCGCGCTGATCGCTGCGACCCCATTCGCTTCAGCGAGTCTGGCGTGTGCGAGGTAATCAAAGTCTGGAGAGAGCTTCAGGATCACCGGGAAGCGCGAGAGCGGCACGGCGCGCTTCAGTACCTCTTCAATGATCGGATTGAAATCGAAGTTGACGTTGTGGCATGAGACGTTGAACTCAACAGCGGCGAGTTCACCAGGCTTTGCACGTTGGTTGACCGTCTCAACGAGCGAGCCAAACTCGTCGGCGCTGAATCCGCCGAGCGAGAGGATCCGATTCTGTTCGCTGGTGCGGGAGAAGTATTCGTCAAAGTAGCGATCTATCCCAATGTTCGACCAGCCGAAGGCGTTGAGCCATCCCGCATCCGCCTCTTGCAGTGCGCCACGATAGAGGCGGATCAGCTGCGGGATCTCGCTCAACTTCCAGCGCTCTTGCAGCGTGAAGTGGCCTTCTCGAGGTTGCGTCGTGACCGTGCGCACCGTGACGGCGCCGAAGCGGCGCAAGTCGACAAAGTTGACGATCGGCGAAAGGCCAAGCAGCGCGAAGCGACCCTTCGGCGCGCCGTAGCCGAGAAGGCTTGAGCTGGTGACGAGTCGATTGCGGAGGTGGACTCCGTTCAGGTTGATCATGCGGCGATGGTAGCGCGCAGAAGGAGCACCACCACCACTGATACCGCCATGCCCACCAGGAGGCTGTTGCGCCACCGTCCGATCGCCGCCCCAGTGATCACCGCAACCGCCTCAGGGCCAACGCGGAACGCGCCGTCTGCAACGAAGATGTTCGCGGCGGCAATTGCGCCGAGTGCGGCGGGGCCAATGAGGCGCAGGTAGGTGAGCACTGGCGCTGGAAGGCGATCCACACCCGGCGCGAGGAGCGGCAGCGCGCGCGCGGCGTACGTGCCGAGCCCGCCGAGGATCGCGAGTGGGACAAGGTCGGTGCGGAACGGATCGATCATCGCGCCTCTCCTTCGCGCCGCGTGAGCGCAATGCCAACAAGCGGTCCAACAAGACCGCCGATCATTGCGGCGGCACTTGGGTTGATCAAGATCGCCGCAGCAACCGCTGCAGCGCCGCCGGTGATCAGCGCGATCAGTGCGGCGCGATCACGCACCAGGCCAACGGCGAGGCCAGCCATTGAGGCGGGAAACATCACGTCGAGCCCAATCGTTCCAGGCTCTGGGAGCGCCGCACCAGCGAGCCAGCCGGCGATCGTTGCAAGGTTCCAGGGGACGAAGATGGAGAAACCTGCGTACCAGCCGCCGGCTAGATCAAAGCGCCCGAGCCGTGCAATGTGCGCGCTCGTGAGTGCGAACGCCTCATCTGTTAGCAGGTAGGCGAGCCCAGCGCGAATCTTTCGTGGGAGGTGCGTTGTGTGTGGCGCGATAGATGCGGCGTAGAGGAAGTGCCGTGCGTTCAAGAGCCAGACGAGCAGCACAATAGAGCCCCACGGCGCAGCAACGGCGATCAGGCCAACCGCTGCGAACTGCGCCGCACCGGCGAAGAGGATGGAGCTAAACGCCGCAGTCTCAATCAGTGAGAGCCCACCTTCACGCGCGGTGAAGCCGAAGATGGTGCCGATCACGATCGCCAGCACCCAGATGCCGATGGAGTCAACAGCGAGTCGTCGTCGTGCGACGCTCAGTTCAGTGACCTGTGCTGTGCCGCTCATGCGTCTGGTGTCAATACAACCACGGGAATCTCGCGCTCTGTCTTGCGCGAATACGCGGCGTAGACTCCGTACGTCACGTCATCGGTGCGACGGAGCAGGTTGCGTCGCTCGTCGTCAACTTCAACGCGTGCCGTGTAAGGAAGTGCGCGACCGCGACGAATCACCTTTACACGAGGCTCGGTAACAAGGTTCTCAAACCAGGCGGGGTTTCCGGCGCGACCATAGTTGCTGGCGATCAGCACGATCCGCTCGTGGTCGGGGAGATAGGTGAGTACAACACGACGCGGGGCGCCGCTTTTTCTCCCAACGGTCTCCAGGATGATGCCAGGACGCCAGAAGAGGCTTGGTGTGATGTAGCCGTTCGTTGCAAGGGCAAGGCGCGCATGCAGCGGCACGACGAGCGCGATCAGTCGGCCGAACCAACGCTGCGCCGACTTAAGCGCAGCCGATCGCGGCGTTGCCCAGTCGTCGCGCGGCATTAGCGCTCGGAGAAGAGGTAGCGCACCGAGAGTGCCGCCGCCACCGCACCAGCGAGTGGCCCAACGATGTAAACCAACGCACCAGAGAGGTCGCCAAGCGCGAGCGCTGGGCCGAACCATCGCGCTGGGTTCATGGCGGCACCAGTCAACGGTCCGCCGATCATGATGTCTGCGATCACGGCGAATCCAATGAAGAGCCCACCCATCTTTGGTGCGCGGCTATCAACCGCAGTGAGCAGGACGGCATAGGTGAGGAGTGCCGTAAGAACCGCCTCTACTGCAATGCCAGTCCCTTGCGACAGTCCGAAGGCGAGTGAGGGTGCGCCTCCGCCGGCAATGGCGTAGGCGCTGTCACCCGCATCAAAGCCACCAAAGGCGAGTTTCAGGACGAAGCCTGCGGCGGCGGCGCCAGCGAGCTGGGCGACGATGTACCGCAGCCCTTCAATCGTGCGCACCTTGCCAACGAGCCAGAGGGCAACGGTCACCGCTGGGTTGAACTGCCCGCCGCTGATCGGACCGAAGCCAGTCGCCAACACGGTGAGCGCGAGGCCGTGGGCGAGGGCGATCCCCAGGAGGCCCACCTCCCCTCCGGTCTGGGCGTTGACGATCACCGCCCCCGCCCCAATCACGAAGAAGAGGAAGGTGCCGATCACCTCGGCGGCGAGGGCTGCGGCGAGGCTTCGATTCAGCATGGGTTTGGCGTCTCCTCACGGTTGGTGGAGGCGGCTCAGCCTCCTTAGGGGGAGAGTGTAGGGCAGCCCCCTATCGGGATGGGGCGGGATGCCGTATGCTTCTGCTGCTGGCCCGGACTTCGGGCGGCAAAGAACGCACGCACGCGACCGAGATCAGTCAACCGTTCCCACTAGGGCTCGCGAGACCACCTTCGGAACACGAGGCGAGCCAACACTAGGAGAGAACGGAATGTTCACAGACAAGAATCTGGTCTGCATGGATTGCAGCCAGGAATTCGTGTTCACAGCACGAGACCAGGAGTTCTACAGCGAGCGTGGCTTCACGGAGCCAAAGCGCTGCACACCATGCCGCAATGCCCGCAAGGCGCAGCGCGAGGGTGGTTCGGCGGGTGGCGGCTTCGGCGGCTACACCGGCGGTGGCAGCTACAGCGCGGGTGGCTACGGCGCCCCGCGAGCTCCACGTGGACCACGCGAGATGCACCCGACGACCTGCTCAGACTGCGGTAAGGAGACCATGGTCCCCTTCCTGCCAACGAGCGGCAAGCCGGTCTACTGCGACACCTGCTTCGCAAGCCGACGCCCAGCGCGCTGAGCTTTCGAGTTTCGTAGTTTCCGGACGGCCGGGACCCTTCGGGGCCCCGGCCGTTCGCTATCCCCTCGCCTTCCGTCGCCGCTAGGATCACGAGATGAGCGCACCACCTGATCCGCGCCGACGCACATCCACCCAACGCGTCACCACGTGGCGTGACGGCGTAGCCACCGAACGCGACGACCTCCTGATCGGCGAAGAGCCGGCGCAGATCTCCGTTGCTGGACCAGATCAACAGCAGATTGAAGTTGCCGTAACGATGCGTACGCCAGGAAACGATGAGGAGCTCGCCGTTGGGTTTCTTGTCAGCGAGACGCTGATCACGCCGAGTGATGTGCTGCGTGTCAGCTTCGGTGATCCGCTGCACACATCGCAACCAGAGAATCACATCCTGGTACGCCTCCGCGCTTCGTTTGACGCCGCGCGCATCCCAGCACGAACCACCGTTGCAACCGCATCGTGCGGAATCTGCGGGAAGGCCTCACTTGATGATGTTGTGCAACGTCTCGGTCGCGTTGAGAAGATCCCACGGATCAGCGGCGCTTCACTGCTGCAGCTCCCAGATCAACTGCGCGCCGCACAGGATCTCTTTGAGAGCACTGGCGGACTTCACGCTGCAGCTGCTGTGAGCGTTGCCGCTGATGGATCGCTGAAGATCACAACCGTTCGTGAAGACGTTGGTCGGCACAACGCCGTAGATAAGCTGATTGGTGAAGCGGCGCTTCGCGGCGCGCTCCCGTTGGCGAGTTCACTCTTGCTGCTTTCTGGACGCTGCTCGTTTGAACTTGTGCAGAAGGCGGCGGCCGCAGGGTTCGCCGCTATCGCTTGTGTTGGCGCGCCATCATCACTCGCAGTGGAGACGGCGGAACGCCTCAGCATCTGTTTGATTGGATTCTTGCGTGAGCGCTCGTTTAACGTCTACACCGAACAGGGTGCTGTGCAGCCTTAACCTGCGCGCTCAATCTCCTTTAGTCGATCAACCAAGAGCCCGCAGTTGGCGATGGCAGCGCGCTCGTCGAGTGCAGCGGTAAGGGCTTCAGCGCTGAGTGCGCTTGCAATCTCAGGAGTTGCTACAGCAACCTGATGCAGGCTGATCCTCTTCTCGCGTGCAGCAGATGAGGCTCGCTGCACCAGCGTGTAGGCAGCCTCGCGCGCAGCTCCCGCGTTGATCAGCGCCGTAAGGAGGCGTGATGCGGCGTGGAGGCCAAAACCGGCGTTGAGGTTGCGACGCATGGCGTCGCGGTTCACCTCCATCTTGTCAATGATGCCGCGCATGGAGACGAGGGCATAGTGCAGCAGCGTGGTTGCATCGGGCAAGATGATGCGCTCTGCAGAACTGTGGCTCATGTCGCGTTCATGCCAGAGCGCTTGGTTCTCCATGGCAACGGCGGTGTATCCGCGCAAGAGTCGCGCAAATCCTGCAATGCGTTCGCTCTTCACTGGGTTGCGCTTCTGTGGCATGGCGGAGCTCCCCGCCTGACCGGCACGGAAGGGCTCACGCAACTCATCAATCTCGCTGTGTTGCAGATTGCGAATCTCGGTCGCGAAACGTTCGAGCGTGCCGCCCGTGATCGCGATCGCAGCAACGAGCGCCGCATGCCGATCACGCTGGACAACTTGCGTGCTCACAGGATCTACGCGCAGCTTCAGCGCGGCGAGCGCCTCACGCTCAATCTGCGGGCTGATCTGGCTGTAGGTCCCAACCGGCCCTGAGATCTTCCCGGTCGCCACCTCGTCCGCAGCCGTGGCGAGGCGCTCGCGGTCACGCGCCGCCTCAAAGGCCCAGCCGGCGAGCTTGGCGCCGAGCGTCATCGGCTCGGCGTGCACGGAGTGGGTGCGCCCCGCCATTACGGTGTCGCGCTCTTCGCGGGCGCGACGGATGATGACAACGATCAGCGCATCAAGTTCGGCGAGAATGAGGTCACTCGCGGCGCGCAACTGCAGCGCGAGCGCCGTGTCAATGACATCACTACTGGTGAGGCC
>JAPLHQ010000058.1 GCA_026389555.1 Chloroflexota bacterium
TACCCATGTGCGCGAGAACGGCTTTACCGAGATCTGGCCGCCAATCCTTATTAACGAGGCGTCGGCACGTGGCACGGGGCAGACCCCCGACAAGGAAGATCAGATGTATGTGGTCGGTCGTGACGGCTTCTATCTTGCCCCGACGGCTGAGGTGCCAGTGACGAACCTGCACCGCGACGAGATCTTGGATGGCGCGCAGCTGCCGATCCGCTACGCGGCCTACACCCCCTGCTTCCGTCGTGAAGCGGGAGCTGCCGGTCGCGAGACGCGCGGCATCCTGCGTCTGCACCAGTTTGACAAGGTGGAGATGGTCAGCTTTGAGCGACCAGAGGAGTCGCGCGCCGCACTCGAGTGGCTCACCGAGCGCGCCGAGATTTTACTGCAGCGACTCGAGCTCCCGTACCGCGTCCTGCTCATGGCAACGGGGGACATGGGCTTCGTCCAGATGCGCAAGTACGACCTTGAGGTCTGGGCGGCGGGATCGAAGCGCTGGCTCGAAGTTTCATCCTGCTCCAACTTTGGCGATTACCAGGCGCGACGCATGGCGATCCGTCATCGCAGTGAGGCGGGGGCGAAGCCAGAGCTCGTTCACACGCTGAACGGTTCCGGCCTTGCGATCCCGCGCGTCTTGGCGGCGCTGCTAGAGAACGGCGCGCAGCCAGACGGGAGCGTCAAGCTCCCCGCTGTCCTGCATCCATATCTCGGCGGCCGCACGCACCTTGCGCCACCTGCACCGCGCTGAGACCCGCCCAGTTATGAGTCACCCAGCCAACATCACCACGAAGGCGGCGCTGATTGCGCACCTGGATATCGTGCGACGCGCACTCGATGATGCGATCTCGATGACGCGCGCAGACGCCTGGAACGAGCGCGCCGACGGCAGCTCCACACGGACGGTGCTACTCGCCCACATTGAGTGGTGGGAGCGTCGTGGCAGCTACGAGATCGGTGTGATGAAGAGCGGCGGGACGCCGCACCGCACCGCAGAGTCGCTTGATCAGCTCAACGCCCGTGTTGACCGCGAGAGTGCCAAGCGTGAGGCGGCAGAGGTGATCACCTCTGAGGCTGGCGCCTGGTGGGAGCTCCGCACCCTGGTCCTCTCGCTGAGCGAGGCGGAGCTCTTTGATGAGCGCGCCTTCCCCGCCCTTGAGGGCGAGCCCCTGCAGCAGCTGGTCCAGCAGGAGAGCAGCGCGCACTGGGCCGACCACATCAAGCACTTCGGCTGAGCGGCAGCCCCGCATCCGATACACTGCGCGGCGGAGGGGTGCCGGAGTGGTTGAACGGAGCTGTCTTGAAAACAGCCCAGGCTGGTAACGGTCTGCGGGGGTTCGAATCCCTCCCCCTCCGCCACACCGTATGAAGCGGCTCGGCCTCTGCGCCGGCTGTGCGGAGGCACGCGAGATCACCAGCGGACGAGGATCTGACTTCTTGCGCTGTGGCCTCTCTGACCGCGACCCGCGGTACGCGCGCTACCCGCGCCTCCCAGTGATGCGCTGTGCTGGATTTAGCGCTGCGACTCCGCTCGACGCGTTGCCGCCATCAGCAGCTCCCAAAGCGCCCGAAGATCCTCAGGGCTGAGTGCGCCAGCGCCGTGCGCGCTAATACGCGTCAGGAGCTGCGCCTCTCGCTCTGGATCGTGCACTGGGCGACCGAGCGCCGCCTTTGCAGCCCCCGCCTCTAACGCGAAGTTCGTGCGCTCCTCCAAGAGCTTCAGCAGCTCACTATCGATGCGATCAATCTCACTACGAATCTCAGCGAGACGGGCGGCCGGATCAGCGCTCACTTCGTTGCCTCTGCGCGCAGTTCGGCGATGAGTGCAACGGCGCGTTCGTAGCCTGCGGCGAGCATCCCGCGTACCGCAACCGCAGCAACATCTTCAAGGAGGCTGATGTGGCGGAAGGCTTCGCGCTCCTCTGGATTGGAGAGGTGCACTTCGGCGAACGGTCGCTCTACCGCCAGCAGCGCGTCGCGGAGGCTGACGCTGGTGTGCGTGAGCCCGCCAGGATTGATGATCACCCACGAGAAGTCGCGCACATGGAGCCGATCAATAAGGTCGCCCTCATGATTTGATTGGAAGGCGTCAACGAGTGTCATCCCCGCCGCCTCCGCTGCGGCGGCAACGCGCGTCTCGATCTCATCCAGCGTGGTGGTGCCGTAGCGCTCGGGCTCACGCTCGCCGAGCAGGTTCAGGCTGGGGCCGTTCAGGAGCAGGATCTCGTCGCCCGCCGCATGCGCGCGTGCGCGCGGAGAGAGGGCGCTGGCGCTGATGCGCGTTGCTCGCTCGGTCATCGTGTCCCTCCGCCTCTCGTGTTGCCCGCCAGCATCTGCGTTGCGGCGCGTAGGACGAGGCTAGCAGGGACATCGTCACGAATCACGAAGCTCTTCGCGGTGGGGAGGACCCAGCGAATCTTCCCGCCCGCCACCTTCTTGTCGTGCGTCGTTGCTTCAACGAGTGCGGCGGGGGACTCACGGCGCGGCGCGGCACCAAGGCCGAGCGCGTCAAGGAGCGCGAGCGCGCGTGCGGCGCGTGGCGCTGGCGTGACGCCAAGTTCAACGCCAATCGTGAGCGCGGCGCGAAGGCCGTAGCCGACCGCCTCGCCATGCAAGATCCCCTTGTAGTTCGCCGCCTGTTCGAGCGCATGGCCGAGGGTGTGACCAAGGTTGAGGCTCATGCGGAGGCCCGCCTCTCGCTCATCCGCCGCAACCACGTTGCACTTCCACCATCCGGCGCGCTCCACGATCTCAGCGTAGGTTCCGTCTGCATGTAGCTCTGGGTCGCCCGCAACGAGTCGCGGCGCCACCTCTTCGAGCAGCGTGAAGAGTCGATCCTCACCGAGCAGGGCAATCTTCACCGCCTCACCTGTGGCGGCGAGGATCTCGCGTGTTGGGAGGGTGCGCAGTGCATCCAGGTCGGCGATGACGGCGAGTGGTTGATGGAAAGCGCCGACAAGGTTCTTCCCTTCAGGGAGGTCAACGCCAGTTTTTCCGCCGAGTGATGCGTCCAACTGCGCGGCGAGCGTGGTGGGGACGGCGACCCAGTCGATGCCGCGCAGGTAGAGCGCAGCGAGCAGGCCCGCCGTGTCGCTCAGCGCGCCACCACCAACCGCAACGAGAAGATCGCCGCGCTCAACGCCAGCGGCGGCGAGGCCCCGCGCCGCCTCATCAATCACGGTGAGCTGCTTCGCCGATTCGCCAGACTCTAGCGTGAGCGGGATCACGTTGATCTTGGCGCGCTTCAACGCCGCGGCGATGCTGCCACCGATCGCGCGCTCCGCATTCGGCTCGCTCACCAGAACGACGCGGCTCGCGTTGCGTACCTTCAGCGCGCGCACGAGCGACTCGGCGGCGATGCCGACACCGAGCTCCCAGTGGCCGCTCGGCAGTGCAGCGGAGAGGAGCATTCGGCCGGTGGTGCGCGGCGTGGCGCGCAGGAGGTCGATAGCAGGCTGAGAGAGCGTCCCTGGACTCTTCTTGCTCTCGAGTCGCGTGCCAATCGCGTAGAAGCGCGAACGCTCCGTGCGCAGTGTGCGCAGCGAGGCCTCTGGGTTCCCCTTACTCATCAGCGGTCGGACAACACGTGCGGTGCGTAGGCGCCCGGCGATCACCGCATCTGGCGCGTCGAGCCAGAGGATGCGGGCACGTTGGCTTAACGTCCAGCGGTTGCGCGGGTCAACGAGGGTCCCGCCACCGAGCGAGATGATGCGTCCAATGCCGAGCTCTGCGGCAACGTTGCCTGCGGGTGGCGCAACTTCGTCGAGTGCCGCAACGGCGGAGCGTTCGCGGATGCGGAAGCCCTCTTCGCCTTCGCGCTTGAAGATCTCATCCACGCTGTCTTTCGGGACGCCGGTGCTGGCGATGATGCTGCGGTCAAGGTCGAGGAGTGGCACGTTCAGTGTGGTCGCAAGGCGACGGCCGAGTGAGCTCTTCCCCACGCCAGGGAGGCCGACGAGTGCAAGGTTGCTGCGCCGCGTCGCCATCAGCGTCTAGTCGTCGCCGCCGGACCCCGCGGCGCTGGTGCCACTCGCGTCCGTCTCGGGATCAGACTTGCCGCCCGCTGCCGGTGCGGATCGCGGGATAGCGGCACGTGCGCGGAGCGCCGCAAGGTTCGCGGTGATCTCTTCGAGTGAGTCGCCACCGAGCTTCTCCAGGACGAATGGCACCAAGGCGAGCGCCGCCATCGCTTCGCCGATCACGCCCGCGGCGGGAACCACGCTGATGTCTGAGCGTTCGTAGTGCGCCTTCTCCACCTTCTCGCCGCTGATGAGGTCGGCAGATGGGAGTGGTCGGGCAAGCGTGCTGATTGGCTTCACAGCGGCGCGGATCACGAGCGGCTCGCCGTTGCTGACGCCGCCAGTGAGACCGCCAGCGCGATTGGTGCGGTGCACCCAGTCGCCTGCGGGCGTGCGCCCCTCAATCACATCGTGAACTTCGGAGCCGAAGATGCGCGTCTGTTCAAAGCCGAGGCCGAACTCCACACCCTTCACGCTCTGGATGCTCATCATCGCCTGGGCGAGTGCCGCATCAAGGCGGCGATCCCAGTGCACATAGGAGCCGAGTCCGATCGGCAGCCCCTTGACGACGACTTCAAAGATGCCGCCAACGGTGTTCCCCGCCTCGCGTGCCTCATCTATACGGGCGACCATCCGCGTTTCAGCGGCAGGGTCTGGGCAGCGCAGTGGGCTCTCCTCTGACTCTTCGCGACTGCGTGTGCAGTTGGCAGGATCCACCGCAACGCCGCCCACTTCGGCGGTGAAGGACCAGATCTCAATGCCGAGCGCGTGGAGGAGTGCCTTCGCAACACCGCCAGCGGCAACGCGCGCCGCTGTCTCGCGCGCCGACGCGCGCTCCAGCACGTTGCGCACATCATCAAAGCCGTACTTCAGTGCACCGGCTAGATCGGCGTGCCCTGGTCGGACCCGCGTCACGGGGATGGCGCGCTTCGTCCCTTCGGCGGCGCTCGCCGCAAGTTCCGCCGCCTGCTCTGCACTGAGTGGCTCTGACTGCATCACGCGCGTCCAGTTCTCCCAGTCACGGTTCTCGATCAAGAGAAGGATCGGCGAGCCCATGGTGAGGCCGTGACGGACGCCGCTGCGGATGCGCGCGTGGTCCTGCTCAATCTTCTGCCGCGCGCCGCGACCGTAGCCGCCTTGGCGACGCTTCAGGTCAGTGGCAAGCGCCGCCTCGGTTAGTGGGACGCCGGCCGGCATCCCCTCAACGATGACGCCGAGCTCTGGACCGTGTGACTCACCGGCGGTCAGGTAGCGGAAGCTCATTGCGCCCCTCCAATCACTGCGGGTGACTCACCCGTATGGGTAGATGATGCCGCGGCGGCGGCTAACGCGTCACGCATGATGCTGATCGGTGCTGGGCGCCCCGTCCAGAGTTCAAATGAGGCGGCCCCCTGAAGGAGGAGCATCTCCAGTCCGTCGGCCGCTTCGGCGCCTGCGGTCCGTGCACTGCGGACGAGCGCCGTCCCGCCAGGGGCGTAGACGGCGTCGATCAGGAACTGCCCCTCGCGGAAGGCGGCGGCGGGGAGTGGCGGCGCATCCTTTGATGAGAGGCCGAGGCTGGTGGCGTTGATGACGATGCCGACGCGCGCCGCCTCCTCCACCAGGATCGACTCGTGCCACGGTACGGCGCGGATGGCGAGGTGCGGCCAGGTCTTAGACGCTGCGGCGGCAACCTGCTCGGCGCGGCGCAAGTGACGATTGGTGATGCTGATCTGTCCTACGGCGGCACCAACGAGTGCGGCAACGGCGGCGCGCGCGGCGCCTCCTGCGCCAAGGATCAGCGCGGCACGCGGGGTGCGTCGTCCGTCGAGCAGCGCGTCAAGTGCGCCGCGCAGCCCCGCCACGTCAGTGTTGCGCCCAACAAGACGGCTTCCGGCGCGCGTGATCGTATTGACGGCGCCGATCGCTGTGGTCTCTTCCGTCACCGAATCGAGCAGTGCACCGATCGTCTCCTTGTGGGGGATCGTGACGTTGGCGCCGATCAGATCTGGATCGGCGCGCAGCGCGGCAACGGCGGCGGCAAGTCCCTTGGGCGGAACATCCATCAGCTCGTAGCGCACTGGGAGGCCGAGATGGTCAAAGGCGGCCTGCTGGAAGGCGGGGGAGAGGCTGTGCGCCACCGGGTGTCCCAAGAGCACGATGCGCTTGCTCATGCGCGCGCCTCTCGCTCTGCACTACCAGCGAGACGCAGAGCGTCATCAAAGAAGGTCGGATAGCTGACCGCCGCAGCTGCGGCGTCGTCAATCTCCACAGCGGCGTCGCCGACAAGTGCCGCAACTGCAAAGGTCATCGCGAGGCGGTGATCGCCGCGGACCTCGGGGCTCCCACCCTTCGACCGCTCGCCGCCAACGAAGTGGAGATCATCGCCCTCCACGCGAACGGTGAGTCCGAGCCGCGTCAGACCATCGGCCACACCGGCGATCCGGTCGCTCTCCTTGGCGCGCAGCTCCCCCGCGCCGAGAATGCTGCTTGCGCCGCGCGCCGCCGTTGCGGCGAGCGAGAGGATCGGCATCTCATCGATGGCGAGCGCCACATCCTGTGGGGTGATCTCAACGCCGTGGAGGTTGGCGCTGCGGACGCGGAGGTCACCGATCGGCTCCCCCGAGCCGTCATCTGGGCGCGGCGTCTCTTCAATAGAGGCGCCCATGCGGCGGAGGATCTCAATCACGTGGCGACGGGTGGGGTTCAGCGAGACGCCGCGGATCGTCAGATCGGCATCCGGGTGCAGGCTCGCCGCCACCAGCCAGAAGGCGGCCGACGATGGGTCGCCTGGCACCTGCACCTGCGGGATCGCCCGCAACCGCGTGCCACCCTGGACGCTGATCGACCAGGCGCCATCAGGCCCCTGCACGCGGCTGATGCTGGCGCCACGCGCTGTGAGCATGCGCTCGCTGTGGTCTCGCGTCGCAACACTCTCTATATAGGTAGTTGTGCCGCGTGCGGCGAGGCCCGCAATCAGGACGCAGCTCTTCACCTGGGCACTCGGTGTGCTGGAGCGCCACTCGGTGCCGTGCAGCGTGCCCCCAACAATGCGCAGCGGCGCCGTCTCGCCGCGCTCGCCAGCGGCGCCCGTGGCATCGGCTCCCATTGCGCGGAGTGGCTCAAGAACGCGTGCCATGGGGCGGCGGCGCAGCGACGCGTCGCCATCTAATACGTGGGTGCCAGTCACTCCCGCCACAAGCCCTGCGCCGAGTCGTGCGCTCGTCCCTGAATTGCCGCAATCAAGGGTTCCGTCGCCCTGCGCGGCGAGTCCGCTGCGGCCAGGGGAGAGGACGCGCCAGCGCGCCGTACCAGGCGCATCATCAGGTGCCGCTGGGAGTCGTTCGCAGGTTGCGCCGAGCGCGCGGATGATCCCCGCCGTGGAGCGCACATCATGGCCGTCACCGGCACCAGAGATCAGCGTCTCACCCTCCGCGAGCGCGGCGAAGAGCAGCGCACGGTGGCTGATCGACTTGTCGCCAGGGAGGCGCAGTTCACCCCGCAGCCGCGCTGCGGGGTTGACGCGGTGCGACATGCGCTACTTCTTCGACGGGCTGGCGCCCGCCGCCCCTGGGTCGTTATGGAGTGGCGTCACCAGCGTGTGAATGGAGCGCAACTCGCCAGCAAGTCGCTGGAACATTGGGATGGTGAGCGACTGCTCGCCATCCGACCAGGCCTCCTCCGGCTTTGGGTGCACTTCGACCATGATGCCGTCGGCGCCAGCCGCAACTCCAGCGTATGACATTGGCGCAACCATCCAGCGCTTCCCCGTTGCGTGGCTCGGATCCACGATGACTGGGAGGTGTGTCAGCTTGCGGAGGATCGGCACCGCGTTCAGGTCCAACGTATTGCGCGCCGCCGTCTCAAAGGTGCGGATGCCGCGCTCACAGAGGATCACTTGCGTGTTCCCCGCCGCCAGGATGTACTCCGCAGCGAGCAGCCACTCCTCAATCGTCCCGGAGAGGCCGCGCTTCAGCATCACTGGCATGCGTGTGCGCCCCACGGCGTTGAGGAGCGAGAAGTTCTGCATGTTGCGCGTCCCCACCTGCAACACATCAGCGAACTCGGCCACCATGTCAACCTGCGCAGGCTCCATCACCTCGGTGATGATCGGGAGCCCGGTGCGCTCGCGCGCTTCGGCGAGGAGGCGAAGGCCGTCAAGGCCAAGCCCCTGGAAGGCGTACGGCGAGGTGCGCGGCTTGAATGCGCCACCACGCAGGAGTGTTGCCCCCGCATCGGCCACGCCCTGCGCCACTTCAAAGAGCTGCTCGCGCGACTCAATAGAGCATGGCCCCGCCATCAGGGTCAGCGTGCCGCCACCGATCACCGCATCGCGCACCTTCACCACCGTTGGCGTGTCGCGGAACTCGCGAGAGGCGAGTCGGTAGGGTCGTGTGGCGCGGCTGACGCTTGCAACACCGGCGAGTGCGCCGAACTCTTGCTCTAGTGCGGCGCTGGCGCCCGATGGTCCAAGGATGGCGAGGGTGCTTCCGGTCAAACCCTGCTCTTCATAGACGGCGAGACCCGCCGCAACGGCGCGCTCGCGGACGGCGCTGAGCTGTTCTGCTGTTGCCGCCTTGACCATTCGGACGAACATTGATTGCTCCTGTTTTGGTGCCGGCTTGCCGGCGGGGTGGGGGAAAAGAAAAGAGCAGAGGGGGCCCCTCTGCTCACATCCCGGCCGGACCGCCGGTCAGACGCTAGGCGTCTGGGCGGGTCAGACCGGGCTCCTAAAGTAACGATAGGTCGTCATGCGCTAACCCTACGGCGATCTGTCCGCTCGGTCAAGAATTACCCGCCGATTTGGCGCGCCGAGACCCCAAAAACCCCCGCGGGAAGCCAGTAGGCGCATCGTCTTGATGATCGTCGCGACCCGCTGATGCGCCGATTTCTCGCACGAAATCGCTGTTTTTCAGATAAATTGGTGCGGCAATCGCCAGTCTGCGCCGCGGCGCGCGCAACGCCGCGCAATGCGTCACCAGTCCACAGTTTTTGACGAAAAAGGGCGCCGTTGTTGCCACTCGACGGGTCCAAGTGGGGTCGAGCTGGTCCCCGCCGGGGCCAACCCTGTTGCGCCACGCACAAAAGGGCTTGCACTTATCCACATTGTGTTTTACTTTTCAACAAGCCCCAGTTTTGGGGTGGAGTATGGCCAGGCCGCTCGTCGGGCTGGCCAGAGTGGAGGTCCAGAACATGGCAGTAAAGAAGAAGCGCAAGGCCGCTGCGAAGCGTAAGCCTGCCACCAAGCGTAAGGCCAAGAAGGTAGTTGCCAAGAAGGCCCCAGCCAAGCGCAAGAAGCGCAAGGCCGCCAAGAAGGCAGTTGCCAAGAAGGCCCCAGCGAAGCGCAAGAAGCGCAAGTCGGCCAAGAAGGCTGTTGCCAAGAAGGCTCCTGCGAAGCGCAAGCGACGCAAGTCAGCCAAGAAGGCAGTTGCCAAGAAGGCCCCAGCCAAGCGCAAGAAGCGCAAGGCGAAGAAGGCTGTTGCCAAGAAGGCTCCTGCGAAGCGAAAGCGCCGCAAGTCAGCCAAGAAGGCAGTTGCCAAGAAGGCCCCTGCGAAGCGCAAGCGACGCAAGGCAGCCAAGAAGAAGTAACTTCCTGCGATCCGTCGGGATCGCTGCGAGAGGCGTCTGGGGAAACCCAGGCGCCTCTCTTCTTTTCCGCACATACTTAACCCCATGAGTAGCGCAGTGATCGTCAGCGACATGGATGGCACCCTCACCACCGCAGAGACGTGGCGCGGCGTCCTCGCGTGGACCCTGCAGCATCGACCGAGTGCTGCGGCGCGCCGCTTTGTTGGCATCAGGCTCCCACTCGTTCTTCTCGCCAAGCTCGGCGTCATTAGTAAGGAGCGCTTTCGCGCGCGCTGGCTGAGCGACCAGGCCACACTACTGCGCGGCGCGAGCGCTGATGAGCTCGCGGCGATGGGGGAGTGGGTGGTGGAGCACCACCTCTGGCCGGCGCGGCGCGCTGAAGGGATCAACGCAGTCGCGGCGGTGCTCAGCGCGGCGCGCGTCACACATCCATCGGTAGAACTGCTCCTCGCCACAGGCGGCTACCAGCAGGTGGGCGATGCGTTTGCGAAAAGGATCGGCGCGGTGGCGGCGCTCGGCACTCCGCTCCAACTTATAGAGGGGCGAGCGACCGGGCGACTCGCCGCCGCAACGCAGAGCGGCGAGCAGAAGGCGGTCGCAGTGCGAGCTCGCGCCGCGGGCGCCCCGCTCCTTGCCGCGTTTGGTGACACCGCGGCAGATATCCCGCTGCTCTCTATGGCGCAGCGCGCCGTTGCCGTTGCACCAGACGCCTACCTCCGTCGCGAGGCCCTTCGGCGTGGGTGGGAGATCGTCGGCTAGCGCTGCAGGGCGCCATCTGAGATACTTCGCGTCGGCAAGCCTCGGAGAGGTCGCATAGAGGTCTAGTGCAGCGGTTTGCTAAACCGCCACGTGGGGTTTTCCTGCGTCGAGGGTTCGAATCCCTCCCTCTCCGCCACTTCAGGCAGGCGTGCCGTAGCATCAGGACTCCGCAGGAAGCACAGGCGCCCGTAGCTCAGTGGATAGAGCGTTAGGTTGCGGACCTAAAGGTCGTGGGTTCGAGTCCCGCCGGGCGCACCACTCTTCACACCCCAACGCACCCACTGTCGTATCGTGGCGTCATGAGCAACGTCACGTTTCTTGGTCTCGGCACGATGGGCGCGCCGATGGCTGGACACCTTGCGCGCGCAGGGCACACGGTACGCGGATGGAATCGCACGCCAGGTCGCCCGTCTATTGAAGGAGTGCTTCAGGTTGCATCGCTGAAGGAAGCACTCAGCGGCGCAGATGCCGTGGTGCTGAGCGTCTCAGACACGCCAGATGTGGAAGAGCTCCTCCTTGGTGCAGACGGTGCGATCCAGCACCTCACCCCA
>JAPLHQ010000121.1 GCA_026389555.1 Chloroflexota bacterium
GTCGAGCAGCGGGCCGAACGGCGCAAGGAGTGTGGCGATCGTCTCGCGTGGGACGCCGCCCGGGCGGAGCAGGCGCGCTGGCTCACCAGGGACGAGTGAGACAACGCTCGACTCCACACCAACGCGCGTTGCGCCACCGAGTAGCACCGCATCAATGCGTCCGTCGAGCTGCTCTAGTACATGTTCCGCCGTGGTGGGGGAGAGCTGGCCAAAGAGATTGGCGCTCGGCGCAGCGACCGGCGTTCCGGCGGCGCGAATCAGCGCGCGCGCAAGGTCGTGGTCTGGGAGTCGCACGCCAACGGTTGGGAGGCCAGACCGAACGAGGCCTGGGATGCGTGGTGCTGCAGGCGCGACGATTGTGAGCGGCCCCGGCCAGAGGGCGTCGGCGAGAAGCGTGACACGCGGATCATCGAGTGCGGCGGGGGAGAGGACGAGTGAGAGATCGGCGCGGTCGGCAACGTGCACGATGAGTGGGTCAAAGGTTGGCCGCCCTTTCGCTTCGAAGATGCGCGCGATTGCGATCGGATCCAGCGCGTTGGCACCGAGTCCGTAGACCGTTTCAGTGGGGAAGGCGACAAGGCCGCCAGCACGCAACAGTGCCGCCGCGCGCGGCAGTGACTCTGCGGCGGAGGTTGCTGTTCGTGCGCGGAGCTGCTCTGTCTTCATGCGTGCATCATCACGCTGGCTGGATCGTGAGCGTGATCGGCGCGTGATCTGAAGGGAGCGCACCCTTCCGTTCGTCGCGATCTACGCTGTACGAGAGTAGTGCCCCTGCGCTCGGTGATGCGAGCAGGTGATCAATGCGCATCCCATGACCACGATGGAAGGCGCCGCCGCGATAGTCCCACCAGGTGAATGCGGGCGGCTCGCCCTTGGGGGCGAGCGCGCAGGCAGTGTCGATCACTCCCGCATCGAGGATGGCAGCGAGTGCGGCGCGCTCTTCAGGCGAGACATGCGTTGCGCCCGTGAGCGCCGCAGGGTCCCAGACATCGGCGTCGCTTGGCGCAACATTGAAGTCGCCACCAAGAATGAGCGGCGAAGACTTCAGTATCTCTTGCGACCAGAGGGCGAGCGCCTCCATCCAGCGCAGCTTCGCCCGCCAGTAGCCGCTCGCAACCTCACGCCCATTCGGCACATAGACACTGGCGATGGTGACCCCACCACACTGCGCCGCAATCAGGCGCGGCTCGTCCATCAGGTCTGGGTCGTCTCCCTCCGGAGCGTGAACTGCGCCACTTGCGGCTGCGGGGAGGCCGAGCGTTGGCGCGGCAAGGCCGATCCGCGATGCGATCAGCACGCCGTTACGACCACCGGCGCCGATCGCCTCCCATTCGTATCCGCGTGAGGTGAAGAGTTCAGCAGGGATCTGCTCAGGGTTGCACTTCGTCTCCTGCAGCAGAAGCACGTCGGGCGGCGTGCGATCCAAAAAGGCGGCGAGTCGCTCGGCGCGTGCGCGGATGCCGTTGACATTCCATGAGGTGATGGAGAGCTGTGCTGCGCTCACGCGCAACCTTAGGTGCGCGGGCCGTTGAGAATTGCGCCGATCATCCCTTCGGTAGCGCTCGCATCTGCACCAGGCTCCGCCTCAAGGCTCACCGTGATGCCGGCGCTCTTCAGTGCGGCGATCGCACGATCGAGTGCTGGCTCCGCAACGGAGAGGTGCACCACGCCATCCTCACTCTCTGGGCTTCCAACGATCCCCTCCACGGCGATGCTTGCCGCAGCGAGTGCCGCCACGGCGGCGGCAAGGCTCCCTGCGGCGGGCTTCAGATGGATCGTGAACCAGTGACTCATGAGCGCATCCTAGCGTGCGGTGGCGGTGTTCGGCGCTACTCCAGAGATTGCCAGCGTGCGCTGCTGGCCGCCGAGGTTCACCTCAATCAGCAGTTCGCTGCGCAGTGCGCGACGACCGTCGGCTGGATCACGCTGTGGGCCGAGTGGCTGCACTGTGGCGCTCACGCTCCCCGCGGTATAGCTCCCAAGGAGCGGATCGGAGCTCCACCAGAGGCTGATTGACGGTGTGCCACCAGTTCGCGGTGCGGAGAGGAGCGAGAGCCCAAGGCGTCCGTCAACCGTTGGTGCAAAGAGTGCAACTTCGTCACGGCCATCTGCGTCTCGATCCCAAACGGTCAGGCTGATTTCGCTGAGCGGCGCGGTTGATGTTCCCACCAACTGCGGCGCCCCGAGCACTGGATCTTGAATCCGCTTCTTCACCCAGTTGCGCTTCTCGGAGAGGGCAACCCAGATTCCGCTCTGTCCACCACCTGTTGCAATCACGCTGGCGGGTGTTGGCGCGCTGATCACCAGGTCATCACTCCCGTCGCCATTCACGTCGGCGGAGATGACGCGCATCTGCGCCGCGTCAATTCCGGAGGCGGCGAGGTCGGTCACGCTCCAGATGTCGTCGCGCCAGAGGTAGGCGTCGTTGCGACGTTCAATTGATCCCATCGCCGCACTCACCACAGGGTTGCCAGTGACTGGGTCGGTAGTGTTCCAGACGCGGAGCGTGGCGATCTCCGGGAAGAGGTCGCCGTCAAAGTCGCCACGGAACTCGCTGAGCTGACCGCCTCCGTTCGACCAGTCGTCTGGGAGTGACCACGGTTCGGCGAATGGGTCCACAGCATAGTCAACGAGCGTCGCGTCACTTTCACCTGGGACTGGCTTGTAGATCGCAATGTTTGGTCCGTAGAACCTGCGGATCAGCGCCTCAAACGACTCACCATCGCGGGCGCAGCGCCGAGCATTCTGCTGATAGAGATGGAACCCGGTGTAGTACTTGGCACAACCCTTGCGGTAGGCACCTCCGCGGTATCCAGTGTGCGCAAAACCTTTTCGAGCACCGGCGGTACGCCAGATGGTGAGCGGCCAGATCGCCTCAATCGCGGAGCGGATCAGCGGGAGTCGAGCGGGGAGCCCCTTCTTGATGCGGGCTGCGTCCGACGCCTCCGCCTTCGTTGTGGCGTTGCCGCGGTAGAGCTGGAAGGTGGTACTCGAACCGATGTCGAAGCAGTCGCCGTTCTTATCTTTCAGCTTCTTGTTCGGGTGTGTGATGTACCACCAGGCGTACTGCTTGACGATCTGTGCCGCGGAGAGGAGTTGCGCGCGGTGCGTCTCGTTTGGGCCCCACTCGTTGATCACCACGCGCTCCACGTAGGTCTTGAAGTCCACCTGAACCCGCGTCCCCATCTTCCAGCGACGTCCCTTCTTAACGGGAATGTGCACCCAGATGCTTTCTGGGGGTCGCGTGAACGAGGTCCACGGCGTGCACTGATACGGCGCGGCAGTCGCCGTGGCTGCGCGCTCTCCAGCGATCGGCCCTGAGGCCGGGATGGCGATGAGCGAGAGGATCAGCGCAACGAGCGCCGCTCGCTTACAGCTCCGCAACGACTCCCTCGCTCGGCTTGCTGCGTAGCGGGATCTCTTCGATCAGCGTTGCGGCAACGAGCGCCACAAGGCTTGCCACCACGGCGAGCCAGAAGATCGAGCCGATCGCATCGGCAATACCCGCCTTGATCGCGTTGAAGAAGGCCCCGACGTATTCGGCTGGGATCAGGGCGAGGAGGGCGGGATCAAACTGTCCGCCCACATTCGTCAACTGATCCAGGTTGCCGCCAGCTGCGGCAAAGAATGGATCAAACGTTCCTGCAGGCGCAGCAGCGGCGAGCTCCGTTGGGATCGTGGTCGTCAGCTGGCCACCAAAGTAGGAGCCAACGATGGCGAGTCCGACCGAGCCGCCAACCTGGCGGAAGAAGGTGAGGTTTGAGGTTGCGGCACCGAGGAACTTAAACGGCACCGCGTTCTGCACCACGATGGTGAAGACGGAGAGGGTTGGTCCAACGCCGAGTCCGGCGAGGAACATCCATCCACGTAGCACCCACGGATCAGTATCCGCCTTGATATTGGTCAAGATGAGCGATCCCACCGTGACGAGCACGATTGCCCCCAAGATGAGGGACTTATAGCGTCCGCGTCGCGCCACCATCTGTCCTGCGCTGATTGAGCTGATGATCACGCCGAGGAGGAGTGGGAGTGTGGCGTAGCCAGAGTTGGTTGCCGTCTCGCCGAGCACGGTCTGGAAGTAGCGCGGCAAGAAGATGATCGAGGCGAAGAAGCCGATCGAGGCGAAGAAGGTCGCCGCCGCCGCTGCTGCGAAGGTGCGGTTCTTGAAGAGCTCAAGTGGAATGATCGGCTCATCCGCCTTCGCCTCAATGAAGAGGAAGAGGCAGAGGATGGCGAGACCCGCTGAGATCAGCCCCGCAACCTCTGGGGTGGCGAAGGCGTTGCTCTGGACATTAGTCAAGCCGATGAGCACTGGAATGATGCCGGCGGCGAAGACGATCACGCCGAGGAAGTCGATCTTCTGATTCGGGCGCCCCTTAATCGTTGGCAGCTCGAGCAAGATGATCGCAATGCTCAGTAGGCCGATCGGAAGATTGACGTAGAAGATGAGGTGCCAGCTGAACGTGTCGGTGAGCCAGCCACCGAGCGCAGGACCAACCAGGCTGGAGAGGCCGAAGACGGCACCGAAGAGGCCCTGATAGCGACCGCGCTCCTTTGCGCTGAAGAGATCGCCGATTGTTGCGAGGGCAATTGGGAAGAGCGCACCTGCGCCGAGCCCCTGAATGCCGCGGAAGATGATCAGCTGCTCAATATTCTGTGAGAGCCCGGCGAGTGCCGAACCAACAAGGAAGAGTCCGACGCCGATCAGAAGGAGCGGCTTGCGGCCGTACATATCAGAGAGCTTTCCGTAGATCGGCACGGTGACGGTGCTCGCGAGGAGGTAGATCGTCACGACCCACGTATAGAGATTCGCGCCATTCAGTTCGGTGATGATCTGTGGAAGCGCTGTTCCGACGATGGTCTGATCAAGCGCGCCCAAGAAGAGGGCGAGCATGATCGCAACGACAATGCCCTGCTTTGCGCGCTTGGAGAGATCCTCACCAGCGTGGTGGCTTGATGCGGGACTCGCCTTGCTTGCCTTCCCAGCCTTGCTCGGGCGCGAAGGGCTACGTCGTGCGGTTGCCATGGGTACCTCCTGATTCACGCCTCTGCCACATGCTGCGGTAGTTCACGTTGCAACCATCATACCCCTCGCGTCGCAGGCTGTCCTCAGGCGCTAGGGTTGCCGCATGAAGATCGGCATCGTGATTGAGGGGCAGATGGGCCTCACTTACGCGCAGCAACTCGCTCTTGCACAGCGAGCTGAGTCACTCGGCTTCGACGCCTTCTATCGCACCGACCACTATGAATCCTTCCCGGGCCCCGCAGATCAGGCAACGAGTGACGCGTGGAGTGTCTTGGCGGGACTCGCTCGCGAGACCAAAATCATTGCGCTCGGGACACTGGTCAGTCCGGTGACATTCCGTTATCCGGGCGAGTACGCGAAGGTGGTCGCCACAGTCCAGGAGATGGCGGGACGCCGCATTCATGCGGGGCTTGGCGCTGGGTGGCATGAGTCGGAGCATCGCCGCTACGGCTTCCCATTTCCCGAGATACCGGTGCGAGCGGAGATGCTGGAGGAGCAGCTCAGCATTGTGCGCGGTCTCTGGTCTGGCCCAGACGGCTGGTCGTTTAGTGGAAAGCATTATCAGGTGGGCGATGCGCTCTTCCGTCCGAAGCCAGACCCAGCACCGTGGATCATCACAGGTGGCGAAGGTTCGCCGCGCGGCATGCGCATTGCCGCGGCACACGCTGATGAGTTCAACCTCACCTCGTCAACGCCGCAGATCGCGCGCGAGAAGTTCGGAGCACTTGACGCGGCGTGCACCGCCGCTGGACGTGAACCATCATCGATGGTGCGCTCAGCAATGACCGGTCTCCTTATTGGTCGCACCCAGGCCGACTATCTCGCCGGCGTCACTCGCTTCATGGAGCGGATCGGCGGGAGCGGCGACCCAGAGGAGTATCTTGCGCCGCGTCGACCTCGCTGGGTGTCAGGCACGCCAGTTGAAGCCGCCACCCAGATGCGCGCCTTCCGCGATGCAGGCGCACAGCGGTTGTTAATGCAGCACTTCCTCCCGATGGAGCTTGAGCCGCTCGACCTGCTCGCCGAGATTCGCGACGCGCTCTAGCGCGCACGTTCGCTAGCGGACGCGTTATCTAGCGAACGCGACCGCGTCGACCTGAAGGCCCGGTTCGGAAGAGTAGAATCCCGCGAAGCGCGCTGAGTGGCACAGGTCCGCCTTGACGCGAGTCGTTGGATGCGGCGGTGTTGTCGCCGAGTAGCCAGAGCGCGTCAGGTGTTTGCAACGTGTCAACGGGCCATGCCGCGACGCGCTTCACATCGAGTCGGCCTTCGCGCTCAGCGATCACGATGCTCCCGATGCGCGGGGTGCCGCGCAACCAGGGGAGTCCGTATGGTCCGGCGGGGGCGACAAGGAGCGTGTCACCGGGTTCAAGTGTTGGCGCCATGGAGCGTTCGGCAACAACCGCGCGCCAGATGCGGCGCGCGGTCATCACCATGATCTGCTTGCGGCCAGTCTCGTTGCGTTACGCCTTGGAGGCGGCGAAGGACTTCGCGAACGCTTCGGTTGCGGCAACCAGCTCTACGGCGGCTGCCGGATCAACGTTCTGCTTATTCTTTGAGGCGAGCTTCAGCAGCTTCCATACCTGGTCGTGCAGGTCGGGCACCTTCGCCAGGTGCTCTGGCTTGAAGTAGTCGGACCAGATCACCTGGACCTCGTGCTTCACCAGTTCGGCGTGCTCTTCCTTGGCGGTGATGCAACGCACCAGCTTGTTGCGGCTGGCGTGATCAGTCACGTCGATCTGGCCGATCAGCTCCACCATGCGCGCAACCGTCTTGGCGGCGGTCACCGCGCCGGCTGGATCGTAGATTCCGCACGGAATGTCGCAGTGCGCGTGCACTGTGACTGGAGCGAACTCTGCCCTGAGTGTCTTGATGATGTTGCGCATGTTTCCTCCTACTTTACAAATACGGCGATCGCGACATTCGTGAGCGCCAAGATGCCGACAGCATGATAGGTGCCGGATGGAATCTCCTGATCGCGTCGGCGCGGCCACGAGATGAGGAGCAGACGAGATGAGGAGCAGAACGACGGTGATCGCGATCTTGATCCCGAACTTTGCATGATTCACCGGCTCCGTCCCCATCTCGGCGAGGCCGAGCAGTAAGACGCCGCTTAGAAGCTGCAGCAGCGTGCCGTGCACCATGCCGGCTGAGAGTCGTTTCGGGACACTCCTGATCCCCGCAAAATAGCCACCAACAACGGCCGCCATGCCGAGAAGGTGGATGAAAACGAGTGCGAGTTGTGCTGCGTCCATTCAACCTCCACGTTTCTGGCGCAGGCTGCGCCCTCCCTCTACGGTAGCCGACTGGGGTGCGACAGGTGCCTCCTCGTGCGCTTCAGGCGTGTAGGGTTTACGGGATGGATGAGCGGAAGGTACGGGCGTACAGCAGCTATAGCCGCGACGCGCTGATCCCGCCTGCAGCGGGGGAGGGGGTCGCCTGGCTGGGGCGAGCGCCGTGGGCGAAGGCGAGCCCTTCATATCGTCTCCTCCGCTTCTCACTCAAATCCGTCGGCTGGATCTTCGGCTTGCGTGTGCGCGGCCACGGACTAGATCGCCTCCACAGCTCTGGCCCACGCATCCTTGTTGGCGCGCCGCATCGTCGCTACTACGAAGCGTTCGCCCTCGGTATTGCGATGCCGGCGGAGCCGCGCATCTGGTGGCTCGGCCTTGGCCCCTTCATCGTTGGGCGTGGTCGCATTCGCGCCGGCATGTTGCGTCGACTCGGCGGACTCCTCCCTGTCTGGCGCGGTAGCAGCGGCATTGAGACGCACCTCGCCGCCGCCACGGCGGTCTTCGCTGCGGGGGCGCACTATGCGGTGATGCCGGAGGGTGGCACAAGCGGCCCAGTTGATCGTTTCGCGGAGTTTCGGCCGGGGGCGGCGGTGATCGGTATCCGTACCGGCGTCCCAATTGTTCCGGTCGTCTTCCGCTTCCGTAATCGCCGCTTCGGCCTTCCACGAATTGAGATCATCGGACTTGCAGATACCTGGGTCGTTCAGCCTGGCGATACGCCACCCGTACCAGGATCACGCGAAGAGTTGACGCTTGCCGCCGAGTGGAGCCACGCCCTCTCTGAGCGAATGGAAACGGTCTGGCGCGAAGGAGTAGGATCGGCGGCATGAGTGCGACGACCTGCCCGTTTATTGCCCTTGCGACGGATTCCGGTAAGCGCCTCTCAGGGGCGAACGCCGCGCACGCCTGTTTTGCGCAACGTCCTTCACAGCCGATCGAACTAGACCACCAGGAGCAGCTCTGTCTCACCGCAACGTTCAGCAGTTGCCCTCTTTTTGTTGCATGGGCGGCGCGCGAAGCGGCGCAGGCGATCAGCACCGCAACACCGCCGGCGGTGGGGAGCGACGCGTGGTCTACATCACAGGGTGTGAGTGTTGACGCGCTCGCTGCGGCGTCGCGTGGCGACGGGGAGCAGCCCTTCGACTCCAGCAGTGACGGCACTATCTGGTCACTCGCCGCAGCGCCACAGCGGCCGCTAAGCCATGAAGAGGAGGAGCGCGTTCGCGTGGTACCGCTACATCAGCGCCGCACCCTTGAAGATGAGGTGCCACGCGCAATGATCAGGCTGCCGCGACGGCTGAGCAGCTTGCGAAGTTTCGCCGCCTTCATCCTGCTGCTTGGGGTTGCCCTCTTCGCGACTCCGTCGATTCTGAAGAGCATCGGCTCGTTCATTGACGGAGTGGGGAGTGAGCCGACCCCTGTGGCGAGCGCCACCGCTACCGCTGACGCATCGCCAACACCTGAGCCAACGCCTGCGCAGGTGATCTACACGATCAAGAGTGGAGACACCCTCTTTGATATCAGCCAGGAGTTCAAGATCAGCGTGGAGGCGATCCTTGGCGCGAATCCAGAGGTGAAAGATCCAGGGAACCTAAAGATTGGGCAGCAGATCATCATTCCGTCCGTCATTCCAGATGTGGTGATCTCACCGAGCCCGTAACGGGCGAAGGTTACCCCTTCGCTGGGGAGAGATTGATGCTGGTGATCTTCCCAGCCTCCACCTTGAAGGTGGCGTCAAGCTTGTGGCTCTTCGCACCAGGGCGAACGACGAGGATGTCGCACTCCACCTGATGGCCGGTGTCCTTGATCTCCCCAGGGATCATGCGCAACCCCTTGTCGGCACGGAGGAACCAGCCGCCGACGCGCTCAAGCCCCTTCAGCATCTGCACCCCTTCGCCAACGTGGATGCGCATCTCTACGCGCTCCTCCATCATTTTCAGCGCGCCATCGCGGTCGTCCGCGTTCAGCAGCTCGAAGAAGGCGTCAGTTGTGTCTTGTGCACCCATGCGCCGATGGTACCCTGACTCGGTGAATAGTGATCGGCTCGACGCGCTCGGCCTCCTCGCCCGCTTCGCTTCGCTCCACCCGGTCGCCGCCACGGCAACGGGGATCCACGCGCACGATGGCGCGTGGGGGGAGGTCGGCGCGGCGGCGGATGCGGCGGTGCTCGCCTGGGTTGACGAAGAGTCGGCGCGGCTCACGGCAATCCCAGCGGCAGAGCTGAGCCGTGACGATGCGGCGGATCGCGACCTAGCACTCGCCACCCTTGCGGCGATCCGCTTTGAGCGCGTTGAGGTGCGACCAACCGCATGGGACCCGCTGAACACGGTGAGCACCGTGGGCGGCGGCCTCTTCCCGCTGATCGCGCGCACCTTCGGCAGTAGCGAGCAGCGCGCGAAGGATCTCGCAGCGCGACTGACCTCGCTGCCGCAGTTCCTTGATGCCTCTCTTGATGCACTCGTCGGCGTCCCTTCAATGAGCGTCTCCGCGGATGATGGCGCGCCCCGTGTGGCTGGAAGCGCTGGCGGAAACACTGCCCCGAGCGGCACGCTGCAACTCCCGACGCGTCCGGTGAGCCGACTCCACACCGAGACGGCGATTGCGCAGGCGGCGGGGATCGCCGAACTCGCCGAGATGGGCGTTGAGGTCTACGGCCCGTCGCTTCGCGCAGCGGCGGATGTGGCGCGCGCTGCGGCAGACCGATTCACGGAGCGCCTCCGCACGGAGGTCCTGCCGCGCAGCGAAGGTGAAGGACGCTACGGTGCTGATCTTTACGACCGCGCGCTACGGCACACC
>JAPLHQ010000042.1 GCA_026389555.1 Chloroflexota bacterium
AAGATGATCGACACCTCGATCAATGTGGAACCGCACCCACTCGTCAAGGTACGGCGCTTCATCTTTGAACATGGCCCCAATGACGAGATAGTGATTCACGTGCTCACCTCAACGAAGCGGGTGAAAGTTGAGGCGCGAAGGTTATTCGGAAGCCCCAGACTTCTTCGGCGCCCTCTTGACGGCCTTCTTAGCGGCGGGCTTCTTCGCTGCAGGCTTTGCGGCAATAGCCTTCCCTTCGATCGCCTTGGCTGCGGCCGCCTTAGTTGCTGCGGCGCGCTTCGCACCGGAGATCGCCGCCTTCTTCGTTGCCTTCTTCACCACGATCGCAACGGTGGTGCCGGTTGGGCTCGCCTTAGCGGCAGCGGCCTTCTTTGCGAGGCGTGACTTGCGTCGCGCGGCGGCGTTCTTATGAATGGCACCGCTCTTTGCGGCGCGGTCGAGTGCGCTCGCCGCCTTGGAGACGGATGCGGCGGCATCGCCCTGCTTTACGCCTGTGAGGATTGCAACGGCGCTCGCGACGCGACTCTTCGCCTCGGTGCGCTTCGGCTGCTGAACGGCGCCGCGTCGGGCGGAGGCGCGAACCTCCTTGAGGGACTGCGGCGTTCGTGCGCCCTTGTACTTGCGAGGGGTCTTTCCCATTGGTCACTCCATCAACTTCAGGGGCTCGATGCGAGCCGTCGGGCGATCGTAGCAGAGGGGAGCCCGCCGCTCGCCGAGAGGCGGAAAGCCCCCGAGAGAGGAGCCGCCTCTGGCCGACCGACGGCAAGTCCCCTGTCGTGCGATTCTTGAGGGGATATGAGCAACATCCCCCAGTCCCGACAGCGCAACTTCAGCATCATTGCGCACATTGACCATGGCAAATCCACGCTCGCCGACCGGCTGCTGGAGGCGACCCATACCGTCGATCCGCGCCAGATGACCTCGCAGGTGCTCGACTCCATGGACCTTGAGCGCGAGAAGGGGATCACGATCAAGGCACGCGCCGTCCGCCTGGAGTACGTGGCGAGCGACGGCCTCACCTACGGGCTCAACCTGATCGATACGCCGGGACATGTGGACTTCGCCTATGAGGTCTCACGCAGCTTGCAGGCCTGTGACGGCGCAATCCTCGTGGTGGACGCGAGCCAAGGGATTGAGGCGCAGACGCTCGCCAACGTCCACCTGGCGATGAAGATGGGCCTTCACATCATTCCGGTGCTAAACAAGATTGACCTCCCCGCCTCCGATCCTGAAGCGGTGATGAACGAGTTGGAGGAGACACTTGCGATCCCGCGCGAAGAGGTGATCCTCGCCTCAGCGAAAGAGGGGAAGGGGATTCCGGAGATTCTCGAGGCGCTGGTGAAGCGCATCCCTGCGCCGAGCGGTCCACTTGATGCGCCGCTGAAGGCGCTCGTCTTTGATTCGCACTACGACACCTACAAGGGCGTAGTGAACTATGTCCGCGTACAAGAGGGTCGCCTCAAGATGGGCGAAGCGATCACGATGATGGGCTCGGGCGCGCAGTGTGTCCCGGTGGAGATTGGCTACTTCCGACCGCAACACGTGCCAGTGCAAGAGCTGCAGGCTGGCGAAGTTGGCTACGTTGCAACGGGCCTGAAGAGCGTGCGCGACGCGCGTGTTGGCGACACGGTCACCACCACGATGAGCCCCGCGGCAGAGCCGCTCCCCGGATATCAGGTTGCACTGCCACTCGTCTTCGCGGGGCTCTACCCGCTTAGTGGTGAGGATTACCCGGCGCTGCGCGAGGCGCTGGAGAAGTTGCACCTGAACGATGCGAGCTTCACCTTTGAGGCCGAATCATCTGCGGCACTCGGCTTCGGATTCCGCTGCGGCTTCCTTGGACTCCTCCACATGGAGATCGTGCAGGAGCGCCTTGAGCGCGAGTTCACCCTGCAGTTGATCGCCTCTGCGCCATCTTGCAAGTACCAGGTTCATCTCAACAACAACAAGGGAGAGATGCTGATCAATAATCCGGCGCAGCTGCCGAGCCCAAACCACATCGATGAGATTCGCGAGCCGTGGGTGAACGCGTCTATTGTCACGCCAACCACTTACATCGGCACGATCATGGACCTCTCTACAGATAAGCGCGGCATCTTTGATGGGATGGAGTACCTGGACGAGAAGCGCGTGGTGATGAGCTTCCAGATCCCGCTCGCCGAACTGATCGTGGACTACTTCGACCAACTGAAGAGCAGGACGAAAGGCTACGCGTCGCTCGACTACGTTGAGTCGGAGTATCGCGTGGCGCCGCTGGTGAAGCTCGACATCCTGGTGAACGGTGAGCCGGTCGACGCGCTCAGCACGATCATCCATCGCGACCGAGCGCAGAGTGCAGGTCGCGTTCTCGCCTCCAAGCTGAAAGAGTTGATTCCGCGCCAGATGTTTGAGGTGCCGATCCAGGCGGCGATCGGCGGGACGATCATTGCGCGTGAGACGGTCAAGGCGGTGCGCAAGAACGTGCTCGCCAAGTGCTACGGCGGTGACATCACGCGAAAGAAGAAGCTGCTTGAGAAGCAGAAAGAGGGGAAGGAGCGGATGAAGCGCGTCGGCTCCGTTGAGATCCCGCAAGAGGCCTTCCTTGCCGTCCTCCGCACCGACGCCGATTAACGTGCAACGCGCGCAACCGCCGCGCGGACTCTACCTGCACGTCCCCTTCTGTCGCTCCCTCTGCCCGTACTGCGACTTTGTGGTGATCGCCGGCGCCGCGGCGTTTGGACCACGCTCACGGATGGGCGGCTACGTCAGTGCCGTGGAGCGCGAGATTGATCTACGGGCAAGCGCGAGCGTTGCGGCCTTCGGCGCGCTCGGTGGTGTACGTGATGACGTGCAGCGTGCGCCACTTGAGACGCTCTACCTCGGCGGCGGAACGCCATCGCTCCTGCCAGCAGAACAGCTCGCGTCGCTGATCAGCCGTGTGCGCGATCGATTCGGTTTGGCGAGCGGCGCAGAGGTCACGTTGGAGTGCAATCCTGGCGCCGATGAGCGCGGCGACTTCACCGCGGCGGTGCAGGCTGGCGTCACCCGCTTCAGCATCGGCGCGCAGAGCATGGACGTTGCGGCGCTTCGTGAACTCGGGCGAAGGCACGGGCCTGATGATGTTGCGGAGAGCATCGCCGCGGCACGCGCCGCTGGAGCGACGAGCGTCTCCATTGACCTTCTCGCCGATCTCCCAGGCGTAACCCTGGAGTCGTGGGCTGGCTCGTTAGACGCTGCGCTCGCGCTACAGCCAGATCACATCAGCGTCTATGCGCTGACGCTTGCCGCGGGTGGCGCCGATGAGGGCGAAGGGAGCGTTGACGATCGGCTGGCGACACCGGCGGGCGCACTCGCCTGGCGACGACGCGCCGCCGCGGAGCAAGACGAAGAGCGCGGCGCACAAGAGTTGGAGCTGCTCAATACGCGACTCCCCGCCGCTGGGTTCAACTGGTACGAGATCAGCAACTGGGCGCGCGAGGGGCACACCTCACGTCACAACCGTCTCTACTGGGAGCGCGCGTCAGTTGAGGCGGTGGGGCCAGGGGCGCACGCCTTTGATGGGGCAACACGGCGTTGGAACTCAGCGAATCTTGACGCGTGGGAGGGGGCGCTGATGAGTGGAGAGCTCCCACCTGGTGGCGCAGCGGCGCCGATCAGCGACCGCGATGCAGTTGCCGAAGGGCTCGTCCTTTCACTTCGCATGTCGAGCGGTGTGGACCGTGAAGCGGTTGTTGCCGCGGGCTTCGCTGAGGCGCTGGACTGGGGCGAAGCGAACGGACTCCTTCTGCCGCATCCAGAAGACGCTGCACGCGTTCAGCTCACCATGCGCGGCAGGCTGCTGAGCAACGAACTCTTCTCGCGGATCGTCTAGCGCCGCGCCTACGGCGCCGCGATCAGTTCGGCGCGGCGAGATCTCGGCGCGGGAACTTGTAGAAGGCCCAGGCGGCGGCGAGCACCGTGAGACTGACGAAGATCGCTGCCTCTGCAGGATCAGCCGTCTGGTCAAGGATCCCCTCTGGTGAGAAGTGATTGAAGAGCGAGAGGAACTGATACGGCTCCATCACATCCCAGAATGATCCAAGGACCTCCACGATGTAGTTCGCCATGATCAACCCGACGGTGATCGCCATAGCGGGAGGCGTTCGATCAAAGCTGCCGCTTGCTGCGATTGCGAACGTGGCGAACGAACCCCAGAAGAGCGTTCCTGCAGCAAACAGTGCGGGGAGCTGCTCGAATGCAAGTTCACTCGTCACACCCGCGATCTGGGTACCGATCACCGTGCCGATCACGTATGCGGCGGAGGCGAGGGTCGCGCCAATCCAGCCCTCAAGCATCATCGTGGCCACGATCGTGCGGCGAGGGATCGGTCGGCTTAGAAGGAGCTCCAGTGTTCCACGCTGACGTTCACCACTGATTGATCCAACGGTGAGACCTGCGCTCAGGATGCCGAAGAGTGCGATGGAGATTGGATGAATGAAGCCCACGGAGATTGTTCCTGAGAGCGTGGAGAAGTTTCCAGGCGGGGTCGGGCGACCATCAAGTTGGTCAACGAAGGCCTTGTAGATCACGGGGAAGAGGAGCGACCAGACCACCACCACGGCAAGTCCAACGGCGAGGCGAATGCGGTGCCCGCGCACGAGCCGGCGGAGGAGCACCAGATTGATCATCGCGCCACCCGCTTCTTCACTGCACGCTTCACCACGCGCTTTGCAGGGTTGCGCTTCTTGCTCGCTCGGGGTGCCGCAGTCTCTGGTGCCATCTGCACGCTGTTGCGCGTGCTGTTGCCGTAGTACGACATGAAGGCCTCCTCAAGGCTCGCCGCCTCAACGAGGAGGTCGCGTAGCCCAGCCGACTGGAGACGCTTGATGAACGCAGGGATTGCTGACGCTTCTGCGTCGCAGCTGATGCGGAAGCCTGACTTCCCCTCCGCCTCAACCTTGAGGCCGCTGATGCCTGCGGACGCGGTGAGGCGAAGCGGCTTGCGCGCAACGAGTGCTTCAATGCGACGACGACGGAATCGAACGAGCGACTCAACGCTCTCAAGTGCAACGAGCTGCCCGCCACGCACAATGGCGACGCGGTTGCAGATGCGCTCCACTTCGCTGATGAGGTGACTGCTGAAGAAGACGGTGCGACCGAGCGCAACGCGCTCAAGAAGCAGCTCTTGGAGTGAACGCTGCATCAGCGGGTCGAGTCCCTCACTCGGCTCGTCAAGGATGAGCAGCTCTGGGTCGGTCTCCATCGCCTGGACCACGCCGATCTTCTGGCGCATGCCGCGGCTGTAGTCGCGGACCGGTCGCTTCAGGATGGCGTCGGAGAGCTCGAGCGCCTCCATGATGCGGTGGCGCAGCAGTGACGGGCGACCGCTCAGTTCGCGCATATGGTCGAGATATTCGCGGCCACTCATGTAGTCGTAGACGGCGAATCCGGAGGGGAGGTAGCCAACACGTCGGCGGATCTCTACTGAATCCTTGACAACATCAAGGCCGAGGACACTCGCCGAGCCGCTCGTTGGGTGGAGGAAGCCGAGCAGGGTGCGGATTGTTGTGCTCTTCCCAGCGCCGTTCGGCCCGAGGAAGCCGAAGAGTTCGCCCTGCTTGATCTCAAGGTCCAGCGACTGCAGCGCCTTGATCTCACCACTCTTGCCGTAGTGTTTCGTGAGGGCACGCGTCTGAATCGCAAGGTTCGTATCGGTGGACATGTACCTATCGTACCCATACCCTCAGCGCTCGTCGCGGACTTTGACCGCGTGGCGGGGGAGCGCGTAGACTCGTCTTGGCACTCGAAGGGTTGAGAGTGCCAAGAGAGGAGGCGGCAGATGGTGCGACGACAGCGACGAACGGGGCTCCTGGACGATCGAGCGCGCCTCATCCTCCGCGCCCTGGTGGAGGAGCACATCCGGACCGCCCTCCCAGTTGGGTCCTCTTCTATTGCCGCCTCCTATCGCCTCGGCGTCTCATCGGCAACGGTGCGTGGCGTCCTCGCCGAACTTGAGGAGCTCGGCCTCGTTGCGCAGCCGCACACATCAGCCGGCCGCATCCCAACGGATCAGGGGTATCGCACCTACGCGGTCGAGATCGCCGTTCCCGACGAGGTGACCGAGGTTGATCGGCTGATGATTCGCCACCAGTTCGGCCAGGCTGAAGGTGGCGCCGATCAGTGGTTCCGGATTGCGGCGAGCACTTTGGCGCACTCCACTCGCGTTGCCGGCCTCGCTACGCCAATGCGCCCTACGTCAGCAAGCCTTCGACACGTTGACCTGGTGAGCAGCGCCGACCGCTTGGCCACCCTCGTTGCGGTGGTGAGTGATGGCAGCGTCCGCCCCACACTTCTGCCGCTACCAGAGGGGGTTGACCAGGAGCAGCTCACCAGCATTACCAACAGGCTCAACGCAACGCTGATCGGCTGCACCGCCAATCAGCTTGAGGCGCGCGCCAGTGCGCTCGCTGAATCCACACCGCTGCGCGCGGTGACGCACACCGTGATGGAGCGGCTCGCCCGGCTGTTGCGTGAAGTGGACGCCGCCTCGGTGGAGCAGGTCTTCAGCGACGGCCTCCTCAACGTGATGGAGGCGCCAGAGTTTGCCGACAGCGCTCGACTCCGCAACGTCTTCACCGCACTCGAAGGGCGTGGCTACCTCGGACAGCTCGTTCGCGAAGTTTCACAGGGGAACAGCGTGCAGCTCTTCATTGGCACCGAAAATGCGCCGACCGAGATGCACGGCGTCTCGCTCGTCCTTGCCCCATATGGAATCCCCGGTCGCGCCCTCGGCGTGGTCGGGGTGCTCGGCCCAACCCGGATGCCGTACCCCCGCGCGGTGGGGACGGTTCGCTACGTGGCCACCCTCCTTTCGGAGCTGGTCGGCCGCTTCCACGCCGCCTAGCAAGCACCCCTTGACGACCGCCTCCTGCCGTCGTATTCTCGCCCCAGTGAGTTAGCACTCGCATCAAGAGACTGCTAACTCGTGCGAGAGGCGGGGCTGAGCCCCGCACGAACACGAAGGAGAGCACGATGGCGGGACGACCCTGGAGCACCAAGGAGCGCGAAGAGCCAGCTGGCGAGACGGGCACGGAGACGGCCGCCGCAGACTCGTTCGCCCAGGACCAGGCCGGAAGCCCTCTTGAGGCTGCCCTTCTCGAGCGCGACGAGCAGATCGCCGCACACCAGCGGACCGCCGCCGACTTCGCCAACTTCCGCCGGCGCACCGCCGAAGAGCGGGAGCGCGAGGCGGGGCTCGCAAGTGAGGCGCTCCTCCTGAAAACGCTCGCCGTGGTTGACGACCTTGACCGCGCCCTCGCTTCACTTCCGGAAGGTCTGAAGAGCGAGCCGTGGGTTGAGGGGATCGCCGCGATTCATCGCAAGCTGCTTGCCGTGATGGAGAGCGAAGCGGCGCGACCGTATGAATCGGTCGGTCAGCCATTTGATCCGCGCGAACACGAAGCGGTTGCGCAGGTGCCAGGGAGTGGCAAGACGTCGGGAGAGGTGCTTCAGGAGCACCGCAAGGGCTGGAAGATTCGCGATCGAATCCTTCGCCCGGCGGTCGTCTCTGTTGCGACCGATTAAATCGCCAACCGACAACGCTCAGTTTTCTTTGAACATTAGAAATCAGTAGGTGAAAGGAGCAACACGATGGGAAAGATTATCGGGATCGATCTAGGGACCACGAACAGCGTCGTGGCAGCAATGGTTGGCGGTGAGCCAACGGTCATCAGTTCGTCTGAAGGCGGACGCACCGTTCCGTCGGTGGTCGGCTTTGTTAAGGGCGGAGAGCGCGTGGTGGGGCAACTCGCCAAGCGCCAGGCCGTCACGAATCCGAAGAACACTGTCTTTAGCATCAAGCGCTTCATGGGTCGCCGATTCGACGACGCAGAAGTGTCAAAGACGAAGGGGCTCGTCCCGTACACCGTAGAGAAGGATGGGAAGAGCGACGGCGTCAAGGTGAAGCTCGACTCTGGCGAGTCGTATTCGCCGCAGGAAGTTTCCGCAATGATCTTGCAGAAGCTGAAGGCGGACGCAGAGGCCTTCCTCGGCGAGAAGATCACTGAGGCGGTCATCACCGTTCCGGCGTACTTCGACGACACGCAGCGACAGGCAACAAAGGATGCCGGCCGCATCGCAGGTCTTGACGTAAAGCGCATCATCAATGAGCCAACGGCGGCGGCGCTCGCTTACGGCCTTGATAAGAAGAAGGAAGAGAAGATCGCCGTCTACGACCTAGGCGGCGGCACGTTCGACATCTCCATCTTGGAGTTGGGCGACGGCGTCTTTGAGGTGAAGTCGTCCAATGGCGACACACACCTTGGTGGCGACGACTTTGACCAGCGCATCATTGACTGGCTCCTCGCCGAGTTCAAGAAGGATCAGGGGATCGACCTCTCCAAGGACCAGCAGGCGCTTCAGCGCCTGAAGGAGGCTGCGGAGAAGGCGAAGATCGAGCTCTCTGGCACCGGCCAGACCGAGATCAACCTGCCGTACATCACGGCAGACGCCACGGGCCCAAAGCACGTGGTGGTCACGCTGACCAAGGCGAAGCTCGAGTCGCTCGTTGCAGACCTTATTGAGAAGACGAAGGCGCCGGTGATCGCCGCGCTGAAGGATGCGGGCCTGAAGCCATCCGAGATCGACGAGGTCGTTTTGGTTGGCGGGATGACGCGCATGCCAGCGGTGGTTGAGGCGGTGAAGGCGCTCTTCGGTGGCAAGGAGCCATCAAAGGGTGTGAACCCGGACGAGGTGGTCGCGATCGGCGCGGCGATCCAGGGCGGCGTCCTTGCGGGCGACGTGAAGGATGTGCTGCTGCTTGACGTGACACCACTCTCTCTCGGCATTGAGACGCTGGGTGGCGTGATGACGAAGCTCATTGAGCGGAACACCACGATCCCAACGTCAAAGAGCCAGACCTTCTCAACGGCGTCAGATAACCAGCCGCAGGTGGAGATCCACGTGCTGCAGGGCGAACGCGAGTTCGCAACGGATAACAAGACGCTCGGGAAGTTCATCCTTGACGGGATCCCATCCGCGCCACGTGGCGTGCCGCAGATTGAGGTGACGTTCGACATTGATGCGAACGGCATCCTTGATGTGAAGGCGAAGGATCGCGCCACCGGGAAGGAGCAGCAGGTGCGCATCACCGGCAGCTCGATGCTCGGGAAGGATGATGTGGACCGCATGGTCCGCGAGGCGAAGGAGCACGAGTCTGAGGACAAGGCCCGCCGCGAAGCGGTGGACTTCCGTAACCAGACGGAGGCACTCGCCTTCCAGGCCGAGAAGACGCTCGCCGACCTTGGCGACAAGGTGGATGCGGAGAAGAAGGCGCATGCCGAGACACTCATTGGTGAGGTTCGCGAGGCGCTGAAGGGCGAGTCGCTCGACCCAATCAAGGAGAAGGCTGAGGCCCTGGCGAAGGTGATGACCGAGATCGGCACCGCCGCCTACGCACAGAACCAGCAGGCCGGCACGCCTGACGGCGCCGAAGGGGCGTCCGAGAAGACCGCCGGCGAGGAGACAATCGAGGGCGAAGCGCAGGAGGTTTAATCTCTCCCAGATGAACCTCTCAACTTCGAACGCTACGGCCCTGATCCGCGCCCGAGGTCTGACAAAGACCTTCGGGGAGCGGACGGCCGTGGACGCCATCAATTTTGACGTTCGCGACGGCGAGTTCTTCGGCTTCCTTGGACCGAACGGGGCGGGGAAGACCACCACGATGCGCATGATCGCTGGCGTCTCGCCGCGTACCGCCGGAACCCTTGAGATTTTTGGGAACGATCCAGATACGGATGGTCCGCGCATTCGCGGGCAACTCGGCGTGGTCCATCAGCAGGAGACGCTCGACCAAGAGCTCACCGTTCGCGAGAACCTGCTCATTTTCGGACGCTTCTTCGGCATCGAGCGCAAGGAGATTGCCGAACGCGCCGATCAACTCCTCGAACTCTTCCAGTTGTCAGATCGCGCTAAAGATCAGGTAGAGCCGCTCTCTGGCGGCATGAAGCGCCGGCTCTCCATTGCGCGTTCGCTGATCAATGCGCCGCGCGTCTTGATGTTGGATGAGCCGACCACAGGTCTTGATCCACAGGCGCGCCATCTCCTCTGGGATGCGCTACAGCGACTGAAGCGCTCTGGCACAACGATTGTGTTGACGACGCATTACATGGACGAGGCGGAGCAGCTCTGCGACCGACTTGTGGTGATGGACCAGGCGAAGATCGTTGCCGAAGGTTCGCCGCGACAACTGATTGAAGAGCACGCCTCACGCGAAGTCCTTGAGCTGCGCTTCCCAGAAGGGACGAGCCGCATCAGCAAGGAGACGCTTGATGGGATTGGTGATCGCTACGAGCGGCTTGCCGAACGTGTGATCATCGGCTGTGAGAATGGTGAAGCGGCACATGCACGTGCGCTGGAACACGGCCTCACCCCAGAGAGCTGGCTGGTACGCCGCTCAGGACTTGAGGATGTCTTCCTCCGACTGACTGGCCGGAGCCTCGACGAGTGAGCGCGGCGCAGATCGCGCCGCGACGCTCACGCGGACTCTTCTCAACGATTGGTGCCTATCTCCCGCACCCAACCCGATGGCGACACGTGTTTGGCTACATGGTCGCTGTCTATCGCCGCGAGTGGATCGGCTCGGTCTTCTCCGGTTTCATTGAGCCGCTCGTTGTGCTTGCTGGACTTGGCATTGGGCTTGGCGTCCTCGTTGGCGATCGCGCGGCGGAGATCACTGGCGGGGTGAGCTACGTGACGTACATTGCGCCGGCGCTCATGGCGAGCCAGGCGATGCAGTTCGGCGCGGGTGAGGCGGCCTGGCCGATCCTTGGCCGCATCATGTGGGTGCGCATCTATCACGCCATGGTGGCGACCCCGCTCAAGCCGACCGACATCATTGTTGGGGCAATCCTCTTCATGGGTGGAAAGGTCGCCTTCGCCGCCGCCTTCTTCGCCGGCGTGCTGCTCGTGGCCGGCATCGCCACGAGCCCACTCGGTGCGCTCGCCATGATCGGCGTCTCCACGCTCACCGGGCTCGCCTTCGCCGCTCCCGTCACCGCCTTCTCCGTGACGCAGAAGACGGACCAAGGCTTTGCAATCATCTTCCGCCTCATCATCACGCCGCTCACCTTCTTCTCGGGCACCTACTTCCCCATTGAGAGCCTGCCAGGTTGGGCGCAACTCCTCTCCTGGTGCACGCCGCTTGCGCACGGCGTTGCGCTGGCGCGTGGCCTCGCACTCGGTACCGAGATCCCGAACGCAGCGACACACGTTGCCGTCCTAGCTGCATGGACAATCGGCGGTACTGTGATCGCCTCAATCCTCTTCCGCCGGAGGATGCTGAAGTGATCGCCTCAATTGCGCCACGCGCCCTCTCCGTCTTTGAGCGGAACGTCTTCGTCTATCGACGCCAGTGGCTGATGATCGCCACCGGCTTCTTTGAGCCACTCTTCTTCCTTCTCGGAATCGGCTTCGGTGTTGGTGGCGTGATTGGGACGCTCCCATACAACGGGGTTGAGGTTCCCTATGCGGCTTTCGTTGCACCAGCACTGTTGGCGAGCGCCGCAATGAACGGTGCCATCTTTGACTCCACCTTCAACGTCTTCTACAAGTTGAAGTACGCCAGGGTCTATGACGCGATCCTCGCCACGCCAGTCTCCGTTGGCGACTTAGCCGTGGGGGAGCTGCTCTGGTCAAATCTACGCGGCGTGATCTATGCCGTCGCCTTCCTCTGCGTGATGTTCGTCTTCGGCCTCGTTGCCTCACCGCTCGCACTGCTGACGCCGTTTGCCGTGATATTCATCGGCTTCGCCTTTGGTGCTGCAGGATTCGCGTTGACCACGCATTTGCGCTCGTGGAAGGACTTCGATTTCATCTTCATCATCCTGACACCGCTCTTCCTCTTCTCCGCAACCTTCTATCCAGTGGAGATCTATCCGGGAGCCTTGCGTTATGTGGTGGAACTCTCTCCACTGACGCGCGGCACACACCTGATCCGATCGCTCTGCTTCGGCGATCTCAACCTGCTGATGCTGGTTGATATCGGCTTCCTCGCCCTGATCGGCCTCCTTGGATACCGCCACGCAGTGAGCCGACTCGGCAAGCTGCTCCTGAAGTAGGCGCGCCATGGCTCGCGACTTCTATTCAATTCTCGGTGTGCCGAAGTCTGCAAGCGCGGACGACATCAAGAAGGCCTTCCGCAAGGCGGCGCAGAAGCACCACCCCGACGTCTCTAAGGCGCCGGACGCTGCGGCGAAGTTCAAGGAGTTGAACGACGCGTATCAAGTCCTCTCCGACACGGAGCAGCGCGCGCGCTACGACCGCTTCGGTGAGGCGGGAGTTGGTGGCGCGCCAGGCGGCGGCGGACGCGGCGGACCTGGCGGAGCGGGAGGCTTCCCTGGCGGCGGATTCTCTGGTGGATTCGGCGGCGGTGATTTTGGTTCTGTTGAGGATCTCTTTGAAGGCTTCTTTGGTGGCGCGGCGCGTGGTGCGCGACGCACCGGTCCGCCACCTGGCGATGATCTCCGCTTCGACATGAAGGTGAGCTTCGCCGAATCCATTCGCGGTGGGACGCGCGAGGTGAACCTCGATATGCGCGTTGCTTGCGAGCCGTGCGGTGGCAACGGTGCCGCAAAGGGTTCGGGGACGAAGAGTTGCGATGGCTGCGGTGGTCGCGGCGAGGTGCGCACCGTGCGCCAGACACTCCTCGGTCAGATGGCGGTCTCCGCACCCTGCGCCAAGTGCTCTGGCGAGGGGAAGATCATCGAGAAGCCGTGCGGTAGCTGCCGTGGTGAGGGCCGCCTCAACGGGAGCAAGCGCCTCCGCGTGGACATTCCGCCGGGCGTTGATGACGGGACGCAGATTCGGCTCTCAGGTCAAGGCGAGGCGGGGCGACGCGGCGGACCTGCGGGGAGCCTCTATGTGGTTGTGACTGTTGAGGAGCATGCGCAACTTGTTCGCGATGGCATTGACCTTCTTACGGAGATTCCGATCTCTATCTCGCAAGCGGCGCTCGGCGCACGGGTCCTCATCCCAACCGCTGAAGGTGAAGAGGAGCTGGAGATTAAGCCTGGGACGCAGCCGGGTGCAGAGCTACGGCTGAAGGGTCGCGGCGCACCGAACGTGCGACGACCATCGCAGCGCGGCGATCTTCGCATTGTTGTTGCAGTTGAGGTGCCGAAGAAGTTGAGCAAGGAGCAGCGCGAAGCGTTGGAGCGATTCTCCAAGGCGAGCGGCGAGGGCTCCAACTGAGCGACGGCGGCTGGCTCGAACTCTCCATCACCTGCGACCCTGAATCTGCAGAGGCGATCAGCGAGCGTCTGGCGCGCCTCGCCCCCGCTGGCACCAGCGCCGAACCCGCCATCCCACCGGTAATCC
>JAPLHQ010000109.1 GCA_026389555.1 Chloroflexota bacterium
CCGCTCCAGCGGCTCCGCATCGACTCAGCGCGCGTTGGCGCAATGAAGACGCCAAGGAGGAGACCAAACGCCAAGCCGCCAATATGCGCCGCGTTATCAATGCCGCCACCCACAACGCTTGTGCCGAGACCGAAGAGAAGGTTGACAAGGATCAGCCCGCCGATCTGGCCGAGCGCTGCACGAACGCCGCGCTCAACAAGTGGGCGGTGCGCCCACTCTGCGCCGAGCGCCACACCGAAGAGGGCGAAGACTCCACCAGAAGCGCCAACAGATGGCGTGAGCGGTGACCAGATCGCACTCGCGAGCGATGCGGCGATCACGCCAAGGAGATACCAGAGGAGGAGTCGCTGTGCACCGTAGAGTCGCTGCACGAGTCGCGCGCCAAGATCCATAGCGAAGAGGTTGAAGAGCAGATGCAGCGGACTGCCATGAACGAGGGCAACCGTGAGGAGTCGCCACGGTTCAAGGGTGAGCAGGTCGCCGCGCGTCACGTCAAGTTTGATCAACGCGAGGGGCTCAAGGATCGCCGATGAGGCGAGTGCCGCAACAGAGACAACGGCGGTGACACCGACCATGGCGAGCGGGACGACGCGCTCCCTTCCTCCACTTCGTGACCGAGAGAAGGCGAGACGTGAACGCAACTTGCTCCCACCCGTCTCTTGGGTGAGCCAGCCGATTCGTGCCGCGATCTCTGCACGCGCCGCCTCAGTTGGCGCGTCGCGCTCAGCGCGCTGGTATTCACTCAGCGCCTGTGGAAGCTTGCCAGCCGTGACGTGAAGCACTGCGAGGCGGCGTCGCGCAACAAAACGGACTTCGCGGTCGCCACTCTCTGCCGCCTCTTCTAGGAGTTCAACCGCTTCGTCATCGCGCCCAAGTCGTACGAATGATTCAGCGGCGCCAATCGCGCCACGACCCGCTAGTTCAAGCTGACCGGTCTCTGCGGCACGCAGGAAGTAGTTCAGGGCAAGCTCAGCGTCACCCGCGTCCAGCGCATCGGCACCAGCGTCAATCAGGCGGCCAGCGTCACTGGAGCTGATCGGCCCATTTGATTCAAGCAACTCGTTTAACTCCACGAAGGGAGCGTATGCGATCGGCTAGACCCCCGCCTCGGCGCCGCGCTCCGTAGCGGCTAGCCCAACGAGGAGGGCGTCAAACTCTGGCCCCTCAACCTGGGGGCGCGGGATGAAGAGGGGCGGAGGTGAGCCTCCCCCTAGCGCTGCAGACGCGGCTGAGCCGTCAGCGGGGAGGGGGCCCTTCGCAACAATGATCAGCTGCGCGCCAACAAACGAGGCATCTTCTGTCACCTGGCGAACAACGGAGGAATCAAGCGGATCAATCAGCAGCACCGTAGTGAAGCTCGTCAAATAACGAAGGCCGAGCTGCACGTCCCCCGCATCTACGGGAATGCCGTGTGCCACGTCGCCAGTTGGGGTCACCAGTGCGGGGTCGCGCAACAGCGCAACATGACCGATCCCGTCGCGCGAGAGGGAGAGGATCGCCTGATCGCCCGCCGCATCCGCACCAACACGACCAACAAGCTCCACGCGTTCGCCGCGCCGAACAAGTTCAGCGGCAACCCGGATCGCGAGCCCCCCAGCCTGGTGCACCCCGCTCGTATCTGGCAGTGCCGTTGGGCTGCCAATGATGACGATCACCCCCTGATCGGTCATGCGTCCCTCGCATCGCCGCGAACCTCTACGGCGAATCCGGCGTCGCGCAGCGGTGTGGCAACAGTTGCCGCATCACCAACGACCACGATGCGTTCGGTCTCAGCGTCAAGCGCCGCAGCAACGCGCGCAACCTCGTCACCACTCACCGCATCAATCGCCGACTGGAAGCGATCAAGTTCGGAAGGCTCGAGCCCCACGGCGACAAGCCCTGCAACGGCACCGGCAACCGGCGAGGCGGAGCCGAAGCGCAACGGGAAGGTGCCGCGAAGGTACTGACGCGCCGCGTTGAGTTCGTCGTCTGATGGTGGCTGTGACGTCATGGAGGCGATCTGCACGCGCGCCTCAACGAGCGCAGGTGCTGTGACAGAACTCTCCACCGCCGTGCGCGCAGTAAACGGACCGCGCCCGCGACGGAACTCAAAGCCTGCGGCGGCACCGTAGGTGTAGCCCTTCTCCTCACGCAGCACGCGGTTCAGGCGTGAGCCGAAGAGGCCGCCGAGCACCTCTGAGTGAATCAGGGCGGCGTAGAAGAGTGGATCAAGGCGGGAGCGACCGACCTTCCCGATGCGCAGCTCAGACTGGACCGAG
>JAPLHQ010000069.1 GCA_026389555.1 Chloroflexota bacterium
CCGCCTTCGATATTGCCGAGCGCAGCTACCTGGCCGGGCTCGTCCCCTCACCGCAGCTCCGCGCCGTGCTCGCTCGCGTGCTCGGAATCCGCGGCGCAGCGGAGTTCTTCGGCTTCGGCAGCGCCGGCATTCTGATCGGTACCATCGGGGGCCCGGCGGCGATCGGCGTTGATGCCGTCACGTATATCGTCTCAGCGCTACTTATCACCGCGCTGCGCGTCCGTGAGCCTCGCCTCCCTGCGGCGAAGCAGCGACGTAGCTTCATTACTGAAGCGCGTGAGGGCTTTACGAAGACATGGGCGATCCCCATCCTGCGACCGCTACTCGGCACAAGCGCGGCGATCGGGCTCTATTTCGGCCTCTTCCGTTCCGCGTACATGATTTATGTCGCACGAACGCTCAACCTTCCCGCAGAGGCGATCGGGTTCGTGATCGCGACGGGCGGGATCGCGTCGTACATGGGAGGAGTGCTGACCGAGCGCATCTCTCAAGCACTCGGCACTGGCCGCGCCATCAGTGTCAGCCTGATCATCGTTGGCGTTGGCCTTGCGCTCGTCCCACTTGCGCCTGCCGCATCAGTCCTTGGCATCGCACTCCTGATTGCACATCAGTTGCTCAGTGATGGCTTCGAGACGGTCTGGGAGGCGAACCAGGGGGCGATCCGCGGGCGTGTCCTGCCCGATGCGCTCCAGGGACGCGCCAATGCGGCATTTGAAGGGATCAGCATCCTTGGGCGGCTCGCTGGAATCCTTCTCGGTGGTGCGCTCGGAAGCTCTATCGCTGGGAGTGGCGCGGCCCTCTTCGCTGGTGCAGCAGCGTCAATCATTGCCGGCCTTGCCATTGCCACCACGCGCCTCGGTCGCGTGAAGCGGATCAGCGAACTCCCGCAGGCGCGCTAGCGATCCGTTGCTCGCTTCGCTACGCCTCGCTCCTTGCACCCTCACCGAGTAGGCCAGCAACATAGGCGGCGGCATCGAACGGGAGTAGGTCGGTACCGCGTTCACCCACGCCAACCCAACGCACAGGGAGTGACAGTTCACGATGCACAGAGAGCGCCACGCCGCCGCGCGCACCAGCATCCAACTTCGTGAGAACTACGCCGTCAACACCGGCCGCCCGATCAAACCCCTTCGCCTGCGCAAGTCCGTTCTGCCCAGCTGTAGCGTCCAGAACCAGGAGCACCTCAACCTTTGCGTCAGGGGCGAGCTTTCCGATCACACGCCGCATCTTGGAGAGCTCTTCCATCAGGCCGCTCTTTGTTTGCATGCGCCCAGCGGTATCAATGATCACCGGCTGAAGTTTTCGCGCACTTGCCGCAGTGAGCGCGTCGTGAATCGCCGCGGATGGATCACCACCTGATCGACCCTCAATGATTTCAACCCCCTCTCGCTCGGCGAGGAGTCGCAACTGTTCGATCGCCGCCGCCCGAAAGGTATCGGCAGCGACAAGGAGCGGCTGGCCGCCCGCCGCCTTCGCCCGCGCAGCAAGCTTTGCTGCAGAGGTGGTCTTCCCTGCCCCATTGACGCCAACGAGGAGGATCACCTCAATCTCCGCCTCCGTAACCGCGGACTGATCCCCCTCCTCTTGCATCAACCGCATCAGTGCGGTGCGGAGCCGCGCGTGGCCGTCACCATCACGAAGCTCCTGTGCGTCTGCGATGATCGCGCGCGCCGTTGCGGTTCCGGCGTCGCTCAGAATCAACGCCTCTTCCAGTGCACTCCAATCTGGCTCGGGGGCGAGTGAGCGGCGAAGTGCTTGGATGATGCCGCCAGCAGACGGGGCGGTTGCGGCGCTGATGCTGCTCTGCTCTTCCTTTGTTGATTTGCGCCAGAAGGCGAGCTTCAACGGATCGCCTCGCGCTCCGCACGCTCAGCACGGGCGGCGTCGGCGATCTTCTTCGCCTCATCGAGTCGGAGACCAAAGACGCGGCTCGCCGCATCCTCACCAGCGGTGACGCCCCAGAGGCTATCCGCCACCTCAACGGTGCCGCGGTTGTGTGTGATCACAATGACCTGGGTGCGCTCGCTCAGCTCGCGAATCGCATCACCGAAACGTGTCACGTTCGCCTCATCAAGCGCCGCATCTACCTCATCCAGCACCACGAATGGAAGCGGGCGCACGGCGAGCATGCCGAGAAGGAGTGCAACACCGGTGAGTGCGCGCTCGCCACCAGAGAGGAGTGAGAGCTGCTGTCGTCGCTTCAGTGGCGGCCGAGCATCAATCTCTACGCCTGGGCGGCGTACGCCATCCTCTGCGGCGAGTCGCAGCTGCGCGTCACCACCTCCGAAGAGGAGTTGGAAGTTTGCGGAGAAGCTCGTCTGTAGCGCGGTGAACTGCTCAGCAAATGTGCTTTCAACGAGTGTGTCCAACTCGTTCATGAGCTCTGATGCCTTCGCGATCGCGCCGTCAAGATCAACCGTCTGCGCCTCGAGGCTCTCAAGCCGATCTCGCAGCTCACGGTGCTCAATCGCAACGCTCGCGCCACCCGCATCGAGCGGACCGATCTTGCGGCGTAGGCGCTCAAGCGTGCGGATCTCTTCAGGATCAGGTGCGCTCGGCGCGCCGGCACTCCCGTGGCCTGCAGCTGCACCCCAATGATCAAGGAGTGCAACCGCCTGCTCGCGAGCAGCCGCCTCGCGCGCAGCGTTGCCGTCGCTACCGGCGGCATCAGTGAGCTCTCCCTCAGTAGGTTCCGCAACGGATGCGCGAAGGTGCGCTGGGATCCCCGCCGCAATGCGTGCATCATCGGCGAGACGGCGCCCGAACGCCGCAAGGTCGCCGCTCAACTCTTCGATCAGTCGCTCGTATTCAAACTCAAGACCCTGCGCGTCGCGCTCCAGCGGTCGCAACGCTTCATCAAGATGCGCCTCTCGGCTACGAAGCGTTCGCTTCCTCTCTTCGTCCGCGGCACTCTCGCGCTCGATCGCCTCCTGTTGCTCGGCAAGTGTCTGGACAAGCCGCTCGCGTTCGGTGACCGCAACCTGCGCGGCTTCAGAGCGGCCGACCAGATCGCTGCGCTCCACTTGAAGTGCAGCGCTTCGTGACTCAAGTGCGCCCCGCTCCTCTGCTGCACGAGCGATCCGCGCCGTTGCAGCGGCAACACTCGCATCGCCACGCGCGCGAGCGATCTCCCATGTTCGTAGTGCCTGTCGGTCCGCCTCCACTGCAGCCGAGACCACCCCCCTGCGCTCGGTCAGCTCACGGATGCGATCCTGCCACTCCTGCGCAGCGCCGCTACTGCTCGTCGCCCCCTGAGCGCTCGCCTGTAGCTGATCCCTTCGCGCACGGAGGTCGCGGAGCGTCTCTGAGAGTTGCTGGAGGCGTGTTTCGCGGTCTGCACTTTTTCGCGTTGCCCCCGCGAGCTCCCGCTCTGCCTCTGCGCGTAGATCTGCAGCGCTGCGCATCGCGCTCCGCGCAGCGAGGTCGGCTGCACGACTGGTGAGCGCACCCTTGATCGCTTCGGCGAGGCGGCCCCCTTCGGCATCCGCCTCTGCGCGCAGCGCGGCGGATGCGGCACTGCGGCGTTCAAGTTCCCCAGCGAGACGCGCGGTCTCGGTATCAAGGAGCGCATCTTCGGATTCAGTTTCTCGGGTGACGAGGCCGCCAGCGCGGATCACCGCACCGCCGCGCGTAACGATCAGCCCACCGGCTGGAAGATCTTGCAGCGCGTCGAGCGCGCTAGCGACAGATGGCGCAACCGCAACTCCGGCAAGGATGCGCTGGAGGATTCCATCTGGATCGTTGAGAATCTCACCGCTGAGTCGCGGGAGCGTTGGATGATCAGCGATCGCTGCCTGCTTCACCCCTTCAATGAGGAGTGCGCCCTGCTCATCATCAAGAAGGGTTGCACCACTCCGGTCAACGATAAATCCGCGCGCGAGTGCACCGAGGGCGGCCAAGACGGCGCTACGCCCCTCTTCACGAATCTCAACGCCAGCCAAGAGACTTCGACCGCCGATTGCGCGCGCAGCGCGAGCAAGTGCACGCTCCTGCAGTGCGGTGCGGCGTGCCTCTAACGCGCTGAGTCGTCCTTGCAGCGTTGCGCTCTCCGCCTCAGCGGCGCGCGCGGCGCTGTCACGATCGCCAACCAGTGCGCGTGCCTTCGCCTCGGCCGCCTCAGCGGCGGTCGCCGCCGCAGTTGCGCGTTCGAGTCGGCCTGCTGCCTCTGTATAGGCGGCCGCTGCCGTATCTCGACGTCCCGTCGCAGCAATCAGATCCTCTGCGGAGCGATCAGCATCGACCGCCTCAAGTTCCGCCTCGCTACGGAGGATGCGCGCCTCAGTCTCTGCAAGTTCAGAGGAGCGTGAGCGCTCTGCGCGAAGGAGCGACTGCCCACTCGCCGCCTCGCTCGAGCCCTCCCCACTCAGCGCGCGTAGTTCACGCCGGGCGGTTGCAAGGTCGGCATCAAGAAGTTCAAGTGCTGCGGCCGCCTCTGCATCAGCGGCGGGGGCTGGCGTGGCGCGGATCTGCTCAACGGCGAAGACCTCTCGCTCCGCAGCGGCAACCTCGGCGCTGAGTCGCTCCGTGTCGCGCTCCACCGCTGCCGCCTCTGCATCAGAGCGCGCGCGATTTCGCTCCGCCGCCTCGCGCGCTGTCCGCGCCGCCTCTAACTGCTGGCGTGCCGCTTCTAGAGCGAGTCGCGCCTCTGCCAGTCGTACGCGGCGCACCTGTGCCTCTCCGTCTGCGGAGCGCAGCGCCTCCCGGACGGTGGCGATCTCTGCGCCGACCTCGCTCAACCGGGTGCGGCTCTGGATGCGACGAGTTGCAAACCAGCCGGCACGCTGCGCGCCAAGCGTTGCGATCCGATCGACTGCTTCTGAGAGGAGCTCGTCACGTCCGGCCTCCTGGCGCGCGAGGGTGGCGAGACGGCGCTCCTGTGGCCGTAGCGCGGCGAGAATCTCCTCAACACGGGCGCGATTCTCGGTTGCCTCTTTCATCTCAGACTCTGCGCGCGCGCGACGTCGCTCGTGTCGCGCCGTGCCAGCAAACTCTTCTACTAGGGCGCGACGCTCTTCAGCGCGCAGGCTGAGCGCCTGATCCACCGCACCCTGTCCAATAAAGAGGAGTCCGTTCTCAGCGAGCCCAGCACCGTCAAGAAGTTCGTTCAGGTCGCGGAGTCGGATGCGTTCGCGATTGAGCAGATACTCCTGCCCACCACCGCGATCGGCGCGACGTGCGATCTCAATCTCCGTGAAGGGGAGATCGAAGAGTCCATCGTCATTCGCAATGCTGAGCGAAACTTCTGCAAGGCCGAGCTGCCGCCGCTTCTCGGAGCCGGCGAAGATCACCTCATCAACACGCTTAGAGCGAATGCCACGACCCGCCTCGCCGAGCGCCCAGCGCAGCGCATCAACGATATTCGACTTACCGCTCCCGTTCGGCCCCACAATCGCAGTGATCCCCGGGGTGAAGGCGATCGTCGTCTTATCTGCGAAAGTCTTAAAGCCGCTGAGGCGAACCTCGCGAAGTCGCAGCCGGCTCATCGGACCGCCTCCTTCGTCACGCCGAGCAGATCAATCGCCGCCTCTGCAGCCGCCGCCTCTGCAGCACGCCGACTTGGGCCACTCCCTCGCGCAACCTCTCCCCCGTCAATACGAACGGCGCACTCGTAGATGCGCTCATGTTCAGGGCCACTCGTGCTGATGATGTCGTAGCGCGGCAGCGAACCGTTGCGCGCCTGCGTCCACTCCTGCAGCATCGTCTTGATCCCCTTTCCGATCGCCGCGCGTGGCGCAGCGATCTCAGGCTCAAGGTGTGTCAGCACGAAGCGTTCCGCAGCCTCGAATCCGTGTGCGAGATAGACGGCGCCGATAATCGCTTCGAGCGCTGCGGCGAGAGCCGCCGGTCGCTGCCCGCCACCACGCTGCGCCTCGCCCTCACCGAGAAGGAGAAGTTCATCAAGTGCGAGCCGCTGCGCAACATCGGCAAGGCCAATGCGGCTCACGATTGAGGCGCGGCGCTCAGAGAGGTCGCCTTCAGATGCGGTAGGGTCCGCGGTATAGAGGGCAGCGCTCACCACAGCGCCAAGGACGGCATCACCGAGAAACTCAAGTCGCTCGTTGTCCTCGGTCGCCCCAGATTGATGGCGGCGAGAGGGATGGGTCAGCGCAAGGAGGAGGAGTTCCTCTGCGCCAGGAAGAATCCCGAGGCGCAGCGCAACACGCGAGGCGTGGTCAAGCGTGGAGTCTGCGACCTGGCTCACGATCGAAGGGGTGGCGCCAGGCGGCCAGCGGGCCGCCGCACCTTACGCCTTCTTCTCGACGATCGCGTTGACCGCGTCTTGCACCGTCTTGATCTTGGTCAGCTCTTCGTCTGCAATCGTGACGCCGAACTTCTCCTCAAGGCCCATGGCGAACTCCACGAGGTCGAGTGAGTCTGCGTTGAGGTCCTCGATGAAGGCCGCCTCGAGGGTGACCTTCTCCTTCTCAACACCAAGCTGCTCAACGATATAGCTCTGAAGCTCCTGGAAGATCTGTGCGCTGTCGCTCATCTCTCGCTCCCTCCATCTCTCTCCGCTGTCGCGGTGCTCACCTCACGGTGAGCCGTCCCAAGGACGCCGCTCACCAGTTTTCGTGCCGGCTCACCACTGTAGGTGCGAGCCAGAGCCGTCCAGGCCGCGAGTGCCTCCGCAGGCGCCGCCGCGCGCGAGTGTAGCACCTCGGCTAGGCCCGCCCGAAGGATTGTGCGGTCGATATGGGTCATTGACGCGAGGGGAAACGCGGGGGCGAGACGCTCCAGCGTTGCATCAAGATGTGGCCGCCGCTCCTCAATCAGGGCGATCAGCGCACTAGCAACCGCGAGCGGCTCCCCCTCAACCTCGCCAGAGCTCGCACGTCGGCCGAGGATCTCCCCTGCGCTGCGGAGCCCGAACTCCGCTTCATAGAGTGCGGTGAGTGCGTCACGACGACCAGCATTTCGCAGACGTAGCGCTGCGTCACGTGGCGCAGCTGGCGACTTCTTCCCAGGCATCTCAGGAGGGGGGTGGGCCGCTTGGGAGGCCATCTGCCGAAACGGAGGGGGCCTCAGCGAGCGCCGTGGCGATGCGCGTATTGATCCCTTCGCGAACCGCGTCCGCAGCAGTGCCGCAGGCGTAATAGATCATGCGACTGCGCGCGCGGCCATGTGTGATCACGACACTCCCCTGCACGCCAAGGAGGATTGCGCCGCCGATGCGCTCATAGTCAAGCTTCGCGCGAATGCGCGCGATCGACGGTCGCATCAGAAGTGCCGCGATCGGACCGAAGGGCAGCCTGCGGAACTCCGCGCGGAACATGTCAGTAATGGCAGTGGTGACCCCCTCAACAAGTTTGATTGAGACGTTGCCGAGCACCGCGTCGCAGACCACCACATCAGCCTCATCCGATGCAAGGTGGCGCCCCTCAACGTTCCCCGTGAAGTTGAGGTCGGCAAGATCAAGCAGTTCCGTTGCACGCTGAATCCGCTGATCGCCCTTCCCCTTCTCTTCGCCAATTGAAAGAAGGGCAACACGCGGATTCGCCACACCGAGCACACGCTCTGAGAAGACGCTCCCCATGTGCGCGAACTGATAGAGATTCTCTGGCGTTGCGTCAGGGTTTGCGCCAATGTCCAAGATCACGAGTGGCTTCTCGCGCAAGAGGAACTGCACCGCGAGGGCGGGGCGATCAACGCCAGGGAGGCGTCCGAGTCGCAAGACCGCCGCCGCCATGCCAGCACCGGTGTGACCAGCAGTAACGACTGCGTCGGCGAGCCCCTCGCGCACAAGATTTGTCGCAACAAGGATTGAGGCGCCCTTTCGCTCACGAAGCGCCTGCGCGGGGTGTTCATCCATGCCGATGACATCCGGGCCGTGCACGATGCGCGCATTCGCAGGGAGCGTGCCGCCAGCAAGTTTGAGCAGGAGCGGCTCATCGCCAACAAGGATCAGCTCGTCGTGTGGGTTCTCATTCGCCCAGCGAATGCCGCCTGGGACTACCTCTGCGGGACCGTGGTCGCCGCCCATTGCATCGAGTGCAAGGCGGACGCGGCCTGACGGCGCGGCCATGGGTTAACTAGGCGTCAGTTGGTTCCGTGTCCGGCGCTGGGCGTCGGATCACTTCGCGGCCCCGATAGGTGCCGCAGGCGAGACAGGCATGATGCGCGCGCTTAGTTGCACCGCACTGCGCGCAGCGATCCATCGCCGGAATCGTGAGCGCATGATGCGCGCGACGATCTCCCTGGCGGGATTTCGATGCCTTTCGCTTTGGTACGCCCATCGCTGATGAACCTCGCACTCTCTGCCCTGAGGGGCATGACTTGGAGAGCGAAGCCTACCCGATCCGTCGCCCCTCGTCGCGGTGGGGGCCTAACCTCCCCTCTGCGACCTGGCCGCTGGGCTCACCCCTCTCGCTTCGGCTCCCCCTCTACGGGCGGGAGGAGGCGGCCCAGGACGGCGAGTCGAGGGTCAACCTCGTGCTGAGGGCAATCGGCGACAGGGTGTGCCGCCCCGCAGCGCTCACAGCGTTCTGGGCAGGGAGGGTCGCAGTGCAGAACCAGCTGACGGACGAGGTCGAGCCCTTCAATCGCGAGTCGACCGAGGTCAACGGAGTTACCTGGTCCGAAGCGTTCTGCCTCGCCCGTTGCGAAGCGCTCCTCAACGATCTCTTCGTCAAGGGTCGCCTGGAGGCTGGCGCGTGCCGGAGCAAGGCAGCGCGCGCAGAGGCCCTCCTGAACGCCAGTTGCACTGCCAACAATGCGCACGCCGCGATTCGTTCGATCGGCGCGGAGTTGCGCTTGAGCGCTAATACGCTCACCGCCAGAATCACTCGCAACGCTGAAGTGCGGGATTGGCGCACTCGCCCCTGATGACTGCGAGAGAAGTGGCGAGCAATCAATCAGGTGCAGCGGCTCCCTCACCCCTTCTGGCGTAAGGGGGGCCTCGTTGGAGTGACTCACCCGCCTGCTGGGTTGCGACGTGCCGCCGCCGTCAGCACTGGGATCACGGCGGGTGGAACGAGTCGCTCGAGTGGACCGCCGTACCGCGCGATTTCGCGCACCAGGCGGCTCGAGGTTGAGGCGTGCTCTGGTGCGGTCATTAAGAAGAGCGTCTCAATCGACGGCGCGAGGAGTCGGTTCGCATGTGCCATGCGCAGCTCTGCCTCAAAGTCAGATCCGGCGCGAAGTCCGCGAATGATGACGCTCGCCCCCGCCTCTTCAGCAACACGAACGGCAAGATTTGATGCGGCACGAATCTCAATGCGACTCGCGTCGGCACCGAGCTGCTCGCCGATCACAGCGCGGAGGAGCGCCTCGCGCTCAGCGAGTGTCAGTAGCGCCTCTTTTGTCGCATTGGGAAGAATCGCAACAACGAGCCGATCAACAACGCTCAGGCTGCGCCGAATCAGATCAACGTGGCCGAACGTGATCGGATCAAAGCTCCCCGGATAGAGTCCAACTCGTTCGCTCACGCTTCCTCCGTCTCTCGCACCTGCTCCGTCGCTCGCACGTGATCAACATCGCGTTCATAAAGCTCAATCACCGTCTCACCGAAGGTGAGGCTGCGCACCAATCGTAGACCGCTTCCCCCCTCGCGTGCAGCACCCTGTGCGGCCCCCTCCTTCTGCTTGCGACCAGAGATGACGAGAAGCCCCTGCGCGGCGAGCGCTGAAGGAGTCGCCCCAAGCGCACGGAGAATGCTGCGTCGTACGGCCAGGTCGTCATATGGAGGGTCGGCGATCACAAGGTCGAACGCTCGCCCGCTCGCCACAAGGGAAGCGGCGCTGCTCCCCGCATCGGCGACGCGCACCTCGGCGCGAGCAACGAGATCGAGCCCAGCAAGATTCAGTCGAATTACCTCGGCGGCGCGTCGTGACAGATCAACGAAGAGGACAGACTCAGCGCCACGGCTGAGCGCCTCAATGCCAGCGGCACCACTCCCAGCGCAGAGGTCAAGGACGTGGGCGCCTGGGAGTCGCGGCTCCAGCACGGCGAAGAGCGCCTGCCGAACACGATCAGCGAAGGGGCGCGTCCCCTCCTCTGGTACCTCAATCAGACGGCCACCGAGTGAGCCAGCGATGATGCGCAGCCGGTTACTCATCGGGAGATCCTCACATCTGCCTCACTTCGTGCCGACCAAGATATCGGTTGGCCAGCCGCGGAGATACGACTCAACGAGTGGTCGAGCGGCCGCTCGGGGGCGGCCGATGCTGTCGAGCAGCTCTTCCGCATCAGCACGTGCAAGAACGGCGAGTGCGCGGTCCTCAGCGCGTGAGAGCGCCGCAATCCGGAGTGGAGGAAGTCCGCTCTGATCTGTGCCGAGCACGTCGCCTTCACCGCGCAGCTCAACATCGCGCTCGGCGAGGAGGAAGCCATCACGCGTTGACTCGATCGCCTGCAGGCGCGCCGTCGCCACCTCATCCTCGCTGTCGCTCACGAGGACGCACCAGCCCTCACTCCCACCGCGTCCAACTCGGCCGCGTAGCTGATGCAGCGTCGCGAGCCCGAAGCGGTCGGCACTCAGCACCACCATCACACTGGCGCGCGGCACATCAACGCCCACCTCAACCACCGTTGTTCCAACCAGCACGTCGAGCCCTCCCGACGCAAAGGCGGCCATGTTCTGAGCGCGGATCTCTGGGCGCTGCCTCCCATGGACCACACCGATGCGCAGCTTCGGGAGTGCGATGGCCAAAAGTTTCGCCTCCTCCTCCACGCCCGCCTCTCCGGATCGCTCAAGGGCCTCACCAACAATCTCACCGACCGGCTCCTCACCCGGATCCTCATCACCGATTCGCGGCACCACCACAAAGGTGCCGCGCCCAGCCGCCGCCTCAGCGCCGACAAACGCCCACAACTTCTCAAGGTCACCGCTCCGTCGAATCGCCGTCCGAATCGGCTGGCGCCCCGCTGGGAGTGCGCGCAGCTCAGAGGATGCGACGTCGGCGTAGAGGAGTTGCGCAATCGTGCGAGGGATCGGTGTCGCAGTCATCAGGAGGAGGTGCGGCTCACCCTCCCCCTTTGCGGTGAGTTGACTGCGCTCCTCAACGCCAAAACGGTGCTGCTCATCAACCACCACAAGGCCGAGCGCCGAAAACTGCGTCGCCTCTGCGAAGAGCGCATGTGTGCCGATCAGGAGTGATGCCGCACCAGACTCCGCAGCGGCGCGGACGCGGCGACGTTCTGGCGCCGAGAGGCTCCCGACTAGTAGCTCAACGTTGATGCCGAGTGGCGCAAGGAGTCGCTGTGCGGTGGCGGCGTGCTGCCGCGCAAGCAGTTCGGTTGGGGCGAGCAGCGCTGTCTGCCAGCCAGATGCCGCCGCAACCGCCGCAGCAACGAGCGCCACCGCCGTCTTCCCGGTTCCAACGTCGCCCTGGAGGAGTCGCAGCATCGGCTCCCCTCCTTGGAGATCCGTAAGGATCGCGTCAATTGCCGCCTCTTGATCACTCGTCCACTCAGACGCAACGCCTCCTGCTGCGCCTACGGCGAGTGCCGAACGGATCGCAGACTCAATCTTCGTTCGCTCGGTGGTGCTCACCAGCATCTTCGGCGCGCTCCCGCGCGCGCGTCGGCGACGACGTCGTACCAGCGAGAGCTGCACGGCGAGCAGTTCGTCAAATGCAAGGCGGCGGAGCGCCGCGTCGCGCTGATCAAACTCGTGAGGCCAGTGCGCCTCCTCTATTGCGCCGGCGAGCGTCATCAGCCCGTGCCGCGCGCGGATCTCTGCAGGGAGCGGGTCGGTCAACGCAGCGCCGAAGCGATCAAGCAGCTCGCGCACCGCACGTCGGAGGCTCAGCGCCGTCACCCCTTTGGAGAGGCGGTAGATCGGCACGATGCGTCCCGCATTGACCGTCTCTCCCCCTTCAACTGGGCTGAACTCTGGTGCCTCAAGCTGTACCCGCCAGCCGAGTGCCTTCACCCGACCGGAGGCGACGATCTCAAGGTTCGGGGTGAGACGGCGCTCAATGAATCGACGTCCATACCAGACCGCGTCAACAGCGCCGCTCTCGTCGGCAAGGGTTGCGATCGTGCGTTGGACTCCACGTCGCCAGGTCTTCTCCACGCGTAGGTCAACCACGCGCGCGCGAATCGTTGCAGGGGCTCCAGCGGCGAGTTCCGCAACTGGCGTGATCGCACGACGGTCTTCGTATCGACGTGGGAGATAGAGGAGCAGTTCAGCGACGCTGGTGACACCTAAACGAGCGAGTCCACGGAGGAGGCTTGCCCCGCCCGGCAGGTTGAGCCCCTTGAGCGGCAGGCCGCTCGGATCGTCGCTCACTCCAGGCTCACGAGTACCCGCTCAATTGGCTGCTCGCCACGCGCGAGCTCCACCTCAACGCCGCTAATCGCACTCCGTGCTGCATCCGCCATCCGCTCTCCGGCCGCCTGATCAACATCAGCGCCGAGATAGAGGGTGAGGAGTTCGGCGCGCTCTCCACTCAGCGCCTTCGTCAGCGCCGCAAGATCATCTCCCCCTGTGGCAATGATGCCGTCAACTGGATCAAGCGCCATCACCTCGCCTGAACGCACGCTCACCCCTTTCACCACGGCGTCGCGGACCGCCTCAACGATGCGGAAGGTGCGTGCCGTTGTCCTCGCACTCTCAAATCGCTTCGCCGCCTCATCTGCAGGGAGTGACGGGTCCCATGTCAGGAGCGCCGCAATCCCCTCGGCGGCGTTGCGAGTAGGGACAACGGTCACGTTTGCCGCGACCAGATCCGCCGCCTGGCGGGCGGCAAGGACGACGTTGCTGTTATTCGGAAGGACGATCACATCCCTCTTCCCCGTTGCGCTGATCGCAGCGGCGATCTCTGCCGCAGATGGATTCTCCGTTTGGCCGCCATGAACGATCTGCGCGGCGCCGGCAGACTGCATGATTGTTGCCAGCCCGCGACCCGCTGCTACGGCAACAACCGCCGTCCCCTGCTGAAGCGGCGTCGGCGCGGCCGCTGATGATGCGCCAACTTTGGTTGAAAGATCGGTAAAGGCTCCATGCCCAGTTGCCCGCTCTGCACTCTGCTGATCCAAATTTTCAATCGTCACGCCGCGAACCTCTCCATGAGCGATCCCATACGCAAGGATCAGATCCGGTTGCAGGTTGTGGACGTGCACCTTACAGGTCTTCGCATCCCCAGCAACGAGGACACTCTCGCCGAGACCCTCAAGGTCGGCACGAATCTTCACAAGGTCGAGCGGCGTGTCGCTCGCATGCAGGATGTAGACGGTCTCATAGCCATACTCGCTCGACTCACTCGCGCTCGTGCCCGGAGCGCTCGCTACGGCTGGCACGGCGACTGGCACTGGTTCCTTGATGCGCGCATCGCCATCATCGCCAGTGGCAGACGGGACAACAAATGGAACGTCGGCGATCCCCTCAAGGATGAGTTGGAGTCCGGCGCCACCAGAGTCAACAACGCCCGCCTCTCGCAAGACGGCAAGAAGGGTTGGCGTCTTATCAACGGAAACGCGCGCCGACTCTGCGATCTTCAAGAGGAACGGGCGTAGTTCGGTGGCGCTTTCGATATCGGCGAGAGCGCTCGCCGCCACCTCACGCGCAACGGTGAGGATCGTCCCCTCCGTTGGCGTGGCAACGGCACTGTAGGCGTGCAGGACGCCGATCGAGAGAGCGTTCGCAATCTCTGATGCGCGTGCGCGCTTACGGCCACGGACCGCCTGCGGGAGACCGCGCAGGATCTGCGAGAGGAGGACGCCAGAGTTACCGCGCGCGCCGAGGAGCGCGCCGCGCGCGACCGCCTCACTCACCTGATCAATTGCGGTGACCCCCGCGGCGAGGGTCGCCTCACCCTCAGCGACCGCCGCCTTCAGGGTGGCGAGCATGTTCGTTCCAGTGTCGCCGTCAGGGACTGGGAAGACGTTGAGCGCGTTTACCTCTGCAACGCGTGACTCAAGCCGTTCGGCCCCCGAGCGGAGGGCGGCCATCAGTTCAACCCCGTCCCAGCTCTTCCTGCTCATCGGGCCAGCCTCATGCTCGGGCCAGGGGCGCGCGCGCCAGGCGCTCTCCCCTCCATGCGTAGATGGCACCATTCGGCATTCCGACCTCCCTCAGCCTCGCGTGGCTCAGCCCTTCGGCGTTCCTGCTACGATACGGCACGATTGGCGGCGCGTCCCTAGCGGGCGCCCAACTGACAGCAAGGAGAGCATATGGCCCGCTTCTGCGTCCTCTGCGGCAAGGATTCGATCTCTGGGTTTAACCCCCAGTCGGTCGGAATGAACCGCGTCCGTGCACACCGACGCTTCCGCGCCAACCTGCAGCCAACGATGGTGCTCTCCGGCGGGACGACCAAGCGCGTGCTCGTCTGCACCTCCTGCCGCCGAACGGCAACTAAGGGCGCCTAAGCCGCTCTCCGCTACGCCTTCGGGCGGAGCGACGCAACTGCCGCCCCCATCTCTGCCGCGCCAAACAGCGCCGTTCCTGCAATCAGCACGTCGGCACCCTGCTTCACCGTGTCCGCAGCGGTGCCAGCCTTAATCCCGCCATCAACATGTATCAGTCGCGTCGCCCCTAAGAGCAAACGGAGGGCAGGAATGCGCGCCGCAGCCTCAGGCTGATATGACTGACCACCGAAGCCAGACTTCACCGTCATCACCAGCGCAAAGTCGAGCTGCTCCGCAAAGGCGGAGAGTGCATCCACTGGTGTTCCAGGATCTGCGGCAAGGCCGGCGAGCGCGCCAGCGCTACGGATCGACTCAAGGGTTGCGGCGTGACGCTCTGGGGCCTCCACATGAATTGCAACCGTCTGACAGCCAGCCTCCGCATACCGCGAAGCCCATGTGGAAGGGTTGCTAATCATCAAGTGCGCATCGAACGGCAGCTTCGTCACGCCACGAAGCGCCTCAACGGTTGCCAGACCGAAGGTGAGGTTCGGCACGAAGTGGCCATCCATGATGTCCAGGTGGATACGATCGACTCCTGCGCGCTCCGCCTCTTGCACCGCCTCGCGCAGCGCGCCAAGGTCAGCATTCAGAATGCTCGCTGCGATCTGTACGC
>JAPLHQ010000004.1 GCA_026389555.1 Chloroflexota bacterium
GAAGACTGCAGAGCTCAGTCCGATGATGTCAAGCGTTGTAGGGTGTGCTGCGCTGTAGATCAGTACACGGAGATCTTTTCGCGTTGCGAGCGTGCTTGCCGCAGTCTCATCTGCAACTCCAGGCGCAACGACCGCTTCATAACTCCCGTTTGCTATCTCTGCCGCTGCTGCCTGATCAATTGGTGTGTTGAGCGCAATGATGGCGCCTGATGTTGCAACGCTGTCGGTCTCAAGTGCGCGACGGAGTGCGCCAAGTGGTGTCTCTGCGGTTGCAACGCCGATCGGATCAGTGTGTCGGATCAGTGCCGCACTTGGGATTGGGAGGTCAGCAACGAGACGCGCGCCAGCATCAAGGTCGAGAAGATCGTTCAGTGTTGGCTCTGCTCCCTGGACGAGCTGCGCGCTGAGTGGGCCCGCTGTTTGCTGATCGCTGCGCCGATACGCGGCCGCCTGTTGGTGCGGATTTTCACCGTGTGCAAAGTTGCGCAGCCGCTCAAGAAGGATGATTTCTCGTTCTGGTAGTTGGTCGCCGCCGCGCGCTGTTGGGGCGAGTGCGGCCGCCACCGCAAATGCGGCGTGTTGCGTCAGTCGGTCACGAGCGGCGCCGCCCACTACGCCGCCCACCGCGCCGTCAGCTTCGCCACCGCCGCGCGCCAGCGAGAGGGCGCCAATCAGGTCACCCGCGTCCGCCGGGTCGACCAGGATGAGCGGGGTGTTTGCTCCAAGGCTGAGCGCACGGGCGACCGCGGCGAGTGGTTCGCGGACGTCGCCCGGGCCGAGCGGCGCAATAAGAAGGTCGGCCGCGGTAAGGCCGCGAATGGTGGCGTCGAGCGCCGTGGCGTTCAGCGGAGTGTGGGGGATCCCCTCGCGGGCGAGCTCCGTGCTGAGCGGCTCGTGAGCGTAGATCTCGGCGCCGTGCGCGAGCAGTGTGGCGAGCGTTGGCGCCAAGCGTGTGACCGCAGGCGCTGCTGGAGTGGCGACAACGAGGACCCGCATGGGGGCGATGATGGCATACTCGTCAAGCGAGCCGACCCCTTGTCGGATCAACTGAAGCATGAGGTAACGCAATGGCGCAGTGGCCCTGGGAGTATCTCTTCGTTGCACTGAACGCGCGACTCGGCACCTTCTATACGCCGTTCTGGATGGTCAACCTCGCCCTCTTCATCATGACGATCGTTGCGTATGCGGTTGCAACGCGCGGCTCGCGTGCCAGGGGCGTGCTCGGAGATGAGTGGGAGTACCTGCTTTGGATCGGCGTCACCACCTTCGGCCTCAATCTCATCTACGCCGCATTCCAGTGGTACGGCATCTTCCCAATTGCCACCACGTTGATTGGCTTCTACCTGCTGCGCGACACCGTCGTGAATCGCTTCCCACCACAGTTCGCTGGTGAGGCTGCACACGAAGCGGCGCTACGCGCGCGGCGCCAGGTAAGCGACGGCATTGAGGCAACGCTCAAGCGTCCAAACCGCCGCAGCGGCAGCAAGAAGCGCTGAGCTCCACGCGGTGGAGATCCGCCGCTTCGGTCCCGGTAACCGCCGCATAGAACGCGAAGCTGGCGCGATCGGCGTTGCCAGCGCACTCCTTCACGCAGGCGCAAACGCGCACATCACCGAGATTGCGCTGAGCGACCGCGCCGCACTTGGACCGGTTCGTAGTCCTAACGACGGCCTGTTGATCGTTATTGAGGGTGGCGGTTGGCTCGCACTTGCCGACGAGCGTCAGCGTGTTGCAAGCGGCGAAGCGGTTGCGCTTCCAGCCGGAGTTGAGCGACTCCTAGCGACCGATGGTGTTCCGCTACGTGCGATCTTGGTTGAGTTCACCTCTGCTCATGCGCTTGAGCAGAGCGTAGGTGAGTAGCACAACGCCTGCGAGCAGCGCGAGTACGAGTAGCGTTCCGTCGCCAGCTGTTGCAGCATCGTCTGGCTTCTCGAGCGTCACGCCGAACTGAAACGCCCATGTCCATGTTGGGAGAATCCCTTGATAGAAGTTATGGATGCCAGTTGGAAGCGGGAGTCCTGACCAGTTCGGATACCAGACCACCGCAACACCAGCGATCGAGATGAGTGCCCAACGGAAGATGCGCCGCGCATCTGTGACGCGCTGAACTGACCAGGCGACGTACGCGGCTGGGATCAGTAGCGCTGCACCAATGATCGGGCCTGGTGTTGCAAAGCCGCCAGCGGTACAGACCTGACTCTCTGCGTAGACATCAAGGACGCCGGCGGCAGAGCAGAGCAGCGCGGTAAGCGCCCAGAGGAGTGGGGCGGCAACTACCAGTGCACCGAGTCCGATGCGCGTGAGGCGCGCGGCGAGCGCGTCTCCGCGTCGAAGATCTGCGAGCAAGAGTGCGAGAGAGATCAGTGCAATCTGCGACGACGGGAAGTAGTGGTACTGGAACGCGGCGCGATCAATGCGCGCCCACGGTAGCCAGAGTGCGAAGTAGAGAATCAGCACGCTCGCCAACCCGATGCTTCGCTGCCTCCACGCCTGCAGTGCAATCCACACGGTTCCCGCAACGCCAAGCACGCGTGAGACAACATTGCCCCCGTCGTAGACGGCGCCGGTCCACGCGCCGAGCGCTGCGTAGCTCTCTTGAGAGAACCAGACGGGCTTCAAATCGAGTGGCCACGCCCACCAGGGTGAGCTTGCAGCGTGCGCAACGCGCAGCGTGTCGTGATACCGATACATGGATGCGGTGAGGTCGACGAGTGTCTGACCGGTGTTCCCTACCGGCCATCCTGGAACGATCTGGTTGCCGAGCGCCGCCCACGGCACGTAGCTCAACAGGTAGACGCCGAGCGGGAGTGCAACGAGCGCAAACCCAACAAGGAGCGCCTCGCCACTAAACGCGGCGAGCCGCGACGCGGCGTGCGTTGAGAGATCCGCGCGGCGTAGAAGCCCAGCGCGCCAGGCGGCGGCGGTTGTAGCAGCCAGTGTCGCTACCGCCACCAAGAGGAAGGGGAGGTTCGGAATACGCGTGCTCTCCGCACTCCGTGCGAGCGCGGGCGGCAGGAGGAGCGCACCAAGGAGGACGAGTCCGCCCACCACAACAACTCTTCCTCCAGCGCTGCGTGAAAGCCAAGCGGCTCCGAGCGCGCCGATTCCGTAGATCGCCACCCACTTGCTTGCGAGCGCTATGCCGAGCGTTGCTCCTGTGGCGAGCAGAAGGAGTGCTCTCGAACGTGTGGTGTGCACCCGACCCTGCAGCCATGCAACAAATGCACAACATGCGGCGAGTAGTGCGGCGAGTAGGTAGACGTCGTTCATGCCGATGCGGCTCTGCACAAACCCGGCGCCGTCAAGGAGCGCAAGGGTGCCGACAAGCGCCGCCACATCACGACGCTCCGTGAGGAGTCGCGCGAGGAGGGCGAGGAGCGCCGCCGCCAGTGCGCCAGCGATCACACCGGGCCATCGCCATCCTGCCGTGAGGTCGCCAACGGAGAGCTGTGCGATCTCTCCGCCTGGCCAGGCGACCAACAGTTCACCACGGCCGCCGTTCGGTAGCTCAGAGGAGGCGTCGAGCGCAGTGCCCACAATCTCCGTTGATGCTGCGCTATCACCGCGTTCACTGCCAAGCGGGACGTCAGCGAATCGCGCGTTACCGTTTGGCTCAATGCTCCAGAGTGCGGCTCCCGTTACACCGGGTGCGACGGCGTGAATGATCCTCGTTGCGTTGTTTGCCACGATCGCTGTGGCGCCGGGGATTGCAATCTTCTCCGTCTCGTATGCGGCACCGCTCTCGCGGATCGTATACACAACAATTTCATCTGCAGTTGCTGTATAGATTCGTGGTGTGTCAAACCAGTTCACCACAGTAACGCTGCGCGAACCTCCGGGTCGTGCGCTCACCATCGCGCCGCTTAAATCGTCTGCACTCATCACGGTGATACCGTCTTCACCAGAGGCAACGAGTCGATCTTCCCCCTCTGCTTGAACGAGAGTGAGATCGGTTGCGCCGCGCACTGACGCGGTTGCCTCCAAGACTCCGTTGGTGACGCGAAGCACCTGATCGCCCGCCGCAACAAAGAGTGTCTCGCCGAGTGGTGCGATCGCAGTTGCGCCAACTGCACCACCAGCCCACGTGCGAATCTCTCCCGCTACACCGCTCTCCGCTCCCTGCGCTGATGCGTGGAAGGTCTCTCCGCTCTTCGTCACGCCCCAAAGTGAACCATCGTCTGCGGCGACGAGGTGAGTGGTGTCGGGGATGTTGATAGAAGCAGCTAGTGTGCGCGTCTCAGCGCGCAGAACGTCAACGCGATCCGGTGTAGCGACCCAGATCAGTGCGCTGATGCCTGCTCCCTCAGGTCGTGAAGCGATAGCTGTGATTGATGTTCCGTACTCACTTCTCCCATCAACGCGCGGCGCGCCGAAGAGTTCGAGTCCGGCGGCGATCGCATACTTTGCAACGTGTGGGTGCGTGTATTCATAGATTGCGTGCGGGTCGTCGTAGCGCCAGAACTGCATAAACTCCGTTGCGGTGCGCACGTGATACACCTCGTCGAACTCAAAGCGTGTCGGCTCTCCAACGCGCCAGCCGCGAAGTGAGAGTGCGGTGACGGCGATCACGACGATCATCCAGAGATCGACACGGTTGAGCGGCGCTCTCGGCGCCGGCTGTTGGGCTGGCGTTAACGGCCGCTTTGCCGCTGTGGCTCGTGCGGCGGCGCGTGGCCGTTCAGGTTGCGAACGGAAAAGTTGCCAGCCGCTGGCACACAGCGCGTAAAGGGAGAGCGCCACCACGAGCAGTATTGCGGTTGGGGTGTGGAGCAGGTCAGTGATTGGGCCGAGATCTGGCAGGCCAGGGTTCTTCAGGTAGTCAAGGGTTAGCGCACCCCAGCTGTTTAGTAGAAAGGCGACTGCTACAGCTGCAGCGATCGGTCGCCAACGCGGGATCGCCGCAGCGAGCGCGAGCGCGAGCGGGATGGCCGGATAGAGGTACCGCTCATGAACGCGTGTCGGCAACACAAAAAATGCGATGGCGATGAACGTGAGGGCGGCAACGGTGCGCACCCTGTTGTCGCCCCGTGCCGCCCAGAGTGCCGCAAGGATGGCGCCAATAAGGAGTGCAGCGCCGCAGAGAACGGCGGGTGGTCCGCCCGCAACGAGTGGCGCAAGGTCGCTCCCCCAACCACCGTTAAGGAGGAGTCCGGTCCCGTCGGTGCTGACGAGTGCCCACGGGTTCCATGCGTTGACGCTGAGATATGGGTAGTTCCCCGCCGCCTCACCAACCTTGCCGATCACGTCCACCACGGTGAGCCCGAACGGGAAGGCGACAAGGGAGACAACCGCTGTGCCAACGAGTCCGGCCAACACCACACCCCACGGATCACCTGCGCGGCGAGCGCGAATCAGAGCGAGAGCGGCGAGGAGTGGAATCAGGATGCCGAACTGTGGCTTCACCACAGCGGCGAGTGCCGCGAGTGCAGCAGCGCGAAGTGTTTTGCCGCGAATCAGTTCTGAGGTGGCAAGGAGAAGCAGTGTCGTTCCAACAGAGTCAACCTGCCCCCAGACCGCGGAGGTGAGCCAGATGATTGGTGTGAAGGCAAGAAGGAGCGCGACGTTTCGTTGCGCGCGAGCTGAGGCTCCAAGATCGGCAGCGAGGCGCACGGTGGCAAGGATCAGCAGTGCGTCCGCAAGGATGGCTGGGAGTTTTACCAGCGCGCCGGGGTCGAAACTTGACGTAAGCGCGCTACTGATCGCACTGAGCGGCCAGAGTATCCAGAGGTAGCCTGGGAGATAGTCAAGGAAGTAGCCTCGCGCGTATGCCCCCCACGGTCCGTTCGCACCAAGATCGGCGGCCCAGCTCCTAAATGCGTTGAGATCTGCCGCGAACCCAGCGTCAGCAGGGAGAATCGCGTATGCGATGATGAGCCGCAGCGTGACCGCGCAGGCGATGATGAATACGATGCTCGTGCTGGTAGGCCAGCCGGATGTTGAACTCTGCTTCGCGCCGTTCATGCTGTGAGTGTAGCCGCGGAGGAAGAGTATGCCGATACTGATTGATGAACTCTCCCTCTTCTTCCCGTGCCATAACGAGGAGGAGAACCTTCTCCCGCTTGTGGACGAAGCGCTCGCCTCACTCCCCACGCTCGCTACGCGTTATGAAGTGATCATCGTGGACGACGGATCTACTGACGGCACCGCAGCGGTTGCAGCGAGGCTTGTTGCTGCACACCCTGGGGTGGTGCGCCTGGTTCGCCACGAGAAGAATCGTGGATACGGCGGTGCGCTTCGAAGCGGCTTCGCCGCTGCAACGATGCGCTTTGTTGCCTTTACTGATGGTGATCGTCAGTTCCGCGTTGCAGACCTTGCGCTCTTGCTACAAGTGTCACGCGAGCGTAACGCACCGGTGACAGTAGGGTTCAGGCTGCGCCGCGCAGATCCACTGGTTCGAAGGGTGTATGCGGGCGTCTACCGGTTTGCAAACCGCTTCTGGTTCTCACTCAACATACGCGATGTTGATTGTGCGATGAAGCTCTTTGATCGTGGTGTGTTGGCTAACGTTTCCATTGCTTCCAATGGTGCCTTCTTCTCTGCTGAGCTACTCATTAAGCTCCGTGCCGCAGGTGTGGCCATTGAAGAGGTTGGCGTCCCACACTTTCCGCGTACCGCTGGATCGGCGAGTGGCGCGCGGCTCAGCGTCGTGCTTGCGGCGGTCAGAGACTTCTGGTCACTAAGGTTCGCCCTCTGGCGTGATCGCGGCGCTGCGCTTCGTCGTGGGGAGCCGCTCCTCTAAATCAACTCGCTGGTGGCCCTTCTTCTCCGTCGAGCGAGTTAACAAATTCACGGAAGAGTGAGAGTCGCTCTTCCTCTGCAGCCTCGGGAACAATCCCTTCTGCGGCGAGCAGGTCGAGCGAGATAAAGATCGGCGCGTTTGCGCGGAGGGCGAGTGCTACGGCGTCACTTGGTCGTGCGTCAAGCTCCTGTACCGCTCCACCGGTTGGTGCAACCAGCATCCGCGCGCGAAAGGTCTCGTCGCGGAGCTCAAGGATGCGCACCTCGCGGAGTTCTGCGCCGAGCGCGCTCATCATCAGCGTTGCAATGTCATGCGTGAGGGGTCGTTCTGGCCGAACGCCTTGGAGGTGGTAAGCGATCGCATTCGCCTCGTTCGGTCCGATTGGAATCGGTAGATAGCGCTGCTCCTCCGCGTCACGGAGGAGCAGGATGTGCGTCCCCGAGAGCATCTGGATGCGAACCCCTTCAACAACCGCACGTCGTAGATCCATCTGCTGATGATCCCACCCTTCCACTCTCCGTGCGCAGGCGGCGCGGGGCGGCTCGTTACGGTTGTGTGCTTGGTAGCTCAATCACTGGAACGGTGGTGGGCGCTGCGGAGGGGTCGTCCCCTGGGGTGATCCCTGTGCCGAGGACGGCGCTTCGGATGCGAGCCCCCTCAGCCCAGACAAAGGTTGGTGCGCCACCGTCTACGGCGAGGGAGATGTATCCGCCAACGATGTTGAGGCTGGTAGCGTCTCCCGCGAGGAGCCTGTACTGCGCGAGCACGCTGCCTGAGCTCCCCTTGCTATAGGTAAGCATGCGCTGGTTCTCGCTATCCCATCCGTAGATCACGCCGGTCCTGCTCGCGCCAGCGGAGAAGATGAGACTAATCTGCGGAGCGCTGCGTAGCGCACTGTCGCCAGGATCTGCGGGTGTCCACTCATCCACCGCACCGCCAACATATCGGCGAATCGCGCCGTTCTGCGAAAGGTAAAGGTCGCCGTCGATCGCAAGCGCCTCAACGCTTGCAAGCGACGTTGGGTTAATGAGATATCCGGTCGGCGGTGCCGGATAACCCGTTCCGTCTGGCGCAGGCGCGTACCGAAGGATCTGTCGCGCGGAGGGATCAACCGCGTAGAGGCGGTAGAGGCCCGTCCCTTCGTCTGCGGCGAACCCGGAGATGATCTTCACGTCACTCCCCCAGAGCTCTCCGTCACGCACGCGAAGCTTCACGAGTGTCCCTTTACCGCTGCTGTCCGCCGGTCGCCATCGCCAAAGGTTTGATGAGGCGTCAAAGATCACGAGGTCTGGGCCGGCCGACATGATCGCTTGTGCACGCCCCGTCCTGCTTCCAAACAGGTCGTAGCCTGGCTGAAAGACCACGGTGGCTCGTGGATTGGGTTGCGCTGCAGGATCAACGCGGTAGACCGCGCCCGAGTAGTCATCAATGATGTATGAGTAGCCGTCTGGCCCCTGCGTGATTGCGGTGATGGCGATTGGCACGCTCGCCGAAGAGAAATCAAACACCTCCATCACGGTTGCCTCGGTTAGGAAGAAGATCTTGTTAAGCGCCGGCAACATCAGCTCTCGCAGCGCTGCAATCTCGTCTGCTGGTGCTCCGCCCGCCTCTGCGATGTTTAAGCTTTCCGTAGCTGAGACCAGGAGATTTTTTGCACGTTCTGGATCGTTAACCAGAAGGTTGGTTGTTGGATTGAGCGCCTCTTCCACTGCGCGGCGCGCGTCGCTCATCGCGATGCGCGCGGACGCTGCGTCATCAAGGTTCGGGTTCGCCTGGTTCAAGTAAACGGCCGCCCCGCCGCCGAGCGCTGCGATGAGCACCGTTGCAAGGAGGGCCGAGGCGGCGAAGCGGCGACTTCGAGTCGCACGCTCTTCGGCGGATTGTCGCTTGGCTACGTGCTCAGGGCTGAGTGTTGGCGGGACCTCCTTGGTGGCGAGCCTCGGGAAGCGCGCCTCTAGTTTTGCGGCGAACCGAGCGACGGCGCGCTGAATGGGAGATGGCGCTGTGGCGGCGCGCTCAGCCCACGAACGTTCAACCCGCGGCTCGGATCCGGGGCTGCGCTCGGCGCGTGCCTGCGCCGCCCTTCTCGCCGCGTCTCGGGCGCGACCTTCTCGGCTTGGTCGTTCTGGGCGCGGCTCCGCTCCGCGCGGCGTGGCGCTTGCGCGAACTCCACCGCCTCGGCGCACTGCGATCACCTCTTGTGCCGCTCGGTCAATCGGTGTGTATGGGGTTGTCGCCCCCTCTGGACGGCGGGGGTCCCCTGTTGGTTTTGGTGCAACCGCGGCGGCGATCTGTTCGTTTCGCTCGTCGTTCCCCTCCTCCCACCGGACCCGCGCACGCGCCTTTGCTTGCGCAATGTTGTCTGCAGGAATTGAGAGGAGCGTCTCTTCGTGTCGTTCCGCTCTTCGGGGGTTGGTTGTTGCAGGTGTTAACAGTGCGATGACTGCGCCGACCTCCTCCCGCTCGCCATCGTCGCCTAGGGCAACCTTCAGTAGTGCGGTGGCCCCCTCTGATGTTTCCGCTAATGCGATGCGATCGCCTTCGCTAATCAGCAGCCTTCCAACCGTCACACCTTGTCGTGTTGCTGAAGGCGCCTTCGCCCCGGGTGCGCCGCTCGGAAGTGCGATTGTGACGCGACGTGTCTCTCGCAGGACGAGCGCGGCGGCACTGATGCCACTGGTGGTTGCTGCCCACGCTTCGCGTGGAAGCATGCCGACCATGCAGATCTCACTATTCTCGCCAAGGGTGACGCGTAGCTTTGTAATGATGTTGCGCGCGCGCTCCGTTGCGCTCGCGCCTGCACTGGTGTCAAAGGAGTTGAGCGCCTCTTCTATTAGCTTTCGTCCAACTTGGTCGTTTAGGTTCGGTGAGGAGATGATGATCGCGCGCGCGCCAAGCGTTCGCTCCTCTGTTGGGGTTGTTGGCATGCGAAGAAGAAGCGCACAGCTTTTTCCGACCACCACGCTTGTTGTGGCGGAGACGATGGTTGGGCGAGGGGTTTGCGCTGTCATTGGAGGAGGATACGCCTACTCGTTTTCTCTGGATGTCTGGTCGACGTTTGATAACCGAACGGAAACCCCGAGCGTGCGGCCCCCCTCCTTGTGATGCGTATACGCGCTCGCAATCTCAGTGCCGCGGAGGTGTAGCTCTTGTGCTGCAGCGCGGTCGTCGGCCTCTACGATCAGCCGCCCGCGCTCCGTTCCGATAAGCCTGCACTTCTTCGCAAGGTGGGGCGCAATCGCCTGCAGCACGCTCGTGAATGTTGTCGCCTGCTTTGAGAGCTCGAGCTCCGCCTCAAACCCAAGTGCTCGTGCCGCCTCAGGGATGAGCGAGCCGATCTGTTGCGGTCGCCCTTTTCGTGGCTTCTGGTCAGGCATCTCTCACCTCGCTCCCGTGCACACCACGCGCAACTTCTCGGCAGGTGCTGCTCTTTACAAGCCGTGGCACAAGATCACTTAGTGCCGTTGTTGTGATGATCGCTTGTGGGAGTGCAACAAGTCGTTCCACGAGGTGATCTCGGCGCTGCGGGTCGAGCTCCGAGAAGGCGTCATCGAGGAGGAGGAGCGGTGGGTGGCCAGCGCTGTCTGTGAGTAGCTCAATTTCTGCAAAGAGGAGGGCGAGGAGGAGGCTGCGCTGTTGACCGCGTGAGGCGATGGTTGCCAGGTTGCGGCGGCCGGCATGAAAGGCAAGATCGTCTCGGTGTGGGCCAACAAGCGTGTGTCCTTGATACCCCTCGCTCTCCGCCGTCTCATCAAACGATTGGCGGAGCCGCGCTGCGGCTTCCGTTGCGCTTTCGCCAGGCTGATGTTGTTCACGTGAGAGGTAGTGCGCAGAGAGTGGCTCCTCTTCTGGGGCAACCTCGCGGTGCGCTGCGCTGAGCGGGTGGGCGAGAGCGTCAAGTAGCGCGAGGCGTGCTGTAACCAGTTCGGCGCCACTCTCAATGAGGAGTGTGGTCCACGGTGCCATCTCAGCTGCGGCGGCTCGTCGTGCCGCGCCGTCGCTCTTGAGTGCATCTTTCAGAAGCCTGTTGCGCTGCTTGAGCGAGCGCTCGTATCTCGTGAGTGCCGCGCGGTAGCCAGGGCGCCACTGGATTGCGATACGGTCGAGCGCTGTGCGGCGAATCGCGGGCGCCCCAACAACCAACCCGGTCTCCTCTGGAACAAAGGTGGCGACCTTTAGGCGCTCGCCGAGCGCTTCACTACGGCGCGGGGTGCCGTTCAGGCTGTACTTTGTTCGCTCCGTTCGTCCAATCTCTACGGTGAGGACGGAGTGCGCGAGCGGATCATCTGCGCGTTCATCACTGTTGCGGACACCCACACCGATGAGACCGTTTTCGGCCCCCTCTTGTACAAGCTCGCGGAGCGGGGAGGCGCGGTGCGAACGACCGGTCGCAGTGACAAGAAGGGCTTCAACTATTGTTGTCTTCCCGGCGCCGTTCGCCCCCCAGAGGATGTGGGGGCCGTCAGTGAAGGTGATGTCGCCCGCGGTCCAACTGCGAACCTGCTGCAGGCGCACGCGCTCAATCATTGCTCTCCTCTCAGCAGTCCGTGTTCACCTCGTCCCTTGTCGCCCTTGCGGCGCAACTGCTCGCCTGGGATCAGGAGGGGGTTCGCACCGGCATCACAACGTGGAGGTAGTCTCGTCCGTCGAGTGGGCGAAGAAGCCCTGGGGCAACCGGGCCGGTGAGCTCCAGTGAGAACTGATCTGCCTCAACGCGCGAGAGCACGTCAACAAGATATTTTGCGTTGAACGCAATCGTTGTGCCTTCGCCTTCAACTTTTGCCTCAACGTGCGCCGCGTGGTCGCCAACATCTGCAGCGGCGGTGATGTCAATCGCCCCGCCTCCTTCTGTGGTGATCGCAAAGCGAACGATGTGCGCCGATGCGTCGGCAACAACTTGCGCAAGCTTTACGGCGCGAAGGAAGTCGTCGCGAACGATGATTGCCTTCGTTGTGTGTGATGTTGGAATGACCTGCTGGAACGGTGGGAACTGTCCGTCGATGAGGCGGCTCACCAGCATGGTGTCGCCGAGCTTGAACTGCAGTTGGTTCTTTGCAGGCGTGAGCGTGATCTCTACCAGCTCGTCAACATCGGTGAGGAGGCGAAGGAGTTCAGCGTACGCGCGTGCTGGAACAATCACGCTCGTCTCCGGCGCTGCTTCGGCGAGCGCTGCGCCAGCTACCGCGATGCGGTAGTTGTCTGCCGCTGCAAACGTTGCCTTCTCGCCAATAAACGTTGTGAGGACACCAGTAAGGATCGGTCGCGCTTCGTCGCCAGCGGCGGCGAAGACGGTGGAGTCGAGCGCTGCGCGGAGGGCCTTCTGGGTCATCCGTGCCGTTACTCGTTCGCCGGCGGCGCCAACCTGCGGGAAGTCGTCGGCGGGTGTGGCGCGAAGGTGTGAGGCGCTTCTCCCGCACTTCAAGTGCACACGGCCGTCGGCGAGAAGCTCAACGTCGATCTTTTCGTTCGGGAGCCCGTTGACCACGTCGCTGAGGAGGCGGGCGGGGATTGTTGTTGCCCCCTTCTCTTCAATCTTCGCTGGAACCCAGTGGGTGACGGCGATCTCAAGGTTTGTTGCAACAAGGCGGAGCCCGCCGTCTTCAGTTCCTAGGTAGACGTTGGAGAGGATCGGGAGCGTGTTACGAGAGGCCACGCCGTGACCAACCACGGAAAGGCCTCGCGCGAGGTGCTCCTGAATCACTGAAAACTTCATCTCTTCCTCCACATCTAGACCAGAGCGTCTGGCTAATAGTCTCTTATCTCTCTATATCCCGTAGTAGTCCTCTTCGTAGTGTGGAACCTGTGGAGGGTTGAGATCAACCCCGCACGCCCCACCCGTGGGAAACCCCCCTCTCTAAGGGGACGACCGCCTCCCGGCAGCGAGGCCTGGCGCCAAACTTGTGGAGGGCGGGAGGAGAACTCTCGCCGGTTCTCCACACCTTTACCCCAAGAAGGGGCCTGGTTGTGCGCAAAACGGGCAACCGGAGGTACTTTTCCACCGGTTCCCCACAATCTAGTTAGCGGAGGCAACCCCTCGTCCGAGGCGGAGCAGGGCCTCTCGCAGCAACGCCACCTCCCGGCGAAGCTCGGCGTCATAGCTCATCTCACGCTCAATCTTGGCGCACCCGTGGATGATGGTTGAGTGGTCACGGCCACCGAGGGCCCCGCCAATGCGGACCAGGGAGGCATCTGTCTCTTCGCGGGAGAGGTAGGCCGCGATCTGCCGCGGCACCACGATTTCACGGTCGCGCTTCGGCCCGCGGAGCTGCTCCACCGTCAAACCGAAGTGCTCCGCCACCACGGAGACAACTTGCTCCGGCTCAAGGATGCGCTTCGGGTTCGGATAGACCGCCTCACTCAAGACACGTGCGGCCAACTCCATCGTTACTGGCATTCCACTTAGTCGTCCGACGGCGACAAGACGGGTGAGCGCCCCCTCGAGTTCACGAACGTTGCTCTGCACGCGGCGAGCAACCTGCTCCACCACGTCATCGGCAACAATCACGCCGCTCTCCTCCGCCTTGCTGCGCAAGATGGCAATGCGCGTCTCAAGGTCTGGCGAAGAGATGTCTGCGATCAAGCCCCACTCAAAGCGCGAACGGAGGCGCTCCTCAAGAAGCGAGATCTCCTTTGGCGTGCGGTCTGAGGTGATCACGATCTGCTTGCCGGCGGAGTGCAGCGCATTGAAGGTGTGGAAGAACTCCTCCTGCGTGCGCTCCTTATCAGCAATGAACTGGATGTCGTCAATAAGGAGAACGTCGATCTTCCTGAAACGTGAGCGGAACGCGTCCGCAGCACCCTGCTGAATTCCAAGGATGAACTCGTTCGTGAAGGCTTCGCCAGTGATGTACAAAACGCGGCGCTTTGGCGAGCGCTCCATCACTGCGTTGCCAATCGCGTGCAAGAGGTGCGTCTTCCCTAGGCCGGTACCGCCGTACAAGAAGAGCGGGTTGTACGCACCACCCGGTCGCTCAGAGACAGACTGCGACGCGGCGTGTGCTAGCCGAGTTCCAGAACCAACAACATATGTTGCGAACGTGTAACGCGCATTGAGGTTTGTTGGCCGCGTTGGCTCACTCGCATCAACGATGCGGACAGCGTCGCCACTTCGTGAAGCAGACGCGCCAACCCCAGCACCACTCTCTGCTGTGAGACTTGATGTAGTAGGAAGGCTCTTGCTGCGCGAACCGAGCGCGCCGTGTGCATCGAGCTCTGCTTCACTGACAACTTCAACGGTCAGCGTGACGCTGTAGCCAACAATCTTTGCAATCGTTTGCGCGATCAGTGAGCGGTAGCGCTCCTCAACCCAATCCTTTGCAAAACCGGAGGCGACACCAAGGACAAAGGTGCTGCTCGCTTCGTCAACGCGAATGAGAGCGGTGCGACGGAACCAGGTCTCAAAGGTCGCCTGAGAGAGGCTGATCTCCAGCTCTCCGAGAGTTGCGCGCCAGACCTGTCGTTGATCCATTCCGCTGCGCCCTCCCTCTCTCTGTCCCGCGTCAACAGGTCGGCGGGGTGGCGGTTTGGCCACCTAGACCCTGTTGGGGGAGGGGGAGAATAGCAGCAACCCCGCAACCCGTACGGCGCGTCGCGCGGGGTCTCTTTCAACCCTGGGCCCCTCGTAACACTAGGGGCGGAGGGGACCCCCAACCCCCCTCTTTGTGCGTGGATTGACACCCCCTACGCCCTACGACGATACTTCCCTTCCTAGATCCGCCCACCTCGCGGCGCTAGGCCAGGCAGCCCTCTTGGTACCCGGTCCGTACGGCGGAGCGAAACCAAGGCCACATTGACGGGAGCGATCTACATGAAGCGAACGCACCAGCCAAAGAAGCGACAGCGATTCCGCGAACACGGCTTCCGTAAGCGCATGTCGACGACCTCAGGCCGCAAGGTCTTGGCTCGTCGCCGCGCACGCGGCCGCAAGCGCCTCACCGTCTGAGCGGGCCGGCGCACTCGCGCCCCGCAGGTTTCGACATGATTCGAACCGCAGCTGACTTTACGGCCCTTGCCGCCGCGCCCGGCGTCAACACGCCACTGCTCGGCGTTCGCTATGTGGTGCGCGCAGAAGAGAGCCCTGCCTTCCGCATTGGCATTGCCGCAAGCAAGAAGATCGGTGGCGCCGTAGTGCGCAATCGCATTCGCCGCCGACTCAAGGTGATCGCGCGCGATCTTGCACCGCAGGTACGACCAGGTACTGATGCACTGATCGGCGTGCGCGCCGCAGCCGCTACCGCAACCAGCGAGCAGCTGCGCGCCGCAATGAGCGACTGCCTTCGTCGCGCAAAGCTCCTGAAGGTGAGCGCGTCATGACGAACGTCATCAAGCGCGCCGCCGTTGCACTGATCCACCTCTACCGATTCCTCTTCGCGTGGTTGCCGTCGAGCTGCCGCTTTGAGCCGAGCTGCTCGCGCTACACCGAAGCGGCGATCATGAAGTACGGAGTTGTAAAGGGGAGCTGGATGGGGGCGCGCCGCATCGCGCGCTGCTCGCCACTCAGCGCCGGCGGATGGGATCCGGTTCGATGAGTGCCGTGATGAACCTGATCCGGCGCAACGCTGGCCTCATCACTCTGCTCGCGCTCGTTGCGCTAATCGCCGTCGCCTGTGGCGGAGGAGACGGCGCGGCTGCAACGGCAAGCCCATCAGTAACCCCGCACCCACCACTCGTACCGTCGTCACCAGGAGCCGACCCACTCAGCTTGATCGCCTGGCTCTTCACACCAGTCTTCCAGGCGCTCTTCATTGGGTTGGTGCTGCTCGACCGCTTCACTGGCGATATCGGCATTGCAATCTTGCTTCTCACCGTTGTGATCCGCATCATCTTGATTTCGCCGTACAGGAAGCAGCTTGTTTCGCAGCGACGCACGCAGATGCTGCAGCCAGAGGTTGCAGAGATTCAGCGCCGCTACAAGGGCGACCGCATGAAGATTCAACAGGCGCAGGCGGAGCTCTATAAGACGCGCGGCATTAACCCGCTGAGCGGCTGCCTCCCAACGCTGCTTCAGTTTGTTGTCCTCATTCCGATGTACACGGTGATCTCAAACGGCCTAACCAACCCAGACCCAACGGCGATGCTGAACGTCTTCGGCGTCAATATTGGCGAGCAGGTGGGCCTTGTTTGCGCGAACGGCCTCGGCACCGCCGCATACGACAACATGAAGCCGTGCATTGAGTCAGTCATCCCGTGGCTCGGCAACCTGCAGGCGTCAATCCCGTGGGCGCCGATCAGCCTTGTCGGCATTGGCATCTCGCCACTCGCTCTCGTCAGCGCGCTACTGCAGGTGCTGCAGACACGCATGACACTCCCGCAAGGGAAGGCGGCGAAGGGTGATCCGTCTGCGGCGGCGCAGAGCCAGATGCTGGTGATCCTGCCGCTCATCTCCGTCCTGTACGGCGGCATCCTGCCGGCGGGACTCTTTATCTACTGGATTGCGTCCACGATCTTCTCGTTGGCGCAGCAGTATTTGATCCTCGGTTACGGTGGGCTCTTCCCGCTCTTCGGCTGGAACCCCGCCTTTGCCGCGAACCATGCACCACGCTTCCCTGTTGCCATGCCGGAGGCCGCTCCAGCTGGTGATGTGGTTGATGGGGCACCACAAACCCGCACGGATCTTGATCGCGCTGCATCAGCAGCCGCAACGATTCGTTCGGCCAAGAAGCACGACCGTCACGGTCGTCGAGGGGGTAAGTAATGGCGAGCGAGAGCGCATACCAGGAGTTCACCGGGAAGAGCGTTGAAGAGGCGCTGAAGATCGCCTGCGAGACCTTCAAGGTTGGACTCGCCGACCTCGACTTTGAGATCATCGCCCCAGGCTCAAAGGGCGTGCTCGGCATGGGCGCAGAACCTGCGCGCATTGTTGCCGCACCTGCGAGCGCTATTGCCGGCAGCGCACCGAAGCGGTCCACTGAGCCTGCCCCTCGCGCAGCGGCACCACGCGCCGCAGCACCACGAGATGCTGAACCACGAGAAGCTGCACCACGCGAGGCTGCACCACGCGCGGCACGCCCAGAGCGCAGCGCCGCGCCACGAGCCGAGCGACCGGCACGAGCGCCTCGACCAGAGCGTGCGCCACGCGAAGAGCGTGAACCACGAGAGCGACGCGAGCGCAGCGAGACGACACCAGAGATGATCGCGGGCGGCAAGGAGATCCTTGAGACGCTGATTAAGCACCTTGATTTTGAAGCGGAGATTCGCCTAAGTGGCGAAGGATCCGAAACGGTGCTGAACGTTGCTGGTACATCGCCAGAAGCGGTGGAAGAGCTCGGCAGCTTGATCGGCCGCCGCGGTGAGCGACTGCAGGCGATTCAGCACCTTGTCAATTTGATGTTGAGCCGCAAGCTCGGCGAGTGGGCACGCGTCACCGTTGATATTGAAGAGTATCGCGGTCGACGTGAAGCGCAGCTGCGCGCACTCGCACGCAAGGCGGGCGAGCGCGTTCGTGAGACCGGCCGCGCGGTACAGCTTGAGCCAATGACCGCGCTCGAGCGCCGCTGGGTGCACATGGAGCTACAGGGCGCTCCTGGAATTGCAACCGAGTCGGCTGGTGAAGAGCCAGAGCGCCGCGTCGTTGTCATTCCAGCCTAAGGCGCGCACCTAAAGGTTCACGCAATGCCAAAGGCCGGCGCAACACGCGAGTCACACTTTCCGGCGATTGAGAAGCGTTACGGCGAGCCGATGTCGCACTGGCACAAGGTGATGGCGCGCGTTGCTGGGAAGACGTACCCGGAGCAGATGGCGCACCTGCAGGAGAACCACGGCTTCTCCAAGGCGCATGCCAACGCGCTGGTGATGTACACGCGCGGCTCGCTAAGCGCTCGTCGACACGCCACGCCGACTGATTGGTACAAGAGTGTCACCAAGGAGCAGGCGCGTACGATTCGCGCGATCTTCAAGGCGGTGAAGGCGAAGCACCCCAACCTTGAGCTCGTCATTGCGTGGAATCAACCGATGCTCCGGAAGGGGACCGACTATATTCTCGGCGCATCAGCGACGAAGGGCTACATCATGATCAACCCGTTTAGCAAGAACGTGGTTGACGAGTTTCGACCAAAGCTGCGCGAATACCGTGTGCTGAAGCACACGGTCGCACTGCCGAGCGACTGGGACGTTGACGTCAAGCTGATCCAAGCGATAGCAAAGGCGCGGATCGCGGAGCTCAAGAAGACGGCGAAGTAGAGCGCGGCGCGCGCGCCATCGGCGCGGTGTGTGCGATTGGTGGAGATGGAGGAGAGTCGAACTCCTCGTCCGAAAAGCCTTCCAAGAGACCACTACGAGCGTGTCCTGCGGTTTAGTCTGAGTTGAGGCGCTCCCACAGGCCGGATCGACCCTCAACCGAGTCACATGCCCCTAAATCGGGCTTAATCAGTGGCTATGTGTCACTCACCACTGTTGCAGCTTCGCTTAATGACGCTTCCACGACCCGCGAAGCGGGGGCCGCTTCCACGCTCACCTTACTGCCTTAGGCAGCGAGGGCGAGAGCAGGCTGGCGATTGCCAGGTACTTCTTTTTGCTACCGGTTTAACGAGGCCTGATAGCAACCTCGACTCGCGTTCTCAAGGTGCGGTTTCCCGTCGAAACCACGCATCCCCAAGGGGGGAATCCTACACGTTGGCGCGCGCGGCGACTAGCCCCCGCGCTTCCAGTCGGAGAGTTCGCGCTCCGCTTCGCGCTTCCCCTCACGGTCAGCGATCGACTTTCGCTTGTCGAACTCCTTCTTTCCACGCCCGAGACCGATCTCCACCTTGCAGCGCCCGCGGCTCAGATAAAGGCGAAGCGGGATCAGTGTGAGCCCCTTCACCTTCACCTTGGTGCCAATTGAGATGATCTCTTCCTTATGCAGGAGGAGGCGTCGCGTTCGCTTCGGCTCGTGCTGCTGGCTGGCGGCACCGGGCCACTCGGCAATGTGCATGCCGATCATGCGCGCCTCACCATGTTCAAGCCGAATGTAGGCGTCGCCGATATCTGCCTTTCCAGCGCGGATTGACTTGATCTCCGTCCCCGTCAGCACCACACCCGCCTCAAAGCGGTCAAGAATCTCGTACTCGTGGGAGGCCTTCCGGTTCGAAGACAGCGTCGTACCGTCTGCTACGGCAACCGGCTTCTTCGTGGCCATGAGACCTCCTTGACGCTATGAGATGAGAAAGGGCGCCGGCCGTGTGGCCAGCGCCCTCTCAGAACGTCACCGCTCTCGCGGGCCGGTTAAGCGCCGACCTCACGAGAGGCGGTCGTACAACTGTCTACTGACACTGCACACCACCTCCTTCCGTCTGCCGTAAACGATACGGCGCAGCGGCGTGCGGCGCAAGGGGAGTGTGTCGCGAGGCGGATATGCCCGCTACTTCAGGAGGTCGAGCGCCTTGGTGAGCACCAGATCGTCGGCCCCCTGGGTTGTGACAGGGGCAATCGGGTAGTCCGGGGCAATACCAACCTTGTGGATCCAAGTGCCGCTTGGCGTGAGCCACTTTGCAATCGTGAGCTTCAGCCCTGAGCCATCTGAGAGGTCAATAAAAGTTTGTACAACACCCTTACCAAAGCTCGTCTCACCAACGAGTACCGCGCGGCCACGATCCTGCAGAGCGCCCGCAAGAATCTCACTTGCAGAGGCACTCCCCTTATTGATCAAGACAACGAGTTTGATGGAAGGGTCTGTTGCAAGACCGCCGCCACTCGCCCGTGTCTCTGTGCGCTTTCCGTCACTCGTCTCTTCCATATAGACAACGCCGTCGCCAATGAACTCACTCGCAATAGCGAGCGCAGCGGAGAGGTAGCCGCCCGGATTGTCACGAAGGTCGAGGACGATGCGCGTGGTGCCTGCATCAATAACCTTCTGGAGTGCCGTGTGAAACTGCTCGGACGCAACCTCGCTGAATTCTGCAAGACGGATGTAGCCAACCGATTCGCCAGTAGTGGTGGAGAGCTGCTTCGGCTCAACGGCTGGGACAACGATGACATCGCGAATAATTGAGATGTCGTTCGGCGCATCTTCGCCGCGCACCACAGTGATAACCACTGTCGTGCCTTTCGCGCCGCGCACCTTTCGGACTGCGGAGTCAAGCGTCTCACCATCAACGCTGACGCCATCAACCGCGGTAACACGATCACCACTGATAATCCCTGCCGCCTTTGCTGGTGAGCCGTCAATTGGTGAGACAACAAGGAGGTAGCAGTCTGGTCCGATCGTGGTGCACGAATCACCAGTCGGGCTGCGACTTTCAATGACGGCACCGATCCCCTCAAAGCTTCCAGAGAGATCGCTGATCATCGCCGCCATCTCTTCGCTGGTGAGGTACTGCGAGTACGGATCGTTCAGCGATTCAACGAGCCCCCTGATGGCGCCATCAACAAGTTGCTGCTCGGTCTCGTCCCCAACATGGCGCTGCTCAACGAGGTTCAACACCTCATTGAATCGAGAGAGGTCAATCGCGCCGCTCGCCCCGGTTGGTGTACTGCTGGCTGAACCGTTGCTGTAACCAAGCGTGTAGACGCCAACCGCAAGCGCGATCGCAAGGAGGAGTGCGCCGGCGCGCGTGACGAGTGGCGGACGCTTCCCGCCGTTCCCGATGAATCGCTGCTGCATCTGCTCTCCCTCCTCTCTTCAGGCTGTCTCGCAGGTTCTTCTTCCTGCGCGTTGGCCTACGGTTGCGACCCTAGTTAAGTCGGCCTCGTAGAGAGAGTAGCGCGCCGAGGGCGCCGAGTCCGAACCCAGCAAGGAGGACGGAGATCGCAACTTGACCGGCGAGGATCGCCGACGTTTCAACGGGGAGAACGCGGAAGAGGTTCAGCATCAGCGCACCCACACCAGCTCCGAGAATGCCAAAGATGAAGAGGGTAATCAGCGCGCCAATCCCGCCAATCACGAGCCCCTCAAGGATGAAGGGGAGACGCACCCACGTTGAGGTTGCGCCAACGAGGCGCATGATGGCGATCTCATCGCTGCGCGCCATCACCGCCAGCCGAATGGCGTTCACAACAACGGCGAGCACCGCGAGCGAGAAGCCGATCACCACGATCAGACCAACGATTCGAAGTGCAGAGGTGACGCTCGCGAGTGATTCAGCGAGGGCGCGACCATCAACGATCCTCGCGAAGAGTGCGGCGGAGGGGAGCTTTGACAAGCTGTCTGCAACGCTCGCGGTCTGACCAGGGTCATCGAGTGAGATCTCGAAGCTTGGCGGCAGTGGGTTCCCGTCAAGTTCTCCGGTGAGATCAGGCTCACCGCGCTCCTTGAGGCGCTCGCGGAAGGCGGCAAGCGCCTCATCGGCGCTCACGTAGGTTGCATCACGCACCCCATCAACCTTCAGGATCTCCGCACGAAGTTCCGCCGCACGAGCGTCCGAAGCCCCCACCTTGAGGTAGGCGACCACTTCAACCTTGGAGTCGGCGTAGCTCAGCGCGGCGTCGAGCCCCGCGCGAATGACAAGGACTGAGGCGAGCACAAGGAGCATCAGGGTCATCGTCATCGTGGCGGCGATCGTTGCAAGACGGTTGCGCGCAAGGCCGTTCATTGCGGCGGAGGCGCTCAGCTTCAGCAGGCGAGTGTTCTGTGCTCGACTCATCTCTCCCTCACAACCTTCATCTCACTTTCGCCTTAGCCGACTCGATGATAGGTGCCGCGCTGTTCATCGCGAATCAGGCGACCACCCTCAAGACCAAGCACACGCTTACGCAGCGTGGTGACAATGTCAGAGTCGTGCGTTGCAACGAGGACGGTGACGCCGAGCTGGTTGATCTGCCCGAGCAGCTCCATGATCTCCCAGCTGATCAACGGGTCAAGATTCCCCGTTGGTTCGTCAGCGATGAGGAGCTCAGGGTTGCCCACGATGGCGCGCGCAATCGCCGCGCGCTGCTGCTCACCACCAGAGAGGGCGTCTGGGTAGCGATCGGCGAGCTTGCCAAGACCAACGATGCGTAGCGCGCGCTCAACCGCCACCTCAATCTCTTCTACTGGGGCACCGGTGACCTCCAGCGCGAACGCGGTGTTTTCGCGTACGGTGCGTCGTTGCAAGAGGCGGAAGTCCTGGAAGACCACGCCAACACGTCGGCGCAGATACGGCACTTCGCTTGCTGGAAGATCATGAACTGAGTAGCCGGCTACGTGAACCTCCCCGGCGAAGGGGAGCACGTCGCGCACGAGGAGTCCAACGAGCGACGACTTTCCAGCACCTGAAGGCCCAACAAGGAAGGCGAACTCGCCGCGATTGAGTGTCAGGCTAACGCCGGCAAGCGCAACATGTCCGCTCGGGTAACGCACGCTGACGTTGTTCAGCGAGACGACCGGGCTCCCACCCTCTCCTACGTTTGTCATATCGGCAAGGTTACTCATCATCAGGCCCGCTCGCTGTGATCGGCGCGCCGATCGCGAGGCGCTCAAGCTCCGCCAAGATGAACGGATCAAAGTCGCCATCCATCACCCCTGTGGTGTCCGATGTCTGCACACCGGTTCGGTGGTCTTTCACCATCTGGTACGGATGGAAGACGTAGCTACGAATCTGGTTCCCCCAGCCGGCAACCACCGTCTCTCCGCGCACTCGCGCCAGCTCATCTTCGCGCGCGCGAATCTTTAGCTCAATCAGTTTTCCGCGCAACATCTTCTCCGCGGTCTCTCGGTTCTGCATCTGTGAACGTTGGTTCTGGCTTGAGACAACGCTGTTCGTTGGGATGTGTGTAAGTCGAACAGCAGACTCTGTCTTGTTGACGTGCTGACCACCAGCGCCGCTGGCGCGATACGTGTCAACACGAATCTCATCCCAGTTGAGCGTCACCTCTTGGTCATCCTCAACCTCAGGGATCACTTCAAACATTGCAAATGTTGTCTGGCGACGCTTCTGCCCATCAAACGGAGAGATGCGCACCATGCGGTGCACGCCACGCTCTGCACGCAACCATCCAAAGACATTTCTTCCGCGAATCTCTAGCGCCACACTTCGGTAACCGGCACCTTCACCTTCAGTGAAGTCAACGATCTCACTGGCAAACCCGTGTCGCTCCGCCCAGCGCATGTAGGCGCGCAGCAACATTGCGGTCCAGTCACAGGCCTCAGTTCCACCAGCGCCGGCCTGAATGGTGACAATCGCGTCCGCATCGGCATACTCCCCGGCGAAGAGGAGTGAGGTGCGCGCCTTCTGGAAGTTCAGTTCGAGCGCCGCCGTGCGCACCTCAACTTCGGTGAGGAGCGCTTCGTCGCTCTCGGAGCTTGCAAGCTCGAAGAGCTCGCCAAGGTCGCGCGCCGACTTAGTGAGCTCTTGCCAGAGAGTGAGCTCTTCGCGGAGGCCCTCCGCCTCGCGTGCAAGGCGCCGGGCGACCCGCTGGTCATCCCAGAAGCCGGGGGCGAGCATCTGCGACTCAATGGTGGCGAGTCGCGCCGCCTTTGTTACAGGGTCAAAGCCCCCCCGACGTGGCTTCGATCCGACCGAGCAGGTCGCGTAGGCCAGCGGCGTCGACGCTCACTGGGAACGCTCACTCGGTCGCCCGAAGGCGACGACGGGGTCTTGCTGCTTCACGCTCGCGATCGTAGCAGGGCTACGCGCCGTGACACTTCTTGAACTTCTTCCCCGAGCCACACGGGCAGGCGTCGTTGCGCCCCGCCTTCATCTCGCCAGCCGAGGCCTTCGCCGGTGTAATTGGCGCTGCGCCGCTAGCCGGCCCTTCGCTGCCGCCAGACGTTGCCACCGCCACTGGGCGTGGCGCGCGCTGCTCTTTGACAAGGCTGACGCGCAGGATCGCACGGCCAATGCTGACGCGAATGAGTGATTGGAACTCTTCGTACAGCTTGAACGCCTCAATCTTGAATGCGTTAAGCGGATCAATTTGCGCATGTCCGCGCAAGCCAATGCCGCGGCGAAGATCATCAACCTCAGTGAGATGCTCTACCCACAGTTGATCAATACTGCGCAAGATCACGGCGCGCTCAACTTTTGGCCACATCTCTTCGCCAATCTCCTGCGCCTTACGATCGAGCGCCTCATCTGCAGCCACTGCAACCGCTTCGTAGAGGATCGAATCTTCAACGATCGCCTCCAGCGATGCTGGAGGCTGCACACCAAGTCGCTGCAGTTCTGTTGCAAGTGTGGCGCGGTTCCAATCGCCTGGAAGCCCTGGCGGGCAGTGTGTAGCAGCGAGTGCGCGCACCTCGGCATGCAGCGCATCTTGAATGGTGAGCGCAAGATCTTCACCGCGCAGCACACGATCGCGCTCGCCGTAGACAGTGGCGCGCTGCATGTTGATCACGTCGTCAAACTCCACGACGCGCTTGCGCACATCAAAGTTGTAGCCCTCAACGCGCGTCTGCGCCCCCTCAATGGTGCGGCTCACCATTGCCGATTCCAGCGCCTGACTCTCGTCAAAACCGAGGCGATCCATGAGTCCAACCACACGTTCGCCAGCGAAGCGCTTCATCAGGTCATCTTCAAGCGAGAGGTAGAAGCGCGATGAGCCTGGATCGCCTTGGCGGCCGGCGCGACCACGCAGCTGGTTATCAATGCGTCGTGATTCGTGTCGCTCCGTGCCGATGATTCGGAGTCCACCGGCGGCAAGGACAACTTCACGATCGGTGCTACAAGATCGCTCCGCCTCCGCAAGCGCAGCGGCGTAGGTCTCCGCATCAACTTCGGCAGGGTTGAGGCCCTTGATACGCAGTGCTTCTGATGCGAGCCCGGCTGGATTTCCGCCAAGCACGATGTCCGTACCGCGACCGGCCATGTTGGTTGCAATCGTCACCGCACCCGAGCGGCCCGCCTGCGCAACGATCGGTGCTTCACGTTCGTGCTGCTTGGCGTTCAAGACGTTGTGCTTGACCCCTTCGCGCTTCAGCAGCCCCGCGAGGTGCTCGGATCGTTCAACAGATGTTGTTCCAACGAGCACCGGCTGTCCTGCGGCGATGCGCTCCTTTATGTGGTCAATGATCGCCGTATCCTTTGCCCGCTCTGTTCGATAGACAAGATCAGGTTCGTCAACGCGAATCATGGGCCGATGCGTTGGGATTGAGGTGACGTCAAGCTTGTAGATCTTGCTGAACTCCTCCGCCTCGGTCATGGCGGTACCGGTCATGCCGGCAAGTTTTCCATACAGACGGAAGTAGTTCTGGAAGGTGATCGTCGCCATCGTCACTGATTCACGCTGGACACGGAGTCCCTCTTTCGCCTCAATCGCCTGATGCAGACCCTCTGACCAGCGGCGACCTGGCATCTTTCGTCCGGTGAACTCATCAACGATGACGATCTCGCCGTCTTCAACGATGTAATCGCGATCACGCTTGAAGAGTGCATGCGCCCGAAGTGCCGATTCAAAGTGGCGCGCCATCAACGGGTCACCGCTGTAGAGGTTCTCTACGCCGACCATCTTCTCAACCTTTGCGACGCCCTCTTCTGTTGAAGAGACCGCCTTATCTTTGACGTCAACGAAGTAGTCACCACCGTCGGTGGCCCCCTCTGGTCGCTCGCGAAGGCGAGGGACGAGCTTGGCGAATACTTGATAGAGGTCCTGCGACTCACCCGCCTGACCGCTGATGATCAGCGGCGTTCGCGCCTCGTCAATGAGGATGTTGTCCACCTCGTCCACGATCGCGAAGGCGTGCCCACGCTGCACCCGGGCCTCAAGCTCAGTGACCATGTTGTCGCGCAGGTAGTCGAAGCCGAACTCATTATTCGTGCCGTAGGTGACGTCCGCGGCGTACGCCTCACGACGGGTGACTGGGCGAAGGCGTGCGGTGCGCTCCTCGCCGCTATGGAAATCGGCATCAAAGATGTACGACGTGTCATGGGTGATGACGCCGAGCGAGAGCCCGAGAAAGGCGAAGAGCGGACCCATCCACTGCGCGTCGCGTCGCGCGAGGTAGTCGTTGACCGTGATCACGTGGACGCCAGCGCCGGTGAGCGCATTGACGGCGGCGGCGAGCGGGCCGACAAGCGTCTTCCCTTCACCAGTGCGCATCTCCGGAATCTTCCCTTGATGCAGAACGATCGCACCCAAGATCTGCACGTCGTATGGGCGCAGCTTGATCGTTCGTCGGGCCGCTTCGCGAGCCGCAGCGAGAACTTCTGGAAGCGCTTCGTCGAGCGCGGCACGTTGCGCGTCGCCGCTCAGCGCGCGAAGTTGCGCAGCGATCGCATCCATTCGTGCACGGATATCTTCGGCGCTCGCCGCCTCCATCTCATCTGCGCGCGCGTTGACGGCGGTGAGGATTGGCGAGAGGCGACCGATCTCTCGGTCGTTGGAGTCAATAAGACGAGAGAGAAAGCCGAAGACCATCTGCGGCCCCTAGCGCCAGAAGCCGGAGCCGTACCCCAGCATCAGGATGCCAAATGTGAGCGCGCCGAGAACGAGCCAATAGAGCACGCTCGCTGGACGACTCGTTGGGTTCATCTCTGGGTTCTTCAGCGGCGCCGCGTTCCATCGCGGGCTGCGAAGTGAGTTGCGCCAGTCGGCGCTCTTCGCTTCTGGATGTGCGCTCACCACGCCGCGCTCGTCTGGTCGGTGCAGCTTCAGCGTCATGACTACTTCGCTCGGCGCTTCGTGGTGCTTCCGCCGCCGTTGCTTCCGGATGACGGGAGTCCGGCGTGTTCGCCGTCCCAGAAGACCATCTCTTCTGCCATGGAGGCCTCTTTGCCGAAGAGCGCACCGACTGACTCACCAAGGTGGATGCGCTTGATTGCTTCGCCGAAGAGTGGCGCAGAAGAGAGGCGCTTGATCTTTGGGCTGCTCACACCGTCTGGCATTGGGATGGAGTCGGTGACAATGACTTCGCGCACCGACGATGCGTTGATGCGCTCAATGGCGGGGCCAGAGAAGACGCCGTGCGTTGCGCAGGCGGTGACTTCAATTGCGCCAGCCTTCTCAATTGCGCGGATGGTCTCAATGAGTGTGCCGGCAGTGTCAATCTCGTCGTCAACGATCACGACACGCTTCCCCTTCACGTCACCGATGACGTTGAGGACTTCTGCGTGATCATCATTCCCTTCGCGTCGCTTCTCAACGATCGCGAGCGGCGCGTCAAGAAGCTCTGCAAACGTTCGCGCGCGCTTTGCAAAGCCGAGGTCGGTCACCACCGTAAGGTTCTCGGTGCCGTTCTGTCGGATGTAGTTAGAGAGCATGTGCACCGCTGTGAGTTCATCAACTGGGACGTTGAAGAATCCCTGCAGCTGTCCCTGGTGGAGGTCCATGGTGAGAATGCGATTTGCACCGGCAACCTGCAGCATGTCTGCAACAAGCCGTGCGGTGATTGGGACGCGCGGCTGATCTTTCTTGTCTGATCGGCCGTAGCCGTAATACGGGATGACGGCGGTGATGCGTCCGGCTGATGCGCGCTTGAACGCGTCAATCATGATCAGCAACTCCATGATGGAGCTGCTCACCGGGCGAGAGGTTGGCTGCACGATGAAGACGTCCTTCTCTCGTGCGTTATCAAGGATCTTGACGAAGATGTTCTCGTTGGCGAAGGCGAAGACCTCCGCCTTGCCGAGCTCGCGTCCGAGGTAGCGCGCGATCTTGCCGGCTAACTCCCGGTTCGCATTCCCTGTGTAGACGTCGATCGAATCTGCCCTCATCGCCGTCCTCCGATCCCTATCGCCGCTTTGTAGGTTTCGTCTTCGCCTTCACCTTAGCCGCTGGCTTGGCCTTCCCCTTCGGGGCGGCTGTCTTGGCCGCCTTCGGTGCCGCCTTCGGTGCCGCCTTTGTGCCCCCCTTTACTGCAGGGGCCACCCGTGCGGGCGCCTCGCCGTCCTCGCCGGCAGCGTCGCGCTGTGCGAGCCCCGTGCGGAAGGCGGCGATCCCAGCGACCTTATCCCCCTCGCGGAGGGTCATCACGCGGACACCCTGGGAGCTGCCGTCATTACGGGTGGCGATGCTCTCAAGCTTCGTGCGCACCACCTGCCCTTCTGCGCTGATCAGGATCACCTCTTCATCCGCCTCGCTCACCTGACGAACGGCGACCACCGGCCCCGTCTTGCGTCCTTCGAGCGGGATGAGGCGGACACCCTGGGTGCCGCGATGCTTGCGACTGAAGGCTTGGACTGGGACGCGCTTCCCAAAGCCTGTCTCTGTAAGGACAAGGAGGTCGGCGCCCGGCTCAACGATGGCGGCGGCAACCACAAGGTCGCCCACACGTGCAAGTCGAATACCAATCACGCCGCCAGCGGAGCGTCCCATCGGTCGCGCCTCCTTCTCATGGAAGCGGCAGATGCGACCCTGTCGCGTTGCGAGCACGATGTCATCTTCGCCAGACGTTGGGATTACCTGCGCAAGTTCGTCGCCCTTATCAAGGGTGATCGCAATGATTCCTGACGAGCGAACCTTCTCGAATTGCTCAAGCGCTGTCTTCTTAATGACACCCTTCTTCGTAGAGAAGGCGAGGTAGCCGCCCGCAGTGAAGTTCTGCAAGATGACGGTGGCAACAGGAACTTCGCCCGACTCCACCTGCACACCCGGCAGGTTGACGATCGGGATCCCCTTGTTCTGACGCGACGCGTCTGGAATCTCGTGCACCTTCGTGCTGAAGCAGCGACCCTTGTTTGTGAAGAAGAAGGCCCAGTCGTGCGTGTTCGCAACCTGGAGCGATTTCACTGCGTCCTCTTCGCGCGTTGTCATGCCGCGAACGCCCTTCCCGCCACGATGCTGCTGGCGGTATGCGGTGAGCGGCTGACGCTTGATATATCCACGACCACTGATCGTGATCACCACATCTTCGTCGGCAATGAGATCCTCATCAGACATTTCGCGGGTTGCATCTTGGGCGATTCGCGTGCGGCGCTTGTCGCCGAACTTCTCTTTGAGCTTGGCGTACTCGGCGGAGATGATCTTGGAGACGCGCTTCGGGTTGGCAAGGATGTCTTGGAGCTCCTTGATCAGCGCGAGCACCTCCAGGTACTCGTCTTCAATCTTCTTGCGCTCAAGCGCGGCGAGCCGGGCGAGGCGCATGTCCAAGATTGCCTGCGCCTGGAGCTCGCTTAGCTTGAACTTCGCCATCAACTGTTCGCGCGCAACATCAACATCTGCTGCGGCGCGGATCGTCTTGATCACGGCATCAAGGTTGTCGAGCGCAATCTTCAAGCCTTCCAAGATGTGCGCGCGCTCTTGCGCCTTCTTCAGTTCAAACTCCGTGCGACGGCGGACGATGATGCGGCGGTGTTCAATGTGATGCTGCAGGACGGACTTCAGCGAGAGCGTCTGCGGCTGACCATCAACGAGCGCAAGCATGTTCATGCTGAACGCGGCGCGGAGCGGGGTGAGCTTCAACAGCTTGTTGAGGACCTTGTGCGGATTCCCGTCGCGCTTCACCTCAACGTAGATGCGCATCCCGTCGCGGTCGGACTCGTCGCGAAGATCGGCGATGCCGTCAATGCGGCCCTCCTTCACCAGGTCGGCGATCTTCTCAACGAGTGACGCTTTGTTCACCTGATACGGAAGTTCGTGGATGATGATCGCGGTGCGGTCGCCGCGCGCCTCTTCAAAGGTGGTCTTCCCTTCAACAACTACGCGACCACGGCCGTGCGCGTACATCTGGCGGATTGCGTCAACACGTTCCAGTTTTCCGGTGAGCGGATTCTTGACGTTGTCATAACGGTAGAGAACGCCGCCAGTTGGGAAGTCTGGTGCAAGGACGAAGGCGCTCAGCTCTTCGGCGGTGAGCTGTGGGTTCTCTACGAGTGCGATCGCTGCGTCGGCAATCTCGCCAAGGTTGTGCGGCGGAATGTTGGTGGCCATACCAACGGCAATTCCGGACGAACCGTTAATGAGCAAGTTCGGCATGCGCGACGGAAGGACGCTCGGCTCCTTCTGTGTGCCGTCGTAGTTTGGTGTGAAGTCAACCGTCTCATGATCAATGTCGGCGAGCATCTCACCAGCGATGGCGGTGAGTCGCGCTTCGGTGTAGCGCATCGCGGCGGCGGAGTCGCCGTCAACAGAACCGAAGTTTCCCTGCCCATCAACGAGTGGGTGACGCATGGAGAAGTCCTGCGCCAGGCGGACGAGTGCGTCATAGAGGGCGCCGTCGCCGTGTGGGTGGTACTTGCCCATCACTTCACCCACGATCGCGGCGCACTTGCGGTAGGCGGAGCTGCCGGAGAGGCCCATCTCGCCCATCGTGTAGAGGATGCGGCGGTGGACTGGCTTGAGGCCGTCACGCACGTCTGGAAGGGCGCGCGCCACGATCACGCTCATGGCGTAATCGAGGTAGCTCGTGCGCATCTCGTCTTCAATACGAATCGACTTAACAGTGGTGACGCTGACGCCGTTTGGGCTAATCCCGTCTGCGCCGTTATCTACGCTCTTATCTGCCATCTCGTCACCCCCTTTCTTCTGCTATCTGTCGCGGATTAAACGTCGAGGTTCTGGACCTTGCGGGCCTCGGCCTTGATGAAGTCGCGGCGCGGCTCAACGCGCTCGCCCATCAGCATTTCAAAGATCTCGTTCGCCGCCGCCGCATCTTCAATGCGCGCCTGCAGGAAGACGCGATTCTCTGGATTCATCGCCGTCTCCCAGAGCTGTTCGGCATTCATTTCACCGAGCCCCTTGAAGCGCTGCACGTTGACGTTCTTTGTCTTGAATGAGGCAACAGCTACGTCGCGCTCCTTCTCTGAGGATGCGTACTTTGTCTCCTTGCCAGTGCTGACGCGATACAGCGGTGGCTGCGCAATGTAGAGGTAGCCCGCTTCAATGATGGCGGGCATGTAGCGATAGAAGAAGGTGAGCAGCAGCGTGCGAATATGCGCGCCGTCTACGTCTGCGTCGGTCATGATGATGACGCGGTGGTAGCGCAGCTTGGCAAGATCAAAGGAGCTGCTGCTGTCTTGAATTCCTGCGCCGAGCGCAACGATCAGCGTGCGGATGTTGTCGCTCCCCAAGATCTTGTCGATGCGCGCCTTCTCCACGTTGAGCAGCTTGCCGCGCAGCGGGAAGATCGCTTGGAAGCGGCGATCGCGTCCCTGCTTTGCAGAACCACCGGCCGACTCGCCCTCCACAATGTAGAGTTCTGACTTCGCCGGATCGCGCTCTTGGCAGTCGGCGAGCTTTCCTGGAAGTGCGCTCCCCTCGAGTGCACCCTTGCGCAACACCAAGTCGCGTGCCTTGCGCGCCGCCTCGCGACCGCGCGCCGCATTCAGCGCTTGGCGAATTACTTCTTTGCCGTCGCCCGGATTCTCTTCAAGGAACTGCAGTACACCAGCGTTCACCGCGGTCTGCACGATCCCCTTCACCTCGGCGGTGCCGAGCTTCGCTTTCGTCTGTCCTTCGAACTGCGGATCAACAAGCTTGACGGAGATAACAGCGGTGAGACCTTCGCGCACATCTTCACCGGTGAGGTTCGGATCGTTGTCCTTGATCGCGCCATTCTTGCGGCCCCAGTCGTTCAGTGAGCTGGTGAGTGCGGCGCGGAAACCGGTGACGTGTGTTCCGCCATCAACGGTGTTGATGTTGTTTGCAAAAGCGAGCAGCGTTTCAGACCAAGAGTCGCCCTGGTACTGGAACGCAACCTCAACACTTGTTGTCCCATCAACGCGTTCCAAATACACCGGGCGCTCGTGTGTCACCTTGCGCTTACGATTCAAGTGACGAACGAACGAGACGATGCCACCTTGGAAGTAGAAGGTTGCTTCGCGGTCTGCGCGGTCATCAATCAACGTGAGCCAGAGGCCCTTGTTGAGATATGCAGATTCGCGCAAGCGATTAGAGAGCGTCTCAAACGAATATTCAGTTGTTGAGAAGACTTCTGGGTCTGGCAAGAAGACGGTGCGCGTTCCACGCCGCGCATGTGCCGGTCCAACTTTTGTCACCTTCATCTTCGGCTTGCCGCGTTCGTACTCTTGCGCCCAGATAAATCCATCACGCGAAGATTCAACGCGTAGCTTTACACTCAGTGCGTTGACAACGGAGACACCAACGCCGTGCAGTCCGCCAGAAACTTTGTATCCGTCGCCGCCAAACTTTCCTCCGGCATGCAACACGGTGTGCACTACTTCAAGTGCGTCCTTACCAGTTGAATGTTTTCCAACCGGAACACCGCGACCGTCATCGGTGACTTCAATAGAGTTGTCTTTATGAATGCGCACAACGATGCGCGTGGCGTGTCCCGCCATCGCTTCGTCAACGGAGTTGTCGACGACTTCGTAGACAAGGTGGTGTAGGCCGCGCTCATCGGTTGAGCCGATGTACATGCCTGGGCGCTTGCGGACCGCCTCCAGTCCTTCAAGGACCTGGATGCTTGATGCGCCGTAGTCTCCCCCCTTCTTCGCCGCCTTTGGGGCAGATTTCTCCGAAGAACTGGGTTTTTCTGATTTCTTGGCGACCGCAGATCCGCTTTTTTGACCCGCCACTAGCTTTCCCCCTTGATCTGGTCGACCAGCCTGGTCAACTCTTCCGCCGAGTAGTACTCAATCACGATCTGACCCCCCGCTCCGGCCGGTTTAATCCGCACCGGCGTGCCGAGCGCCTGTTCAAGTGACCGCTGAACCGCCGTGAGCTCCGCCCCTGAGGCCGTTCCACGCTCTTTCTTGGGGGTAATTGTACCCCGACCCGCTTCGCGGATGGTTGAGGCGGCTGCCTCGGCACCGCGTACCGTCACTCCGTCGCGCACAAAGCTGCGGGCGAGCCAGGCCTGCTCACTCTCTGGGAGCCCAACGAGCGCCCGCGCATGCCCTTCACTTAGGCGACCGGCGGTAACCTCCTCCTGGACGCCCGCGGCGAGGTCAAGGAGGCGCATCGTATTCGCAACTGTTGCGCGTGCCTTCCCCGCCACGCTGGCGATCTGCTCCTGAGTCATGCCGAACTCGTCGGCAAGGCGACGGTAGGCCTGCGCTGTTTCAATCGGGGAGAGGTCGCTGCGCTGCACGTTTTCGATCAGCGCGAGCTCAAGGCGTGACTGATTGTTGACCGTACGGACAACGGCGGGGATCGTGGTGCGGCCAGCGAGTTTTGAGGCACGGAGGCGTCGCTCGCCGGCGATTAGCGTGAAGCCATTCGCCCCCTCTTCAACAAGGATCGGCTGAATCACGCCGTGCTCACGGATGCTCTCTGCGAGCTGCTCGAGCTCAGTCTGGTTGAAGGTACTGCGCGGCTGGTAGGCGTTCGCCTTGATTTTGCTGATCGGAATCTCCAGCGCTCCTGCACGGACGGCCCCAGCGGCGCTCGCCGCCTCAGGAATCAGTGCCCCAAGGCCTCGCCCCAGGCCGGTTACCTTCTTCACCACAATTGAACCCCCCTCTTCCTCATGCCGCACTCCCAAAGACGCGGCTCGCGAACTCGTTCGCCGCCTGAGCATACGATTCAGCCCCTGAGCTCCCTGGTGCGTAGCTACGGATCGAGATGCCGTGGCTCGGCGCCTCAGCGAGGCGCACGGAGCGCGGCACCCGAGCACGGTAGACGAGGTCGCCGAAGTGGCTCTCCACCTCACGCACCACGTCGCCGCCCAGTTTCGTGCGCGGATCGAGCATGGTCAAGAGGAAGCCGTTCACCTGAAGGTCGGGATTGAGCCGGTCACGCACGAGGCGAATCGTCGCCATCAGCTGCGAGAGGCCCTCAAGGGCGTAGTACTCGCACTGCACCGGCACGAGCACGGAATCCGCCACCGCAAAGGCGCTAATCGTGACGAGCCCAAGGGAGGGGGGTGTGTCCACGAGCACAACTTCGGCGTCTCCGGCAAGGCGGAGGCCGGCGGCGAGTTGCCGCTCACCGCTCTCATCGCCCGCGGCGAGCTCAACATCGATCCCTGCAAGGTCTGCAGAGCCAGGGATCAGGCTCAGGTTCGGCACGGAGGTCGGCTGAGCGAGCTCGTGCGCAGGACGTCGCCCAACGAGGAGGTCGTACGCAGTGGGTGCGCCTGACGTTGTAACAAAGCCAAGGCCACTGGTGAGGTTGCGCTGTGGATCAAGGTCAACCACGAGGACTTTATGCCCAGCATGGGCAAGTTCTGCCGCCAGGTTGAGCACGGTCGTGGTCTTCCCTACGCCACCCTTCTGGTTCGCGCAGACAATGACCTGTGCTCGGCCGAGGTTTCTTGGCGCTACGACCTCTCCCACACGGAGAGTGTAGCAGGAGGGGCTTCCTTCGCCCGCCTTCGCGTTTCACGTGGAACAGGAGTATCCTCTCCGCATGATGAACCGGCGCACGCTCCTCCTGCTCGCGATCGCCCTTGCTGCCCTGATCCAGGCACGCCTCCTCCCTGAAGTCGGCCTTGAGACCGTCTTCAGCCTCCCCCTCTTCGTCCTCCTCATGCTCAGCTCTGTACGTCGGCGAAGCACCCTCATTCTGGGCGCATTTATCGCCGGGTTCCTCATCGACACCCTCCTCTGGCGACCCCTTGGGCAGACTGCGCTCGCGTTGAGCGCGGCGGTGCTTGTGGCAGCCGCTGTTCGAGGGAGTGGGGACGCTGGCTGGGCACGCCGCAGCGTGGCCGCCATCGCCGGGTACGCGGCCGCAGCGGCCGTTCTGATTCTGAGCAGCAGCCTCCTAGGGATCGGCACCACCGCGGCAGGGCCTGGGGGGCCAGAGCGCCTCGCGATCAACGCCGCCCTCCTCGTCTTCGGCAGCGTGGTCGGAGCGCGACGACGCGCGCAACAGCTGCGCGAACGGCCGCTTGACGATCGCCTCGGTTAAGTATGAGTAGTACTCAGATATACAAGCGACCGTTGCGATATCTCGTGGCGGCCGTATTCACCGCGTTGCTTAGCGGCCTTCTCAGTGCGCGACTTATCGCGGTAGAGGTCGGCGGCGGTGGCGCATCGTCGCGAGACTTCAGCACACTCGCCGACGGACACCGCGTGATTGAAGAGGTGATTGCACCACCACGCGGACTGATTCTCGATCGCACTGGACGCGTACTCGCAGAAAACATTGCAACGTACGCTGTGCAGATTCGTCCGGGCGATTTACCGCTCACCATTCGTCCACAGGTGGTGAAGACACTCGGTGAGATTCTGCAGATTGATCCCGTGAAGATCACCATGACACTTGATCGCGCAACCGGATCAATCTGGGAGCCAGTTCGAATCGCCAGTGTGGTTGATGAACGCGTCACGCGATTTATTGAAGAAGAGAGCGCAGCACTTCCTGGTGTTGAGGTGATCTTTGAACCGCGGCGACAGTATCCATATGGTGAGTTGATCAGTCAGGTCATTGGCTATGTTGGGCGCATTGATGCGTTGGAGCTCAGCGCACTCTCAAGTGCCGGATACAACGAACTTGATTACATCGGACGCGCTGGTGTTGAACAGAGCTACGAAGAGGCGCTGCGCGGCGAGCCCGGTGTTCGGCAGGTTGAGATTGATGTGCAGGGACGCATCGTCCGAGAACTCGGTGTGACGAAGACACCGATCGCCGGGAAGAGCGTGGTACTCACCATTGACATGGCTGCGCAACAGCGCGCGTTTGATGCCCTCGCATGGGGAGTAAAGGCCGCGGGGAATAAAGAAGGCGTTGTGACGAGCGTCAACCCGCAGAACGGGGAGATCATTGCGATGGCCTCACTCCCAACATATGACAACAACCTCTTCGCGTCAGGGATCACCACGGCGCAGTATCAGAAGTATCTGAACAACAAGAACGCGCCACTCCTCAACCATGCGGTTGGCTCACACTTCCCGCCCGGAAGTACCTACAAACTCGTGACCTACTCCTGCGCGCTAGAGAACCGCGTCGTTGGTGTTGATGAGACGCTCGTTACGCCCGCATACCTTGAAGTTGGTGGGCAGAAGTTCTACGAGTGGAATCGCGCAGGATTTGGGCGACGACTCACGCCAGCGCAGGGCTTCTCGTACAGCTCAGCGGTAATCACATATCAACTCGCACAACGGCTGAAGATTGATCGTCTTGCAGCGTGTGGTCGAGCATGGGGATTCGGTGAGCCAACGGGGATCGATCTGCCGACAGAGATTGGAGGCGTAGTGCCAGATCAAAACTGGGCGCGCACCACGATTAACCGCACCCTCTATGACGGCGAGGTGCTGCAATCTGCGCTCGGCCAGGGGTACGACTTGGCAACACCACTCCAGGTGATGAACTCATTCGCCGCGCTCGCCAACGGTGGGACGCTCTGGCAGCCACATGTGGTGTTGGAGCTGCGCAACCCAGACGGCACGCTGGCCGAGACGATTACGCCAGTAGAGAAGGGGCGCGTTGGGATGCGTGCCGCAACACTGGCGGAGATGCGTCGCGCTGCGCGACTCGTGGTGGCGAACAGCGCAATGACGCGCAACCTCGGCCAGATTCCGCTCAACCTCACCGGTAAGACGGGCACCGCCGAGTACGGCGTACGTGACAAGCAGGGGCGACTCCCGTATCACAACTGGATCTCTGGCTTTGTTGCACCAACGGACGACTGGAGTAAGACAGACGCCGATTTCGCGTATGTGGTCTTCATGCACGGATCAAACACCGCAGCGAACGCTGCCATTGAAGTACTGAAGCGCTACTTGCAGTTGCAGTACGACCTGAAGCGCGACTATCGCATCCCTGGCTCGATGTCGATTGGAAACTACTATGGCGAATAGTGCACGCGATCAACGCGTAGGACGAGGAGGCTACTGATGGGTCTTGGATCGCCAATCACACGAGGGCCGTTTGGTGCGGCGGGCTGGGTTGGCAGCATCGTGCGCCGCATGGACTGGCTCTCCACTGCTGCTATTGGACTCCTCATGATCTGCGGACTCGGCATGGCGTGGATCAACGCTCGAAGTTATGGGCAGGAGCTCTTTGATCCTTCATCAATCTTCTTGCGATCCATTATTTGGCTCTCACTCTCAGTCGCTACATTCTCCATCGTCACCGCGATTAACTGGCGCTGGATTCGCACGTTCGCATGGCCACTCTACGGTGCGAACCTTCTCCTGCTCATCGCAACGCTCATCTTTGGCCAAGACTCTGGCGGTAACTCGCGCGCAATCGCAGTGTTTGGCATCGCAATCCAATCGAGCGAGATTGCAAAGATCTTGACGCTTGTTGCACTCGCCACCGTCCTCACGCGTGAAAGTGCAGAGGCCGACACGCTCTCTAACACGCTGCTCGGCAGCCTCGTGGTTGCGCCACCTTTTATCCTTGTTGCAATCCAACCAGACGCTGGGACGGCGCTGATCATTGCCGCCGCGCTATTTGGCGGCCTGCTCCTCTCTGGCGCCGCGACGCGCTGGATTGCTGGGCTTGCAGGTCTCGGCGTCCTGCTCCTTCCACTCATTTGGGCCTTCGTGATCGCCGACTACCAGAAGGAGCGGTTGATCGCCTTTATTGATCCAAACGCTGATCCAGCCGGACCGAAGTACCAGCTGGAGCAGGCACTCACAGCGATTCGCAGTGGTGGCCTCTTCGGCATTGGGTTTGATGGGACGGGTGGAATCAATCCGCTGCCGGTACAAGAGAGCGACTTCGTCTTTGCGGCGCTCGTTCGAAGCTTCGGGTTAGTCGGCGGCCTTCTTGTCATCGGCCTCATTGGACTGCTCGTTGCACGACTGATCTGGCACGCCTGGGAGTCACCGGACAGCTTCGGCACGGTGCTCGGCGGTGGGCTCGCCGCGATCATCCTCTTTCAGGGCGGGGTCAACATCGCGATGAACCTTGGAGCTGCCCCTATTACTGGGATTCCACTCCCATTCGTCAGTTACGGCGGAGCCTCCGCCATCTCGCTCGCCTTCGGCCTTGGCCTCGTGCAAAGCCACCGGGTCCACCAGGGGGGTGGCGCCTAACCCGCCTCGCGGCGCCTAGCCCCCCGCACGCCTGAGCACGGCTGCGGTTGACGCGGGTGCGAGGGTACGCCTAGACTCTCCCTCCCGCGCCTGACCTCTCCGTCAGCCTGCGGATCGCGGCGAAGCCGCTGGAAACACAGGGTAATAAGAAGGGTGAACGAAGCATGTACGCAGTCATCGAAACAGGTGGGAAGCAGTATCGCGTGGAGCTCGGCAGCGAGCTGCATGTTGAGTTGCTTGACGCTACCCCAGGTAGCGAGGTCACCTTCGATCGCGTACTCCTTGTTCGCACCGCAACCTCTACTGAGGTTGGTACGCCCGTTGTGAGCGGCGCAAAGGTCACCGCACTTGTGGTTGGCCAGGAGCGCGGCGTCAAGACGATCAGCTTTAAGTATCGACCGAAGGCGCGCAGCCGCGTCACTAAGGGACACCGCCAGGAGCTTCACCTTATTAAGGTCACCGAAGTTGCGGTGAATGGCACCAGCGCGAAGGCACTCTGGGAGGCCGGCGCAGCTGATCGCGAGAAGGTGAAGGCCGCAGCAGTGAAGGCCGCCGCAGAGCGCGCGCAGGCTGACGCCGCACTCGCCGAGAAGCTGAAGGTTGCAGCACCGGTTGAGAAGAGCGACGCGAAGGCTGCAGCAAAGCCTGCCGCAAAGAGCGCAGCGAAGCCGGCGGCGAAGTCCACCACGAAGCCAGCAGCGAAGAAGTCGGCGGCGAAGAAGCCAGCCGACGCTGAATAAGTAACGAGTCAAGGAGGACGTCATGGCACATAAGAAGGCAGGATCAAGCAGCCGCAACGGACGCGACAGCGCTGGTCAGCGCCTTGGCGTGAAGGTTGGCGACGGCGAGTTCATCAACGCAGGCGGCATTATCGTGCGCCAGCGCGGAACGCAGTTTGCCGCTGGACGTGGCGTTGGCCTTGGGAGCGACTACACCATCTACGCAACCGTTACAGGTCGCGTGAAGTTTGACTACGCGTCGCGCTTGAAGAAGCGCGTCAACGTGGTTGCTTCCGCGCCGGACGCCTAGAGAGTCGCTGATGAAGCCAGAGATTCATCCAAAGTACGGCGAGATCCAGATCACGTGTCTGGCATGCAGCACCAAGTTCACCGTTGGCTCAACGCGCGCCGGCGAGATGAAGACCGAAGTCTGCTCGAACTGCCACCCGTTCTTTACGGGGAAGCAGATCCTGTTGGACACCGCAGGTCAGGTGGAGCGATTCCAGAAGCGCCTCGGGCGCTCGCGCTGATCTCCGTGCGACGCCACTGTGGCGTCGTTGTGCGACGCGCATCACACCTTCTCGCGTTTGGGCTCGCAAACCTTGCCGCCCCTGCGCGCAGCGTGGCCTACGGCGGACAGGCGCTTGTTGACGGAATTCTGATGCGTGGGCCGGCGCATATCGGCGTGGCGATTCGCGTCCCAGACGGGAGCATCCTCACCACCACTGAACCGCTGCCGAATGGCGTGCTGCGAAAACGTGCGGCAAAACTTCCGATCGCACGCGGCGTTGTGATCCTTGTTGAGACACTCGTTCTCGGGAGTCGCTGGCTTCTTCGTAGTGCCGAGCTCTCTTCAGGCCAGGCGTCGGTTGGCACGCCTTCATCGCGTGGTGATCGCGCGCTCTCCGCGGTGACCGTTGTCCTCACGCTCGTCTTTGTGATGGCGCTCTTCAACATCATCCCAGCGGTGAGCGCGTCGCTTCTTCTGAGTGCGCTCTCGATTGACTCACTGCTCGCAGAACGCTTGCTGGACGGCATCTTGCAGATCATGATCCTGATCGCGTACCTCTCACTCGCGGGGCGCAGCCGTGACATTGATCGCACGTATCGCTATCACGGCGCGGAGCACCGCGCGATCCATGCACTAGAGAACGGTGACAAGTTGACGCGCGCCGATCTTGCGCGCTGGCCAACCGCACACCCACGCTGCGGCACCGAGTTTCTTGTTGTCGTCATTCTGGTGAGCCTCGTCGCCTTCACAACACTCGGCCGTCTCGACCCACTCGCAACCGTGGTGAGCCGCATCTTCGGCATCCCACTTGTTGCTGGCCTCGCCTACGAAATCCTTCGCCTCCTCGGGAAGTACCGAACCAATCCGATCGCTCGCGCGCTCGCCGCACCAGGACTTGCGGTGCAGCGCATCACCACGCGCCTCCCAGATGACGAGATGCATGACGTTGCAATTGCGGCACTCACCGTTGCCGTAGAAGCTGGCGGCGAGAGCGTCCCCGCCGGGTCAGAGCGACCAGCATGGGGAGCCTTGCAGCACGAGGCGGCAACTCATGGCTGAGCTCGCGCAACTTGAGGCACGCCTTGCGATCGCGCTCCGCACCCGCGCCGAACTAGAGGCACAGCTGACGCAGCCAGAGGTGCTCGCCGATCACACAGCACTCGCACGAATCGGTCGCGAACTGTCGCGTACTGCACCGCTCGCTGAAGCTGCGGCAACGCTGAGCTCCGCGCGCGCGCGAACCAGCGATGCGAAGGCGATGGAGCTTGACCCTGGCGCGGACGCTGAGATGCGCAGCCTTGCCGCAGCGGAGCGCGCCGCCGCCGAGACGATCGAACGAGAACTGATTGAGCGGCTCCCCGCACTGCTACTTGACCCTGATCCAAACGACGGGAAGGACGTGCTGATTGAGGTGCGTCCTGCGGCGGGTGGTGACGAGGCGGGAATCTTCGCTGGCGAACTCTTCCGCGGCTATCTCCGCTACGCGGAGCGGCGCGGCTGGAAGGTCGAGGTAGACGGCTTGAGTGAAACGGCGCTCGGCGGCGTCCGCGAAGCGATGGCTGAAGTGAGCGGTCCAGGCGCATGGGCCGCCTTCAAGTGGGAGGCCGGCGTGCATCGCATTCAACGCGTTCCCGCAACTGAATCCTCTGGGCGCATTCACACCAGCACCGCAACGGTGGTGGTGCTCCCCGTTGCGGAGGCGGTGGACTTTGTGATTCCTGAAGGTGACATTCGTATTGATGTGAAGCGCGCATCCGGACACGGCGGACAAGGGGTCAACACCACTGACTCTGCGGTGCGCATCACGCACATCCCGAGCGGCACGGTGGTGGAGATGCAAGACGAGCGCAGCCAGCTGCGCAATAAAGAGAAGGGGATGGCGATCCTGCGCAGCCGCCTCCTCGCCGCCGAAGAGGAGCGAAAGCGCAGCGCGAACTCTGTTGCGCGAAAGGCGCTGATTGGCACTGGTGACCGTAGCGAAAAGATTCGCACCTACAACGGTCCGCAGAACCGCGTCACGGATCATCGCATCGGACTCGATAAGTTTGACGTTGACGGCGTGTTGAGTGGTGACTTCGCCGTCTTTCACGATGCGCTCGCTGCGGCCGAACAGGCTGAGCGACTCGCGGGCGACTGATTCACAAGGCTGCTGACGATGAGCGAAGAGACGCTGAGCGGAGAAGCGCACGGTGAGCAACTCATCACCCGCGAAGCGGATGGCCCAACACTGCTGCGCACCGCAGCGGCATCACTAGAGATCGCTGGGAGCTCTACGCCACGCTTAGATGCTGAGCTACTCCTCGCCGCACTTCTTGGAACACGCGTCACAACGCTGCGCACCGCCGTTGCGGCGGGCTTCCCACTTCCGCTTCCGCAAAGCTCAGGACTTCCAGAGCCTGAGCCACTCAGGGAGCGACACGCTGCACTCGCCGAAACGTTGCAGATTGCGCGCGCCGCACTCGCCGCTGGCGACGCACCCGCCGCACTCGCCGCGTTGGTGAGCGAGCGAGCGAAGGGCCGACCGATCAGCCACCTCACCGGCACGCGCGGTTTCCGTGCGCTTGAACTTCTCGTCACCCCCGATGTGCTCGACCCGCGACCGGAGACAGAGCTCGTTGTAGAGACGGCGCTCGCGTACCTTGCTGATCGTGTCGCGGCGGCGCGCGCGCTCGGTCGCGCACCACAACCGCTGAACGCGGCGGAGATTGGCACGGGGAGTGGCGCAATCGCCATCGCCATTGCATCGGAGTCTCCGGCGCCACTACGACTCACCGCAACTGATCTCTCTGGCGACGCACTCGCCGTTGCACGCGCCAACGCCCTGCGCGCCGGCGTTGCTTCGCGCATCACCTTCCTGCACGGCGATCTCGCCGAACCACTCCTCGCTGCGCGCGCCCCAGGCGATCCCGCGCACCTTGATCTCCTCCTCGCCAACCTCCCTTATGTGCCGAGCGACGAGGTGGATGCGGCGCGCAGCGCGATCGGTTTCCAGCGCGGTACAGAGAGCGAGCCAACTCCGAGAGACCTCTCGCAGATCTCCATTGCCGCCGAGCCGCGTCTTGCGCTGGATGGTGGGAGCGACGGCCTTGAGTGCATTCGCCGCCTGATTGCCGAACTGCCGCGTCTTCTGCGCCCAGGCGCCGCAGCGATCTTGGAGTTTGGCGACGGTCAGGCGGACGCCGTGAGCGCGCTTGTTGGCGGGCTCGGCCTTGGTTGGCGCGTCAGCATCCGCGGTGATCTCTCGGGACGCGCGCGCGTCGCGGAGATTCGTCGCAGCGGATAGGTTAGTCATATGAGTGACACGCCAATCAAGCTGCTCGTGATGGATCTTGATGGCACGCTGCTCCCCCATGGTGGCGTGATCTCTGAGCGCACGATCGCCGCGATTCGTGCCGCGCGTGAACTCGGTGTGATCACCACCATCTCCTCCGGCCGCAACATCCCAAGCTTCATTGAGTACGCACGCACTGCAGGAGTGAACGGGCCACTGATTGGAATGCAGGGGGCGATTGCGCGGGAGCTACCGGCTCCGGGCGAGAGTGGGAGTGGCGCACTGCTTCGACACGCCCCGTTTACCTCAGCGCTCGCCGCCCGTGCAGTTGAGTGGTGTCGACAGCATGATCTCTGGGGACACGCGGTCATTCAAGACGACTACGCCTTTGATGCAACCGACCCGCACTATGAAACCTATCATGGGTGGCTCGCCGGCAACCCTGTTGAGCGCCTTCACTCCATTAAAGATCTTGCGCACCATTTAAGACAAGAGCCGCAGGAGATCTCAAAGGTTGTTGCGCACGCGCCAGCCGGCCATCCAGAGACGGTGCTGGCGCAGGCACGCGAAACGTTTGGTGGCGATCTTGATGTCACCATCAGCCACCCTGAGTACCTTGAGTTCACGGCACCCGGCGTCAATAAAGGGGCGGCGCTTGAGTGGCTTGCGGCGCGCCTCAACATCCCGCTGGCCGCAACGATGGCGATTGGTGACCAACATAACGACCTCGAGATGCTGCTCGCCGCTGGCCACGGCGTTGCAATGCACGGCGCTCCTGAGGCGGTCCAGCGTGCCGCGCGGCATCTCGCACCGCCCAGCGAGGAGGACGGCGCAGCGCGCATGATCGAGCGCCTGATCCTCGGTTTGGACGGAGAATAGGGGCATGAGTACTCGGCGCACACCAGAGGAGATCCAGGCGCAGCGTGATCCACGGGCGGATCAGAGCCTGCGCGAAGTTGATCCCGCGCTCAGCGCCATCCTTGAGCGCGAAGCGGTGCGCCAGCGCGATCACATTGAGCTGATCGCCTCTGAGAATTACGCCTACGCCGCAGTTCGTGAGGCGCAAGGAACGATTCTCACCAACAAGTACGCCGAGGGTTACCCCGGGAAGCGCTACTACGCCGGGTGTGAACACATTGACTCCGTTGAAGATCTCGCCCGCACACGCGCGCTGCAACTCTTCCCTGGGAGCGAGCATGTCAACGTGCAACCACACTCAGGCGCTTCGGCGAACATCGCCGCATTCGATACGTTGATGAAGCCAGGCGATCCGTTCGTTGCCATGAGCCTCTCCCAAGGCGGTCACCTTTCGCACGGCGCCTCCGTCAACGTCTCAGGGAAGTGGTTCACGCCGCACTTTTATGGTGTGCGCGCGGATGACGGCCTCATTGATTGGGAAGGAGTTGAGCGCGCAGTAGCCGAGGCGAAGCCGAAGGTGCTGATCGCTGGCGCATCTGCCTACCCACGCACGCTCGACTTCAAACGATTCGCAGAGATCGCCCACGCAGCTGGCGCCAAACTGATGGTGGATATGGCGCACATTTCAGGTGTGATTGCGGCAGGGCTGCACCCTTCGCCGTTCCCGCACGCAGACATTGTCACGAGCACCACACATAAGACGCTGCGCGGTCCACGCGGCGGGATCGCCTTCGCTCGTGCCGCAGACGGCGCCGCCATTGATAAGAGCGTCTTCCCGGGAAGCCAGGGCGGACCACTGATGCACGTGATTGGCGCAAAGGCGGTTGCTTTTTCGCTCGCCCTTGAGCCCGAATTCCGTAGCTACATGAAGCGGACGCTCGAGAACGCACAAGTGCTCGCCGCCGCACTGAAGTCGAACGGATTTGGCGTGGTGACCGGCGGAACAGATAACCATCTCATCCTCTGCGACGTCACACCACTTGGTGTGACCGGGAAAGAGGCAACCGCTGCGCTGGAGACGGCGGGAATCACCATCAATAAGAACAGCATTCCAGGCGAGACGCGCTCACCAATGGTGACGAGTGGTGTTCGCTACGGCACACCAGCAGCGACCACGCGCGGCATGGGGCCTGCAGAGATGGAGCAGATCGCCGTCTGGTCTGCGGAAGCGATTGCGCGCCGCGAAGACCCCGCTGCGCTTGGGCGTATTGAGGCAGAGGTGATCAAGATGGCACGCGCCTTCCCAGTTCCA
>JAPLHQ010000001.1 GCA_026389555.1 Chloroflexota bacterium
CCTCAATCTTTGGCAGGCGGTACTGCGGAATTCCGTAACGGAGCATGCCGCCCGGCTCTGGATCTTTTTCGAAGATCGTGACGTCGTGGCCAGCAACCAACAGGTAGAAGGCCGCAGATGCACCGGCGGGGCCGGAGCCGATCACCGCAACGCGCTTACCGGTCTTTGGCTGCAGCTCAAATGGAAGTGGCGGATCAATGTTCTCGTCCCACATTGACTTGAGCACCTGGTCGCCGGCGTAGCGATGGCTATCGCGAATCGCGATCGCTTCGTCAACTTCGTCGCGACGGCAGTGGTCTTCACATGGCGCTGGGCAGACGCGACCGAGGATGCTAGGGAATGGAATGGTGCGTTTGAAGATGCGCGCCGATTCGCGGAACTGCGATTCAGCGTTCGCCTTCAAGAATCCAGGGATATCAATGTGGCTCGGGCACTTGTTCTGGCATGGCGGCAGACAGTAGGCGTTGTGGTCGCTGAAGATCAACTCAAGGTTGGTGCGACGAATCTCGCGCAGCCGATCGGTCTGCGTTGCAATCACCGTTGCCGGTTCTGCCTTTGCTGAGCAGCTGATCAGCGGCGCATCGCAACCCTCAACATCAACAACGCACATGCGGCAGGCGCCAAATCCCGGAAGCTTCGGGTCGTAGCAGAGCGTTGGCACCTCAATGCCGTTCGCGCGGCAGACCTCAAGGATGGTCTGCCCTTCAAATGCTTCGAGCTGCTTCCCGTCGATCTCTACATAGAAGGTTGGTGTGCGCTGTGGTCGCTGTGGGCTGCGTGTTGAGAGGAGCTGCTCGAGCGCCTGGCTCTCCGCAGCCTGCTGTGTGGCGAGGCCCTCGCTCGTCACTGCGCTCTCACTCGGCGCAAGGTTGCCGCTCGGTCGCTCCATCAAGCCGGCCATTATTCGCTCCGTCCCGCTACTGCGCCGCTCTTCTCTGCGACGACTCCCGCTGGTACGAACTCTCGCTCGAAGTATCGCATCCCCGTAAGGAGTGGGCTCGGCGTCAGGCGTTCATGCGCGCAGAGCGCGCTATCGGCAACATCGGCGGCGAGCGCATGTAGTTTCTGAACATCTTGCGGCCCCGCCAGACCATCAACAAAGCGTTGCCCGATCTCAGCAAGGCGTCGTGTGCCGATGCGGCATGGGATCGTCTTTCCGCACGCCTCATCGGCGCACCAGCGCGTCAGCATCGCTGCGAGCTCTGGGATCGCCACACTCTGGTCGATTGCCAGCAGCGCGCCGGACCCGATATGCGCGCCGACTGCGGCGAGGCCCCCGCCGCTGTACGGCGTGCTCGCCAGGAGGTTCGCTGGAACGAAGCCGCCAGACGGCCCTCCGATGAGCAGCGCCTTGATCGTGGCCCCCTTTGCGGGGCCTCCAGCCGCGGCGGCGATCTCCGCGAGTGGCGTGCCAGTTGGCACCTCCATGACGCCTGCGTTAGTGAGTGAGCCACTGATCTGCACGAGTGCCGTGCCAGGCTCCGCCGGGTCACCGATCTGCTTGAATGCTGCCGCGCCGTTACTGATGATCCACGTCACCGCGGCGAGCGTTGCCACATTGTTGACGACGGTTGGCTTTCCGAGATAGCCAACTGTTGATGGGTATGGTGGTGTCTGTTCTGGCTGGCCGCGCTTTCCGGCAAGCGCCTTCAGGAGCACCGTCTCTTCGCCGATCATGCTTGAACCTTGCAGTGGTCGCACACTCATGACGAGCTCGCGCCCACTACCAAGCGCGTTGGCGCCGAGTACGCCGTCGCGCTCTGCGTTGTGAATAATCGCTTCAAGAGCGCGGATCGCCTCGGTGTATTCCGCGCGCACCGCAATGAACGCTTCACGCGCGCCAACCGCGAGCGCAGCGGCTGCGAGCCCTTCAACGACCGCCTGCGCGTTCTTTTCGAGGAGGAGTCGATTCGTAAACACCGCAGGATCTGACTCGTATCCGTTTGCTACGGCGTATTTCACTTCCGCGTCACTGGTAGCGGTGATGCGCCACTTCTCTCCGGTCAGGAATCCGCCACCACCACGGCCACACAGGCCTGCGTCAATAAGTGTCTGGATGGTTGCCGCGGGACCAGCGGCGAGCACACTGCGTAGCGCCGCCCACGGTGTTGCTGGTGGCGTCAACAGAAGTTGTGCCCAACCCTTTGGCGCTGCGATCTGCTTCATGCGGCGTACCTTCCGGCGAGCGCCGCCGCCCACGCCTCAGCGTTACGGCTAGAGAGATCGCGCTGCGGTTCGCCGTCAATCACCACGAGTGGCGATGGCGCATCTGGGAGGTGTGAAGGAAGCGCTTCAAGGCGAAGGTTGCTCCACGGAATCGCGTGGCCAAACTCGGTGCCGAATTCAAACGTAAGCGTCCCGATCACGCGCCCGGCACCTGCAACCAAGCAGTTCGCGCAGCGGCAGACGGCAATGGTGCGGTTACGCCCCGGCTCAAAGCTGAGGTGCTTGTAGAAGGTTGCGGTGCCATACACCATGGCGTACCAGGCGCCGGTGGCACGACTGATGCGCTTCAGCGCGTCAACAGGAAGATGACCGTATGCCGCCTGCACCGCTTCAAGGATCTGCAGCATGTGGTGTGGGTCGTAGTCAACGCGCTCAAGCGCCGCCTCTACTGGGCGCAGGTCAATCGTGCTCGCCTGTGCTGCGGCGGCGTTTGAAACCGTTCGTCCGGAGCGGCGCATCGCCGACTCTTCGCGTCGCTCGGCGTACTGTTCAGCAGGACCCCAATGCACCGCGTAGCGACCCTTCGTATCGGTGCCGCCCATGTCGATGCACTCAATTGGACACGCCTGTGCGCACTGGAAGCAGGTCTCGCACTTCAGTGTGCCGCGCTCGTCGGTGACGAGTTCGAGACGGCCACGGTTGCGCGGCGGGATGTCGGGCTTCACCTCTGGATACATCACCGTCTTCTTCGGCTGGAAGAAGCGGGTCAGCGTGAGGCCCATCCCGCGGATAATTCCCGAGCCTGGAATTCGTGCCATCACTCCCCCTTTATGACGTCAGCAGCACGGCGGCGGCCGTGGCGAAAAGGTTGAGCAGCGACGCTGGGAGGAGCCACTTCCAGGCGAAGCCCATCAGTTGGTCGATACGTGCACGCGGCAGCGTCCCGCGCATCCAGACGAAGATGAAGATCAGCGTGAAGGTCTTCAGGAGGAAGAAGAGGAGGTCAGCGATTGGGGGAAGCATCGCCCAGGCCCAGAAGCCGATTGCGGCCGTGGAGACGGCGCCGAAGATCAAGAAGCCGCCGAGGAGCGCCTGCCAGCCCTTGATCTTTGAGCTCGCCATAAAGATTGGGGCGGCGAAGAGGAGCGTTCCAGCGACTGGCGCGAGCCCGGCGAGGATCGGAAGCATCACGCCGAGGCTGCCGAGGTTCACGTTGATCTCCGGATGGAACGGAAGGTTGATCGGCGCGTTGGAGCCACCCAAGAAGAGTGCGGAGAAGAGCGCCGAGACGATGAAGACGTTGACGTATTCGGCGAAGAAGAAG
>JAPLHQ010000029.1 GCA_026389555.1 Chloroflexota bacterium
AACTTCGTCTTCCGCATGCGCGAGTTTGAGCAGATGGAGCTGCAGATGTTCGTGCGACCGGAGGAGGGTGCGACCGCCGCCTTTGATGAGTGGCTCCCACGCCGGCTCGAGTGGTACAAGGCGTACGGCGTCTCACCAGAGCGGCTCCGTGCGCGCGAGCATGCGGCAGATGAACTCGCCCATTACGCGAAGCGCGCCATTGACGTTGAGTACCGCTTCCCGTTCGGCTGGAAGGAGCTTGAAGGGGTCCATAACCGTGGCGACTTTGACCTCTCGCGTCATGCCGCGGAGAGTGGTGAGAGCCTCTCGTACTTTGATCCGGCAACGGAGCAGACCTTCACGCCGTGGGTTGTTGAGGCGGCGGCTGGCGCCGACCGTGCCGCCTTCACCTTCCTGATTGACGCCTATCGCGAAGAGATCGTGCGTGACGAGAAGCGCGTCGTCCTTGGTCTCCATCCAGAGCTTGCGCCGTACAAGGTGGCGGTGCTCCCACTGCTGAAGAAGCGCGACGATCTCGTGGAGCTTGCGCACAAGATTCGTAACGGCCTCTCACGAGAGTTCACGGCGGTCTACGACGACACGGCTGCCATTGGGAAGCTCTACCGACGCCAGGACGAGATCGGCACGCCGTGGTGCATCTGCGTCGACGTTGACTCAATGGACGACCACGCCGTCACGGTGCGCGATCGCGACAGCATGGAGCAGGAGCGGGTCAGCGTGGATCGGCTTGAAGAGTACTTCCTTAGTAAGCTGCGCGCCGCGCGCCCGTAGCGCTTACTCGGTCGGTTCGCTCGCCCCAGTCGCGCCAGTCGCGCCAGTCGGCTGCTTCCCCGCCGGCCAGTAGAGCTCCTTATGAATCGCTTCCTCAGGAAGTCCGTACGCGCGCAACTCCTGCTCAGCAGCAACGATCATCTCGGGATTACCACAGAGGTAGGCGACCGCTCCGGCGGGGCTGACTCCGAGGTCCTTTAGCGCCGACTGGATGATCGTTTCAACGCGTCCCGTTCGTCCGGTCCACCCTGCGTTTGCGGGATCGTTGGGACGAGAGATTGATGGCACGTAGGTGGCGGGGTACTCGCCGCTCGCGCTCCAGCCGTTGAGCAGTTCAGCGTAGCCAATATCCGAGACGTAGCTCACTCCATTCAGGTAGATCGCACGTCGTGGTCGACCATCGGCGAGCAGCGTGCGCGCCATGGAGACGAAGGGGGCGATGCCGGTTCCGGACGAGATGAAGAGATGAATGCGGTCGTCGTCTGGTTGAAGGGTGAACTTCCCCTTTGGCGCAAGGACGCGGAGTCCGTGACCAACTGGAAGTGCGAAGGCGAGTGGTGTGAATGCGCCACCACGAACGAGTCGGAGGTAGAGTTCATAGCCGCCGGTTAGGTCGCGTGCGGATGATGCGATTGAGTAGGGGCGCTGCATCCACTTCTCGCCAACCTTCACGCCGATCGTGACGTACTGTCCCGGTTCAAATGGCGTTGGTGTGCCCGTTGGCTTTATCCAGACACGCGCGAGGGTATCGGTGTCATCAATGCGGGCGGCGAGTGTCGCGTTGTAGCCGGGGTCCTGCGCAAGGATGCCGAGCGACGCTAGGTCTGGATTGGTACCGCTCATCGTCGCCTCCACTTCGAACCGGCGCGCCGTTTTGGCGCCTCCCGCTGAGTGTAGGGGAGCCTCCGCGTGCTCGCCCCGCGCCGCCTTGCCGCACCGTGCGGTGGCTGTTGACGGTGGGGGGTGTGGGTGGCATCCTTCCGCGGATAGGACTTGACACCCACGGGCAGCCGCTTTGCCCGCCACCGAAGCCCTTTGAGGAGGTCAGCCAGCCGATGGCTTCAGGGAGCGTCGCCGAAGTCAAGAGTCGACTCGCCGTCGCCGACGTTGTCGGCGAGACGGTCCAACTGCGCAAGGCTGGAACCACCTTTAAGGGCCTCTGCCCATTCCACGGCGAGAAGACGCCGTCGTTCGTCGTGACGCCCGCCCGCGATTCGTGGAAGTGCTTCGGCTGCGGGAAGGGGGGCGACATCTTCACCTTTGTCATGGAGCGCGACAACCTCCCATTCGGTGAGGCGCTCACACTCCTCGCCGCCAAGGCGGGTGTCGTCCTAGATGAGCGGAGCCGCGCAGAGGATGTACGCCGCGCTCGCCTTCGCGAAGTGCTCGAAGGCGCCGTCAGCTTCTATCACGCCATCCTGATCTCGCACGACCTTGGGAAGCCGGCGCTCGAGTATCTGCACAGTCGCGGTTTCACCGATGCAACGATTGAGTCGCAGCGCATCGGCTGGGCACCAGAGTCGTGGGATGCCTGCTCCAAGGCCCTCTCCGCAAAGCGTGGCGCAACACCAGAGGAGCTTGACGCCGTTGGTCTGACCACAGACCGTGGCGGTGGTCGTGGCGCCTACGATCGATTCCGCGCGCGAATCATCTTCCCGATTCGCGATGCGAACGGGAAGATCACTGGTCTCGGCGGGCGACTGCTCCCTGTTGACGACACGCGTGGCGATCACGGCCCGAAGTATCTGAACAGCGCCGCAACGCCACTCTTTGATAAGTCGCGCACCCTCTATCTGATTGACAAGGCGAAGACGGCGATTCGTAAGAGCGGCACCGCCGTGTTAGTTGAGGGATACACCGATGCGCTGATGGCACACCAGTCAGGCTTTGAGAATGTCGTCGCCAGCATGGGGACGGCGCTTACCCCAGCACAGGTGGCGCTGCTGTTGCGTTACGGATCAAAGATCGTCCTCGCCTATGACGTTGATGCCGCCGGTGCAAAGGCGGGCGCCTTTGGGGCAACAGAACTCCTTCGCCTTGTGACTGAACTCGCCGGCGTTGCTGACGGCCCGTCACTCGTTGATGTTGGGATCGTCAAGCTTCCTGATGGGAAGGATCCTGACGAAGTGGTGCGCGATGAACCCGATGTTTGGCGTGCCGCCGTTGAGCGGCCGATCCCTGTTGTTGAGTACCTGATTGAAGAGGCGGCGAACGCGCACGACCTGCGCGATCTCGGTGGACGGAAGCGCGCCGTTGACGCGATCAAGCCAACGTTACGCATCCTGCGCGACCCAGTCATTCGCGACGGCTACGCCGCCGCCGCCGCGCGGCGGATCGGTGTGGACGAGTCAACGATCCGTGAGGCGATTCGTCGCCCTGGCGGAGATGCTCCAACCTCACTCCAGGACGGGAAGATCTCGGCCGACAGTGTGCGCGCCGCCGATCTTGAGGGGGATCTCGGCGCCATTCTGGCTGGGGTTTCGCCCCCTGAGGCTGAACTGCTCCGCCTCCTCCTCCTCGCGCCGACAGAGCGTCTGCGGGTCCGTGAGACACTAGGGGACGAACTCTTCTCTAGCGGGCTTGCCCGCTCGCTCTGGCACGGCCTTCGCGCTGGGCTGGACGCGACCTTAGAGGCCGGGGGAGCCCCCACGTCGATGGAGCAACTTCCGGCGGCGATCCAGGGTGAAGAGCGACGCCTCGCACAGGCACTGCTCGCACGCGACGGGCAGCCGGTAAGTGTTGAACGAGTGCGGATCGGTATTGATCAGACGGCATTGCGACTTGAGGCGGACCGACTCGACGAGGCGATGGCCTGGTCGCGATCGGAGATTGCAGAGGCGGAACGTGCAACAGACGCACCGCGCGTCCGTGAACTAATGGAACGAGAGCGTGATCTTGGTGCAAAGCGAAAGGTCTTGGATCGGCGGCTGATGGCCTCCGGCGTGATGACAGCAGGGAAGGGGGGCCTACGATGACCGCAAAGAAGCCAGCTCCAGCCGCAAAGTCCGTTGCAAAGCCAGCCGCGAAGACTGTCGGAACAGCGAAGACTGTCGCAACAGCGAAGACTGCGACAAAGCCTGTAGCGAAGTCCGTAGCTAAGCCTGCCGCTAAGCCTGCCGCCACCAAGTCCCCAGCGAAGAAGACGGCTCCGTCGAAGCCTGCGCAGAAGACAGCAGCGCCAACCAAAAAGGCTGCACCAAAGAAGGTCATGCCGAAGCAGGCTGTTCCAGCAAAGGCCACCGCAAAGCCAGCTGCAAAGCCATCTGCTAAGGCAGTCGTAAAACCGAAAGGGAAGGTAACTCCAAAGCCAACTTCAAAGCCATCCGCGAAGCCAGCCGTTCAACCAGCCGTGAAGGTAAAAGCGAAGGCGGCGCCGCTCGCCACCGTCGCGACAAAGGGGAAGGGCCCAGCACCGAAGGGTGGGGCGGCGAAGAAGGGGGCGGCTGCGGAGCCAGATCCAACGGCGAAGCTTGCAGGTATCGCTGAGCCTGGCGCTGGCGATCTCGCTGAGATTGAGGCGGACGGCGTAGAGATCCTTGATCCAGAGGCTGCCGCCGCGGCGCTGCTAGAGGTTGCGGCGCCCGAAGTGGCGAAGGTCGCCGAGGCTGTCACCGAAACGGTGACCGAGTCGGTCGGCATTGACGATCCGGTCCGCATGTACCTGAAGGAGATCGGTCGTGTTGGGCTCCTCACCGCAGAAGAGGAGGTCGTC
>JAPLHQ010000065.1 GCA_026389555.1 Chloroflexota bacterium
CGATAGCCTCCCCCGCCTGTGGAGCCGCGCTGGTGCAGAAGTCCTTGGGCGTGAACCATCCGGCCACTCTCCCGCAGCGCGGCGGGGAGCACCGCAGCCACGCTCTCCGTAAGCCCAAGAAGAAGCTCGTCGCCGCTCGCAAGCCGAAGGCGCAGACTGACGGCGCCACCAGCGAGGCTCTGCGGACTCCCAGCGATGGTCCCGCTCACCCGCACTCGTCGTCCCTCCCACGCCTCCCAGCCCCAGGCCCCTGCCACTGGGCGCTGAACCGTGAGAGGCGGCAGTGCCGTTCCCGTTCCAGTCGCACGTGGCGCGCTCGACGCGACGATCGTCAGCGTCTGTCGTCGCAGTGTGAGAAGCCCTTCAACGGCGACCAGGCTCCCGCGAATGATTGGGGTCCCACTCGCGGTAGCTCCGCTCATCAGCGGGGCGAGCACGAAGATGCCGGCACCACTCACGGGATCCTGAAGTGCGAGGAGTTCCCCTTCAGCGAGCTCCCCCTGTACCGCCACCACAACGCCGCTCACGTAGACGCGCGTTCCGATCGCCACCTCGCGCGCGGCGCTCACCGAGAGCGGGGTGGGGCTCGGTGTTGGTGTTGCGGTAGGTGCCGGCGTTGGGACTGGTGTGGGAACTGACGTCGGCGCTGCGGTTGGCGTTGCGGTTGGCACTGATGTAGGTGCTGGTGTGGGTGTCAGTATTGGTGTTGGTGTTGGCCCTAAGTAGAGTATGAAGTCGCTGCTGTTATCGCCGCTATCAATCGGCGCACCGCTGAAGTCTCTGCGACGCTGGATGACTACGCCACTTGCTGGCGCTGCGACAGGAACCCCTTCACCACCCGCGGCGACCGCTGCGTTTCCCCAAGCGACCGCATCAATGATCTCACTCGGTGCGCTGATCTTCCGAAGGAGAAGCGCTCCACCACTGCTCGCAATGCCGTCGCTCCACGTCAGAAGCGCCTGCCCCGCAGCGCTGCTGGCTGCGTTAGCCAGAAGTAGTCGCCCGCCAGCGGCGAGTGGTGGCAGTGCGGCGAGACTCACAAGACGGCGCGTGGTCAGGCCGCTCGCACTCCGGTAGATCAACTCAACATCGCTGAGAGGTGTTATGCCCTCTCCAGTCGCCTCAATCTGAACATACTCATCGGATGCGGAGGCTGCACCGGTGAGGATTTCGGTAAACATCAGTGCAGCGCGCCCGCTCGTTGCCCCCCGCACTGGAGCTGGAGCGGCAAGGAGTGCAAGTGTCGATGCGATCACGCCGATCAGGAGTGTGGCTCGCCTCATAGAATCTCCAAGGCGGAGGCGGTGCTGCGGGATAGAACGGGATCTTTGCACACGGTACGTACTAGGGTGTTCCGTATCTGATGTGTAACTGCGCGGCGGTGCGTCTAGGATGTCTCTACGCCAAACGGTGGAGTCGGAGGAGGAGAGATGTCAAAGTCAACCAACGCAGAGGCCCGAGCAGAGGCGCGCCGACGCAGTCGCATCGCCGCAAAGGAGCGTGCCGAGCGCGGCGATGAGCCTCTCGAGGCAGCGACAGCGCCTGCAGCACAGACCGCAACAGGCCAGTCTGCGCAGAGCAGCCTCGGCTTCCGCGCCGCCTTCCGTGGCTCATTTGGCGTCGCGCCGATTCGCGACGACCTTCGCCAGCTCCCTCACCTACTGCGCACGCGCGCCTTCTTCGTTCCACTCGCGGCAATAGCTGTCACGACGATCGCTGCCACGCAGCAGGGAGTGCTCTCAACAAGCGTCGCCCAACTTGCTGTTCAGTCGATCCTCTTGCCACCAGCATTCGTTATCGCTTTCCTCGCCGGAATGTTGACGCGGCGCGGATCATGGCTTCTCGGTGGAATCTTCGGTGTGATCACCTATGGCGGCGCACTTCTGGTTGGGAGCGTGGCGGATCTCTCGGTGCTTGATGCAACGAATCCGGTCCGTGCATTCCTTGAACAGAACGTTGCACACGCTAAAGATGGTGGTGCACTGGCCGGCGATCTTTACGGGGTTGCGGTCTCAGGCATCTTTGCTGGCGCATTCGCCGGATGGTATGGACGCTTCCTTCGATCAATGTCACCAGCGCGTCCATCGTCACGCGATCTGCGCAGGCGAGACGCCGCGCAGCGTAAGGGCGGCGGTCGCCGCTAGTTTCAGAAACTACTTCTGCGCCACCTGCACGCCGATCAGGAGTAGCGAGAGCGAGAAGAGCCCAACGACGAGGAGCAGCGGCATCAACTTCTCGTTGCGCTTCAGCTTTGGTGCCATGACAACCTCCTTAACTTGATCCAACGCCTACGGTGCGGGGCAACCCTCACCAAGATAAACCACGATTGATGTCCGTGAGCCGAGGGGCTCGACGATCATCGTTGCCGTGCAGGCACCCTGATCACGTGTTGCGCTGATCTTAAAGCGCGTTCCTTTTGGTGCGGGCTCAGCAACCTCCCAGGCGAGTCGGCGCAGCTCATCAACAGCGGCGCGCGTCGCCTCCTCAACGCCCATGCGACTGAAGATGGATCCGCTTGCGAGTAGGTCGAGACGCGTCTCAGCACTCCCCTCCGCAAGGAGTGGGAAGTCGGCCGGAAGGCGTCCCCAGATGCGTCCGTACTCGCTGCTGATCACCGTTGCGGGAGCGAGGCTGCCGCTCGGAGTTGGGCTCGCTGCACCGCCACCACACGCAACCAGCAGGAGCAGGCTCGCGGCGAGGAGGCTCAGGAGGGGTGGAGTATGGCGGAGGCCAAGATGGGGCAACACCTTGTGAGGATAGCGCCCCCGCCCGGAGGTCATAATAGTACAGATGTTCTCTTTATGCAGGGAGGGTTGCAAGGATGATGCCGAGGAGGATCGCCCCCAGGCCGAGGGCCGGCCTACCGCTCGCAGCGATCGATTTGGACCTTCTCCCCGCCAAGGGCGAACACGGAGAGATTGCTGCACCTGAAGGTGCGATCAATATTCTCGTAAAAGTGGTCCTTCGGGAAGCTTGCATACGGCGAGTCGTTCCGAATCAGGTAGAAGGCGCTCGGCGCTACGGCATTGAATGCCGCTGATCCATACGTATAGGCGTAAAAACTTCGCTCCTGGAAAATGAACCAATCGTTTGAAGTCCCCACTACGGTCAAATCGTCATTGGGCACCGCCTCCCTCACTGCAGCGGAATATGCATCAAATGAGTACGAGCGATTGAGGTAATAGACCGCCCCATACTGTGCAGTAAAGAACGCTAGGCAGAGAGCGAAGGTTAGATACAGTTTCCTATACCGATCTGCGACCCATAGCGAAATCAGCATGAGCGGTGCGTAGAGGTAGAGAACATAGTGGATGCTCCCTCGATGAAGTACGAGCAACGATGATCCAGTAATAACGAGTAGCCAGACAAGAGGCTGCGCCTCTTTCCAGTGCCGTCCGCGAACGAAAACTCCTAGCATCAATACAAAGAAGATGAGCTCAGGGATGTGCCGCATGTATTTTGCCTTGAAGAAGTAGTAGGCCAAAAAATTGCTAAAACCTGTGTTGCTCTGAGAAAACGTTTCTAGGAGAGTTGAAAGCGCCTCGGCATGCAGTAGTAGATACGCGCTAAGCCCAAGAAGTGAGCCGAGTAAGAGTAGGGCTGTTGACCAACTAAACAGAAGCTCTCTCAGCCCCGTCTTAGTAGCTTTTGCGAAGAACGCAGAGGCAACATAAAGACCAGCAAAGAGCCCAGCGGGATGAACCTCAAATGCCAACCCAATAAAGAGACCAGAGAGGAACGGGCGATCATGAAGGTAGAGCGCAAACGCCACTGAGGCAAAGAAAAATGTTAGTGCCTCTGGCCTACTCTGATTGGCAGGGCCGAAGAAGGGTTCGGAAAGAAGGAGGAGGATCACCGTTGCAACTGCGAGGTGGCTGCGACCTGTTAGACGCTTGGTGATCAGGCCCCATGTCCCAGCTCCGAGGCCAACAAATAGCGTAGAAACTGCGTGACCTGCAGATTGAGTCCACCCCACTATGTCTAGAATGGCTCCGTAGATAAACGCTTGGATTTTTGCAAAATGGTACACGCCATCTTGTCCCTCAGAAGCGAGGGTGGCGCCAAAGATCTTGTCTTGCTCAATACCATGCACGTGATACTGATAGAGGGCTGAGAGCGTCCATCCATCATCAAGATTTTGTGGGCGGTAGATCCCTCCAACGATGAGGTAAATGGCAACAAGAAGCAGTGCGGAGACGCCAAATAGCAGCGTTGCGTGACGCTGCAGCGCGCGTTCAATCATGTGGCGAGGCTACCAAAGCAGAACTACGCCGGGAGGGTTGCAAGGATGATGCCGAGGAGGATCGCCCCAAGGCCGAGGAGCTGCGGGGCACGGAGGCGCTCCTTGTAGACGAGGTAGCCCCCCAGCACCACGATGATCGGGCCGAGCGAGCTGAGGAGTGAGACGGCCCAGGTAGGGCCGACCTCGAGGGCGGCGGCGAAGACGAAGAAGGCCACGGTGTCCCCCACGCCAACGAGCGCCGCCAGCAGGATTCCGGCACGTGTCAGCCGGTGCCCCTCGCCGAGGAGATCGGTACGGCCCCACTTCGGGAGCGAGGTGCGCTTCGCGCGAACGATCAGCAGGATCGTCCAGACCGTGGCGAAGTTGCCGATCCTGGATAGCGTGATCGCCGTGCTCCAACCGAAGGCCTTGATTGGGATCGTGAGGAGCACCGTGATCACGGCGAAGAAGATCAGGCCGACCAGGGCGAAGGCGACGCCCGGACTGGCGAGGGAGGCGCGTCGATCGCGCCCGCTCCCTGTGGTGCGTAAGCCGAGGAGGGCGATCCCCGTCCCCACGGCGACCACGCCGCCAATGTTCGCCGGGGTGAGCTGCTCACCGAGGAAGAGGGCGGCAATAAAAGCGGAGAGCGCTCCGTATGCGGAGATCGTTGGGGAGACCACGCTGAGCGGTCCGAGCCTAAAGGCGGTGAAGACGGCAATGTACGAGACCCCCGCGCCAACCCCCATCACCAGCGTTGCCGCCACGATCATCGGATCGAGATCTTGGGTGAGCAGTCCACGCGCGATCGCCACGCCACCCGCCAAGACGAGCGAGGTGCTGACGGCGATCACCACCACGCGGAGTGAGCCGATGCGCCGGCCAACGTAGGTGGTGACGAGGTCGGTGCCCCCCCAAAGGGCGGCAGAGAGGAGGGCGAGGGCGAGGGGGCTCATCTCCAGATGCTAGACGCCCGCGTGCTATTCTGCCGCTTCCGTGGGGCTGTAGCTCAGTTGGTAGAGCGCTACATTCGCATTGTAGAGGCAAGGGGTTCGAATCCCCTCAGCTCCACCACCACTCTTAGGAGGTTTCGTGGCAACCGTGCGCGAGTACCTTGATGCGCTCCCTGCCAAGGATGCGAAGAGTCTCCGAAGGGTTCGCGATGCAGCTCTTGCCGCCGCACCAGGCGGAACGGCATCAATCTCCTACGGAGTTATTGGGGTTGTTTTTCCCAATGGTGCGCGCATCCATTGCGGCGCTCGACGTGGCGGTCTCAGCCTCTACCCAGGTCACACTGGTCGTGAGTTTGCATCTGAGCTTGAAGGCTTCAAAATCGCCGGGACCACCATTCACTTCACCTCTGACCACGAACTGCCGATCGCGCTGATCAAGCGCATCACCAAAGCGATCATCACAAACGCCGACGAGCGTGCCGCGACGCGGACCAAGAAGAAGCGACGCTAGCGCACCGCGCCGAGCGCCGGTGCGAGGCGCTGCAACTCGCGCATCCGCGCCGCCTCATCAGGGAGGTGCCGCTCAACAATCTGCCGGAATCTCACACCGTGTCCACGAGCCCGAAGGTGCGCTAGTTCATGGACGATCACCGCCTCAAAGCAGGATGGTGGCGCCATCACCAGGCGCCATGAGAGGGAGATCGTGCCGTCAGCGGAGGCGCTCCCCCAGCGCGACGACTGATCTGCAATGCGCAGACGTGTTGGCTGCACCTTCATCTCTGGCGCGTAGACGGCGATCATCTGCTCGGCAACGCTCCGCGCGCGGCGGCGCAGCCAGGTGGTGAGTCGCGTCTGCAGGAGTCCCTCACTTGCCGCAACCTTCTCTGGAATCAGGATCTCACCGTCGGCAACGCCGATCACACTCACCTCCGCGGCGCGAATGCGATGCGCGCGGCCGGCGTACGGGATGAGCCCACCGAGGGTGATTCGGCCATCGGTCCCGAGTGCCTCGCGGCGCTGCGCGAGCTCGGCGAGTGATCGATCAACCCAGCGTGAGCGTTCGGCAATGAACGCTTCCACTTCGCGACGCGCGCGCTCTTCGCCGAGTCGCGCGGGGACGACCGCCTCAAGCCCACGCTCTGGATCAATGTGTAGCGTCAGACGACGCGCGCGCGGGCTACGGATGAGCGTGTACGGATGCACCGTTGACGTACCGCTCGTCACTTCACCGCCACGCTTCGCTGTTCTCCCCATGAGAAGAGTGTCGCACGACCAGATCAGCAGAGGTATGCGATGCTCATACCATGTCCACCGCACCGCTCACCCGACGTAACCGCACCGCCATCTACGTTGCCGTCTTCCTCGCCTTTATCGATAACTTCGCCCTCCTTCCGGTCATTGGGCCACGGGCGCAAGAGCTTGGCGGGACGCCGTTCCTTGTGGGGGTTGCGATCGCCGCCTACTCGCTGGCGAATCTCGCCTTTGATCCGATCGGCGGCGCACTTGCCGATCGCCTCGGACGTCGTCGCGTTGTCGTTGCCGCGCTGATCATCAGCCCCGCCGCAATTGCGGTCTACGCGTTCGCCGATTCGCTCCCACTTTTCTTGGCGGCGCGCGTCATCCACGGTGCTTCAGGTGGTGTCCTCGCCGCTGCGCTCTTCGCGTTGCTCGGTGACGTTGCCGCGCCAGGTGAGCGCGGCAAGACGCTCGGTCGCGCTGGTGCCCTCATTGGAGTTGCCGCTGTGGTTGGCCCTGCTAGCGCGGCGCTCGTCTCAAACTTGGCCGGCACCACCGCCGTCTTCCTCGGACTTGCCGCGCTGATTGCTGTCGGCCTTCTCGCCGTGCTGCCACTCCTCCCAGAAACGTTCACCCCCGCCGCTGCACGAACCGCAACACCTAGCGCCTGGCGTCGCATCCTCTCCAACCGAAACCTGCGCGTTGCGCTGCTCGCCATCTTTGGACTTGAGGCGGCCGTAGGTTCGGTGACTGGATTCATTAAGGACGGCCTGATCCAGCGTGCGCTTGAGAGTGGTCGTGACATGGAGGGGGCGCTCCGCTACGCCGCGGGGGCGAGCGGCGGACTCTTCAGCGTCTTCGGCCTGGTGGCGATCGTGATCATGCTGAGCCGCTTCGCGAGTCGCGTAGATCAGCGCGGCCCGTTTGGCATCTCACTCGTTGGGCTCGGATCACTCCTCGCCGCACTGACGCTGCTCGCCATCAGCCCAACGCTGGAGGTGGACCTTGTCGCCATGGTGCTCTACGGCGTTGGCTACGGGCTGATCTTCCCCGCCGCCGCTGGTGCAGTTGCCATTGCAACGGAGGCTGGCGAGCGCGGTCGTGCTAACGGCGCCTTCAACCTCTCGTTTGATATCGGCATCTCCGCTGGCCCCATCCTTGGCGGCACGTTGACCACGCTCATCGTTGGCCTCACCCCCTTCTCGGGCGGGCTCCTACTCGTGGCGTTCGCGCTCCTCCTCCTCCCTGTCGTAGGCCGCGAAGCCTCCTGATACACTCGCCCTCCTCGGGGCTATAGCTCAGTTGGTAGAGCGCTTGCATGGCATGCAAGAGGTCAAGGGTTCGAATCCCTTTAGCTCCACCAAGCTGCCAGACGGCACACTTGTGTCGAACAGCACGCTTGCGAAGGAGAGGAGTCCCGCACCGTGGCTGATCTAGACGAACGGCTCGAGCGATACGACCCTCGCGAGATTGAGCCGCGCTGGCAGGCGCACTGGGAGTCTCTCGGACTCCACACCACCGACCTCACCGCCACAGCCAAGCCGCGCTACTACCTGCTCACCATGTGGCCATACCCATCTGGCGATCTGCACATCGGCCACTGGTATGTGAAGACGCCAACGGACGCGCTCGCTCGATACAAGCGAATGAAGGGCTTCAACGTCTTCTACCCCGTCGGCTTCGACGCCTTCGGTCTGCCGGCGGAGAACGCGGCGATCAAGCGAAAGATTCATCCGCGCGAGTGGACGGTGGCGAACATGGAGAACATGCGCCGCCAGTTGCGCAGCATGGGCGCCTCATTCGACTGGTCGAAAGAGGTGGTCACCTGCGACCCCGCCTACTTTGGCTGGAACCAGTGGATCTTCCTGAAGTTCTACGAGAAGGGTGTCGCCTACCGGAAGCAGGCGCCCGTTGACTGGTGTCCGTCCTGCCAGGTGACGCTGGCGCGCGAACAGGTTGAGGGTGTTGATCGCGTTTGCTGGCGCTGCTCAACACAGGTCACCAAGCGCGACCTGACGCAGTGGTTCTTCAAGATCACCGACTATGCGGACGAGCTCCTCTCGTTTGAAGGACTCAACTGGCCCGAGCCGATCCGCACAATGCAGACAAACTGGATCGGCAGATCAGAAGGTGCGGAAGTTGACTTCACCGTGGCGAAGGCGGCGCATCACGCTGGCGGCGAGAAGCTGCGCGTCTTCACCACACGACCAGACACGCTGCACGGTGCCACCTTCATGGTGCTCGCACCAGAGCACGAGTTGGTTCAGAAGATCACATCGCCAGAGCAGCGCGCCTCTGTTGATGCATATATTGAGGCGACAAAGCGTAAGTCAGAGATTGATCGCCTCACCATCTCAAAGGAGAAGAGCGGCGTGGCCACTGGCGCGTTTGCAGTGAGTCCTGTCAACGGCGAGGAGATTCCAATCTGGATCGCCGATTACGTCCTCGCCGGTTACGGTACCGGCGCGATCATGGCGGTCCCCGCGCATGACGAACGTGACTACGAGTTTGCGCAGCGCTTCGGCCTGCCGATCCGCACCGTTGTGGCTCCAGCCGAACTCGCCGCCACACCAGATGCGGTGCAGCTTCCGTATGCAGATAAGGGTGATGGCGCCGCGGTTGCGGTGAATAGCGGTGAGTGGAGTGGCGCCGCCTGGCCTGCCTCGTTTGAGCAGGCAATTGCCTCGGTGCAGAAGGCGGGTGCGGGGAAGCGCACCACCACATATCGGCTGCGCGACTGGCTGATCAGCCGCCAGCGCTACTGGGGGACGCCGATTCCAATCATCCACTGTGAGAAGTGCGGCCCTGTCGGCGTACCAGTAGATCAGCTCCCGGTGACGCTTCCAGATGATGTGGACTTCAAGCAGACGGGCGAGTCGCCGCTGAAGAGCGCAACGGCGTGGCTCAACGTGCCGTGCCCGAAGTGTGGCGGCCCTGGCCAGCGCGAGACAGACACGATGGACACCTTCGTTGATTCTTCGTGGTACTGGTACCGCTACCTCTCGCCGTCGTTCACTGGCGGTCCCGTTGACAAGAGCCTTGTTGATGCGTGGTGCCCTGTGGACCAGTACACCGGCGGCGCAGAGCACGCCGTGATGCATCTCCTCTACTCGCGCTTCTTCACCAAGGCGCTACGCGACCTTGGGCTGATCAGTGAATCGGAGCCGTTCACGCGCCTCTTTAATCAGGGACAGATTCTCGGCAGTGACGGCGAGCGCATGAGCAAGTCGCGCGGCAACGTGGAAGATCCCGACGCGCTCGTTGCAAAGCACGGCGCAGACGCGGTGCGACTCTTCCTGATGTTCATGGGACCGTGGGACCAGGGTGGTCCGTGGTCTGGGAGCGGCATCAGTGGCATCGTGCGCTTCCTTGGTCGCGTCTGGACGCTGGCGCTCGATCCGCACGGGAAGGAGCCGGGCGATCCGAACGCTGGCACGCTGCCGAACGGCGAGGATCAGGCCGCAGCAGAGCTCAGCATTCGCCGCGCAGCCAATAAGGCGATCGCTGGCGTTGAAGCAGACATCGAAGCCTTCCGCTTCAACACCGCCGTGGCGAAACTGATGGAGTTCGCCAACGCCCTCTTCCCGTATCGCGGCAGCCCTGTTGCCGGCGGAGCAGCATGGAGCGAGGCGCTCAACTACCTCTTGTCCGCCCTCTCCCCAATGGCGCCACACCTCGCCGAAGAGATGCACAGCCGCCTCCAGGCGGAACGCGGTATCGCCGTGAGCGATTCGAAGTGGCGCTCGATTCATCAGGCGAGCTGGCCAACCGTTGACGCCACACTCCTCACCGACAGCACGCGCGAACTCCCGATCCAGGTCAATGGGAAGCTGCG
>JAPLHQ010000005.1 GCA_026389555.1 Chloroflexota bacterium
GGGCGGCGCGTCAGCATCAAGCCGGCGCAGCTCGGCGGGGACGTCAGCCTCGCGGGGTGTCATCCTGTCGTGGTTGGTCGGCTCGGCAACCCAGACTGGGAGCGCGCGGTTGCGGCGAACAAGGCAGCGAAGTAAGTGAGGGTGTAAGTGACGATTCGCGTAGGGATCAACGGATTCGGTCGCATCGGGCGTCAGAGCCTGAAGGCGATCCTTGAGCGCGCCCCTGAGGTTGAGGTGGTGGCGGTCAACGACCTTGTCGACACTGCGATGAACGCGCTCCTCTTCAAGCACGACTCCACCTACGGCACCTTCCCTGGCACGGTTGTTGCCGAGGGCGACGAACTTGTCATCAACGGGAAGCGCATCAAGGTCCTCGCTGCAAAGGATCCTGCCGAACTTCCATGGGGAGCGATGGGCGTGGACATCGTTGTTGAATCCACTGGCATCTTCACCGACGCAACGAAGGCTGCGGCGCATCGCACCGCCGGCGCGAAGAAGGTGATCATCAGCGCGCCAGCAAAGAACGAGGACGTCACCATCGTTCTCGGCGTGAATGACGATCGCTACGATCCGTCAAAGCATCACATCATCTCCAACGCCAGCTGCACCACAAACTGCCTCGCCCCTGCGGCGAAGGTGGTGATGGACGCGTTCGGCATTCGCCGTGGCCTGATGACCACGATGCACAGCTACACCAACGATCAGCGCATCCTTGATGTTGCGCATAAGGATCCGCGCCGTGCTCGTGCCGCGGGACAGAACATGATTCCAACCACCACTGGCGCTGCAACAGCCCTCGCACTCGTCATCCCAGAGTTGAAGGGGAAGTTCGACGGATACAGCGTGCGCGTCCCAACACCAACGGTGAGTCTCATCGACTTCACTGCAGAATTGGAGCGACCAGCAACGATCGAGCAGATCAATGACGCATTCCGCGCTGCGGCGAGTGGCCCAATGAAGGGGATCCTCGGAGTCTCAGACGAGCCGCTCGTCTCCTCCGACTTCCGCGGCGACTCGCGCTCGGCAATCATTGACTCCGCAAGCACCATGCTGCTCGGCGACAACTTCGCCAAGGTGGTCGCCTGGTACGACAACGAGTGGGGCTACAGCTGCCGCATTGCGGACCTTGTGAAGTTTGTGGCCGCCCGTGGCTGAGAAGAAGGGCCTCCTCTCGCGCATCTTCGCCGCGCCGATTGAGAAGAAGCCGGCGCCAAAGAAGCCTGCGGTGAAGAAGCCGACTGAGAAGAAGCCCGCGCCGAATTCAGTCGCAAAGGCGCCAGTAAAGGCGCCAGCCAAGCCAGCACCTGCGAAGTCGGTTGCTAAGCCAGCGGTGAAGGCGGCAGCGAAGCCAGTTGCTAAGCCAGCAACTAAGCCGGTTGTGAAGGCGGCCCCAACGATTGCGAAGTCAACGCTTGTGGCGCCGAAGCCATCGGCGGGGAAGCCCGGGGTCAACCTTGGCGCGCCGAAGATGGCGCCGAGCCGCCCAGCGAATCGGCCGCAGGTGAAGCCTGGCGTTCCGCTTCCGCCGAAGGGTGCAACGCAGGCATCTGGTGCATCCATTGGTGGACCGAGCCGTCCAGCAAACCGGCAGGCGAAGCCTTCTTCAAAGTCGAGCACGACAACAGAGGCGCCGCGAGTTGCGGTGCGCTTCGTCCCGCGGCCACGCCCTGAGGGGATCGGGCCGCGCCGCATCGCAACATCGTTTGAGTCTGCAACGGGGAAGCGCACGATCCGCGAGCTTGATGCGCGCGGCCAACGCGTCTTCTTGCGCGTTGATTTTAATGTGCCGCTCTCTGACGGCAAGGTGGTGGACGACTCGCGCATTCGCGCCTCCATCCCAACGATCAAGGCACTCCTTGAAGATGGCGCTTCGATCGTGCTCGCTTCACACCTGGGTCGCCCAGACGGGAAGGTGGTTGACGGCCTGCGGCTGCGACCGGCGGCGGAGCGTCTGGCACACCACTTGAAGATGATGGTTCCAACCACGGGCGATGCGCTCGGCGTGGGGACTGATGATGCGGTGAATCGACTACGCCCTGGTGAGTTACTCCTGTTGGAGAACGTTCGATTCCATGCTGGCGAAGAGAAGAACGACCCAGCCTTTGCGGCGCGGCTCGCCTCCTACGGCGATGTCTTCGTCAACGATGCATTCGGCACGGCGCATCGCGCCCACGCGAGTACCGTTGGCGTTGCTGGCATCCTCCCGTCATACGTTGGCCTGCTGATGGAGAGCGAGGTTGAAGCGCTCTCCAACCTCTTGGACAAGCCGGCGCGGCCGTTCGCCGCCATCGTTGGTGGAGGGAAGGTTTCGGGGAAGGTCGCCGTGCTTGAGGCGCTGATCAAGAAGGTTGACCTGCTGATCCTTGGCGGCGGCGTTGCGAACACCTTCCTCGTTGCCTCTGGGCGCAGCGTTGGGAAGAGTCTCTACGAGGCAAAGATGGTGGAACATGCGCGTCGCATCTTGAAGCTTGCAGCCGAGCGCGGCGTGA
>JAPLHQ010000085.1 GCA_026389555.1 Chloroflexota bacterium
CGATCGGCGCCAGGGAACTTATCAAACGGGAAGCGCGGCAGCTTCACCACGATGTAGTCGAGCGCCGGCTCAAACGCTGCCACTGTTGTCCCTGTCACCGCGTTCGGGATCTCGCGCAGCGTGCGGCCGATGGCGATCTGCGCCGCCACGCGCGCGATCGGATACCCCGTCGCCTTGCTCGCAAGCGCAGAGCTGCGGCTGACGCGCGGATTCACCTCAATCACCACGTAGTCGCGGTAGTCGGGCGAGAGGGCGAGCTGCACATTGCAGCCACCCTCCACGCCGAGTGCGCGGATGATGTCGAGCGAGGCGCTGCGCAGCCGCTGATGCACAGGATCTGGGAGCGTCTGGACGGGTGCCACGACGATGCTGTCACCCGTATGAACCCCGAGTGGGTCAACATTCTCCATGGAGCAGACCGCAATGCAGGTTCCCTCTGCATCGCGCATCACCTCGTATTCGATCTCCTGCCAGCCAACGAGGCAGCGCTCCACCATGACCTGGCCGATCGGGCTGGCGCGCAGGCCGCTTCGGACGCGCTCCCAGTACTCCTCCTCCGTCACCACGATCCCGCCACCCGTTCCACCGAGCGTGAAGGCTGGTCGCACGATCGCAGGGAGTCCGATCTGCAAAAGTGCCGCCGTCGCCGCCGCGTCACGCGCCGCCGGCGTCTCCCCTTCAACGATCGCGCTTGGTGCCGTTGGCTGACCGATGCGGTCGCACATCGCCCGGAAGAGCTCGCGATCCTCCGCCATCTTGATCGCCGCGAGCGGCGTGCCGAGGAGGCGAATCGGATGTCGCTCAAAGACGCCAGCATCTGAGAGTGCAACGGCAAGGTTGAGTGCCGTCTGTCCGCCGAGTCCGGCGAGCAGCCCTTCGGGCTTCTCAAACGCAATGATGCGTTCAATCACCTCAACGGTGAGCGGCTCCAGATACACCGCATCGGCAACGGAGGGGTCGGTCATGATCGTTGCAGGATTTGAGTTCACGAGAATGGTGCGGATCCCTTCGGCGCGAAGTGCACGACACGCCTGCGTCCCTGCGTAGTCAAACTCCGCCGCCTGTCCAATCACCACCGGACCTGATCCAATGATCAGGACGCTCTTCGGCTTCGGCGGCCGCACGTCGCTCATTTTCGCGCCTCAATCGCGCGCGCGAATCGATCAAAGACTGGCGTTGCGTCCAGCGGTCCCGGCGAACCCTCGGGGTGATACTGCACCGTCTCAATCGGAAGGCTGGTGTGTCGCAGCCCTTCAACAGAGTTGTCATTCAGATTGATCTGGCTCACCTCAAACCCTGACGATGCTGGAAGCGTATCGCCCACCACCTCCACCTCATGGTTTTGCGCTGTGACATAGACGCTCCCACTTGGAAGATCGCGCACCGGGTGATTCGCACCGTGATGGCCAACGGCGAGTCTGCGTGTGGATGCCCCCGCGGCGCGACCGATGATCTGATGGCCGAGACAGATGCCAAGGAGTGGTGCGCCGTTCTTGATCAGCGCGCGCGCAAGTGCGACGGGACCTTCAAGTCGCGCTGGGTCGCCCGGTCCTGGCGAGAGGACCACGCCGCTCGTGCCGCCCTGCAGCACTTCGTCAATCGTTGCCGTATGCGGGTGAACGCGGACGCGGAAGCCACGTGCGCGGAGCGCGCGCACGATGTTCGCCTTCAGCCCAAAGTCGATCACCGCAACGAGTGGCTCACTCGCCTCTCCATGCGTCTGCACGCTGGTTGGCGAAACCTGGCCAACGAAGTCTTGATCCTCCCAGCGCGGCAGCGCGCGTGTTGCGGTGATTGCCGCCTCCGCATCCGACTCCCACGGCGCGGAGATGCGGGCGCGCTGCGCCCCCGTCTCACGCAGGCGGCGCGCAAGGCTGCGCGTCTCAACGCCAGCGATTGCGGGGACGCCGTGTTGACGGAGGAGTGCTGCGATCTGCGCCGCATCTTCCGTGATCGCTGCGGTGGCGTTGGCAACGATCAGGCCGCGCAGCCATGGACGCGACGACTGATCGTCCGCGATCAAGCGACCGTAGTTTCCGATCAGCGGATAGGTCATCAGCACCACTTGGCCGGCGTAGCTCGGGTCGGTGCAGATCTCCTGGTAGCCAGATTGGCTTGTGTTCACCACAAGATCGCCACCAGCGGCGATCGGCGCACCCCAGGCAACGCCGGGGAAGACGCTCCCATCTTCAAGGGTGAGGAGTGCGGGGCCGTGATCGCCGATGCGCGCATCAACAACGGAGGCTGACTCTGGAAGTGGGATAAGGGAGCGACGGTACGGTGCCAGTGTGCGGCGTACTGCGTCACTCATTCGTTTACTCCTCTCCGGTCTCACGGGACCGCCTGCGACCTCTCAGGATCGACGCGAAAGGAAACCAGTCTCCTGGTGAGCCGGGTGGGATTCGAACCCACGACCTAGTGATTAAGAGTCACTTGCTCTACCGCTGAGCTACCGGCCCACGCGGAAGGATAGTGGAGCGCGGCGTTGGCCGCACACGGCGTACCGGGCGCCCGCC
>JAPLHQ010000034.1 GCA_026389555.1 Chloroflexota bacterium
GGACGTACCAGAGTCCGTTCATGCAGCTCCTCTGTTGGACCCCTGCTCCCGCGCTGCGCCCCGTGCGGGACGAAGGGTGGATCCTGCGAGGATTCTAGACGAGGGGGCGAATCGGAGCCGCCGCTCCAGGGAGCGGATTGGTGGGGTCCGCCATGCGTGATTTGTGCTCAGGAGTGCCGAGGGCGAAGAGCTCAACGGCGAAGCCCCCCATGCCACGCGGGTTCATCAGGTGGGCGAGGGCGGAGCGAAGGGCGATCGCCCCCTCAAGGGTCGCCTCGGGCCCCCGTCGCAATCGGTCGATCTCGTCGTCCAAACCTGCCCCGGCGAGCAGCGCCGCCTGGCTGGTTGAGGTGACCGGTTGGAGCCCCGCGGCGGCGGCGGCCTTGCGCAGTGCGGTGAGGTCCACATGCGCGGTGAGGTCGCGCTCGCCCGGTTCACTCAGCAGATCAGTGGTGGCACGGTGACCCTGATAGGCGAGCGCCGTCCCCGCCATCCGACTCGCCGCGTCGCGGAGCGTCACGCCATCGCGGCCGTAATCAATCACCACCACAAGGCCGCTGGTCACTCGTGTTGTCACTTCGCGGAGCCACGTATCAAATGCAAAACAGGCTTCAGCCAACTGCCCCTCAACAAGTGGTGCGCCAAAGTGTTCTGCTACGCGCTGCGCCTCGCTCGCGTCAAGATCTCGCTCAACCCACACTCTCGTTACGCCATCCGCTGCGAGCCCAACGCACCGCTCTGACACTCCGTGCGCAGCGGCAGCGCGACCAACATAAATGTTGAATGGGAGCGCATCAAGATACTCATTGGCAACCACCATCCCAGCAACCGGTGGCGCATCGGCGCCAACAAGCACTGGCGCGCCGTTCTGCTGCTGGTTAGTTATTGCGTTGCGTAACTCCTCGCTACGAAATGTATTCACATCAATCGGTTGAATTTCCAGTGCGTCAATCAGCGGTGATTTGTCACGGCGCAGCTGTGCAACCAACGCAAGAGCGAGTGCCCCCGATCCCGCGCCGTATTCAACCCAGCGGAATCGCGCGGGTTCGCCAACCCTGCGCCAGACTTCCGTTGCCATGCGCGCAAGTGCGGAACCGAGAAGCGAGTGCAGTTCTGGCGCCGTGATGAAGTCACCTTCGCGACCGGCTCGTATTTGCTCCGTTACGTAGTAGCCAAGGGAAGGCTCCGTCAACGCGCGCTCCATGAATCGTGAGAACGATATTGGTCCGCTCTCGGTAATCTCCGCGTTGATGCGCAGGTCAAGTTCGCTACTCATTGAATACGTCGCATCGCTAGCGCCGATAGTGACGACGGCCGGTGAAGACCATCGCCATTCCGTTTCGGTTTGCGATCTCAATCGCCGCCGCATCGCGTCGTGATCCGCCCGGCTGCACCACCGCTGTAATGCCGGCTGCGGCCGCGGCGCTGATCCCCTCTGCAAACGGGAAGTAGGCATCACTTGCGAGCACCGCGCCGCGTGCGCGATCGCCGGCGCGCTGCAGCGCAATCTCAACGGCGACGCGGCGATTCACCTGCGCCGCGCCAATGCCGAGCGTTGCGGCTCCGCGCGCAACGACGATTGCGTTCGAGCGAACATGTCGCACGGTGCGCC
>JAPLHQ010000086.1 GCA_026389555.1 Chloroflexota bacterium
AGCACTGCGCCGCCGTCGGCCGCAACCCAGATGAGATCGAGCGCACCGTTGGCGTGGGGAACATGGTCATCCGCAACAACCCAGCCGACGCGCAGAAGATCTACGAAGCGCAGTTCGCGCGAAACGGGATCTCACCCCTCTGGGAGAACCAGCCTGTGGGCAGCGTCGACCAGATCGTGGAGCAGCTCGCCCCATACGTGAAGCTCGGCTACAAGCACCTGATCGCTGGCTTCTCCACCCCGCACGATGAGGAGTCCCTCATCCGCTTCGCTGAAGAGGTGAAGCCGGCACTAGAGCGTATCTAGCACCGGCTTCGGTTATCCCAGGTGATTAGACCGAGAAGGCTCAGCCGACAGGCGTAGTGTTCTCGCAAACAATCCCGTCCCGATCGCGATCAAGCCGTTGATTTCTTGTGTATACGCCGCGATCAACCACTAGAGTGCCAGAAATCGCACGACCGCGATTTCTCCAGTTAGAAGACTTTGCTACGCCATCCGCGTATTCTACATTCAGCGCCGCGCAGTTCCTGTAGCGGGTGCGGTCCGCGGCAGTGGCGCTTGCTGAGCCGGACGGTACGGCAAGAACTGCAACAAGGAGTCCACCTGCTACAAGCGCAGCGGTGATCTTTCGTACATTCATTTTTCGCCTCCAATATCTTAGTGAGTGTCTCTCACTACCCTGTCAGTATACGGCTAGTACGTGACGGGCACAATCATCTGTTGCATGACCTCCCCTCTTGCTTATAGGCGTGCTCTCTGGGTTGCCGCTGCTGGTCTCGGGTGCCTCCTGATGGGGCTCATCCTCTTCCAGCCACAGGACGAGCCGCTCAGCATCACAGTGGCCGTCCCAGCCACTCCTGAATCCACCAGCGTCAGCACGTCACTTCGCGTAGAGATTAGTGGTGGCGTGGCGGAACCTGGCGTGATTTCACTACCAGAAAATTCGCGGCTGATTGACGCGGTGAGCGCTGCCGGCGGTTGGGGGGAGCGCGTCGATCCACTTCGCGTTGAACTCTGCCTCAACTTGGCTGCGCCCCTTGAAGACGGTAGTGCTATCCGCATCCCCACACGAGACGATCGGCTCCTGCTCGGCCTTACTGGAGTGGAGTGTGGCCCACTCTATTCATCTGCCTCAGAGATTGCATCATCTGTCGAGGCAAATAGTTCTAACGGGAGTAGCGCAACCGGGGGCAAGATCGATTTGAATCGAGCAAGCGCAGAGGAGTTAGACACACTCCCTGGAATTGGACCAGCCACCGCGGCCAAGATCATCGCTGCCCGAACGGAGAAGCCGTTTGTGATTGTCGACGACCTACGTGATCTGAAGATCATCAGTGAGAGCGTCCTGCAGGGAATCCGCGCACTCGTCATCCCGTGATCGCCGGGCCAACAGATCGGCCGAGCACCACTGGGTCATCACTCGGCGGGAGACCTGGGGTCGTAGCGTGCGCTGCGATCGCAACAGCGCACCTCTTCCTTCTGCCGTTGCCAGCGCAATCTCTAAAAAGCGCGGCGATCATGCTTTGTGGCCTCTCTCTCATGCTGCTTCTCGGAGGTCAGCGAGGCACCGCTCCGAGAGCTCGTGCCGCGGCACTTGGGATTCTTCTCATCTCGGCTCGAGTTGCAGTTGGTGGACTCCCGCTTCCGCCGACTACCTCACTGAATCTTCCGGAGGGGGTGGTCTCTGCGGCGGGAGAGGTGCGCTCGCTACTTGCGCCGCTTCGCGGCACGCAACGTTTTGTCCTGGAGGCTGATGGGCTCCGCATCGTCGTTGAAGCGCCGCCGAACCCTCAGTTGAGAGTTGGTGATCGCATCACAACAGACCTTGAGTTTCGAGCCCTAGCCCCCGAGGCGCAGGAGAGACTGCGGATTCGGGGTATCGAAGCTTCGGCAAAGAGTTACGGCGTGACGCTTACTGGACGAGGAAGCCCGCTTGAATGGTTGCGTGGACGCATCGGAGACGACATCGAACGCATGATCCCAGCACCAGCAGGCGGGTTAGCTGCCGCGATTGTCGTGGGGCTTCGAGAGCGCGTTGACGAGCGGCTCGCCGACGCGTTCACTGCGACCGGACTTGGCCATGTCGTGGCGCTCTCTGGGTGGAACGTTGCCATCACTATGGCGGTGGCAGAGAGAGCCTTACGACGCTTCACACTGACGAGGCGGCGCTGGTCACTGATTGGTATTGCGCTGCTCTATGGCCTCTTTGCTGGCGCGAGCGCGAGCGTCATTCGTGCGAGCGTCATGAGCGCGGCGGCGGTGCTCGCCGAAACCAGCGGCCGCAAGGGTGCGGGGGCGGTCGCCCTTTCGCACGCTGTAGTTGCCCTCCTTATCTTTGATCCTGCAATTGCGTACGACGCTGGGTTCCGCCTTTCGGCACTCGCCACAGCTGGCCTTCTCGCAAAGAGTGCGAGCTGGTCGGCTACGGCACTTCGTATTGGCTCACAGTTGCCAGCGCCACTACAGAAGACATGGACCCTCCTCGCCGAAGACATCGCAGTCAGCATCGCAGCGCAGGCGGCAACCCTCGGACTCGTCATTGCCCTCTTTGGCAGGGTGGCGCTCTGGTCAATCCCACTCACGCTCCTCATCGCGCCGCTGATCGCACCCGCCACCGCGGCGGCGCTGCTTGCGCTTCTCGCTGGTGAGATTGCACTGATCGTGCCGACAGGACTCGCTCTTCTTCCGAGCCTCCTTGCGCTCCCCGCTGCGGCACTCTTTGGTGCCGCGGCGCTGATTGCCCAGGTCGGGTCAACCCTCCCCGGCACCGACTTCACGATCTCTCGTGATCTCACGCTACCGATCGGAGTCGTACTCGGGGCCGCTGGCATCGGACTACTGTTGCGCCGCAGCAGCGCCGTACCTACTGAACCTGCCGAGCGAAACGCTGGAGGCGGATTAAAGGCCCCAGCGATCGCTGGGGCGTGCATTCTCGTTGCGAGCTGCCTCGCCTCGGCCAGTGCCGCCGCACCACGCGGTGAACTCCGCATCGCGGTCCTTGATGTTGGGCAGGGAGACGCAATCTTGGTTGAGTATCGCGGTAAGAGAATGCTGATTGACGGCGGACCAGATCCCGCACGACTCAGCACCGAGCTTGATCAGCTCATCCCGTCCTGGGACAGAAACATAGACGTGCTCGTTGCAAGCCACCCGCACGAAGATCATCTCGCTGGGCTACCACGCCTTCTTGATCGATACCGTATCGGAGCGGTGATTGGCGCTGAGGTTCGTGGTGGAGGCCCAGCCTCTAGAAGTTGGAACGAGATCCTTCAGTCGAGCGGAGCCGAATATCACAGCGTCGCTACAGGGAGCAGGTTCATGCTCGCCGATGCACACCTCGCTGTACTCTGGCCAGATAGGGAGGCACTTGAACGCGCGCCAGAGGACGGAGGGAGTGCGCTCAACAATCGATCGATCGTCTTGCGCCTTGATATTCCAGGCTTCTCCGCGCTCTTTACTGGTGACATCGAGGCAGATCTGGATCGTCGCATCGCCGCAAGAATCGAAACCCCAATAGATCTCTTGAAATCCCCACATCACGGCAGTGCAACGGCGGCCAGTCGGGAACTACTCGCGGCGGTAGACCCTCGAGTCTCAATCGTCTCCGTTGGTCTACGCAACTCGTATGGCCACCCATCAGCCGCCACCCTCGAACGACTCGCTGAACGGAGAGGTGCAGTGGCGAGGACAGACCTTGACGGTACCGTCATCGCGCTGATCGATCCTGCACACCCAGATAAAATTGAAATTCAAACGGCCACCACAACATCGCTTGCACCAGCGCGAAGCGAGATCGGTCGCATCACGCCGGGCGGACCCCGCGCTAGCGCCGCCGCCGACGCACAAGTCCCAGCAGCCGCGTTTATTCGGATGCTGCGCGCTGGGAATGTGGGCTGTCCCCTGCCAGCCGCTACCATCGGCGCATGGCAAAGGCAACGAACCCTGCGGTACTCCTCGCCTGGGGCGATGACCTCCTCCTGATCGAGGAGGCGGTGGATGCGCTCGCGCAGCAACTTGCTGCGGGTGGGATGGGGGCACCAGACCGCGTACGGCTGAAGGCGGAGGGGCGAGGCTCCGGAGACGGGGCGGCGGTGCTGAGCAACCTGGCGCAGAAGTTGGGGACGGGCGGCCTCTTCGGTGGCGGTTCACTGATGGTGGTGGCGGGTGCTGGGCGACTTGCGCGAACCAAAGAACTACGCGCTGGGGTTGCGAGTGCACTCGCGAACATTGCGCCCGGTAATGCGGTTGCGCTCGTTGATCAACGCGCTCGCCGACCGAACCTGCGCGGTGCGCGCCCTGATGGTCCTGGCGAACTTGGCCTGCTGGTACAGGACGTTGGCGGCTCCGTACTGAGCTGCATCTCACCAGGACCTGGTGAGCTTGCGTCGTGGATCTTGCAACGTGCGCAGGCGGCGGGGCGCGAGATCGCTGGCGATGCAGCCAAAGATATTGCCGAGCGACTTGGCGCAGAGGTGCGTGAGCCAGATCTTGATCGCAGTGGGATGAGGATGACAGCGGCGATTGAGCTTGAGAAGTTGATGCTTGCTATGCCAACAGGAACGATCCCGCTGAAGGCAGTACAGCTCCTCGTTGCCGATCGTGGGGTTGGATCACTCTTCGCCTTTGCGGATGCGATCGTGGCGCGCAGTGGCCCACTCGCCGCCCGACATCTCGGTCGCGCGATCAGTGAGCCCGGGCCGATGGTGGTGGCGACGCTCCACCGCAAGATGCGGGATCTCGCACAGATTCACGGTGCGGTCATTGAAGAGGGGAAGTCGATTGGTCAGGTGGCGCGAGAGCTCCATATGCACGAGTTCCCCGCTGGGAAGCTCGCTGAAGCGGCGCGGCGCTGGAGTGCACGGGAGATCTCCGATGCGATCACCGGGCTTGTGGAGCTTGACGCGGTCTCTAAGGGTGATGGTGAGCGTGCCTGGGGTCCGGCGCTCACGCGATGGAGCGCCGCCCGAATCGGCTAGGCGCTCACTGAACAAGCTCCCTACTGGATGCGGAGCAGCACCTTTGCAGACGACCAGAGCTGCTCCAGCTTGTAGAAGTCGCGCTCTGGTGGCGTGAAGACGTGCACAATCACGGAGCCGTAATCCAAGACGATCCAGTGGGATGATGGCGCGCGATGTCGGTGCGCCGGCGTGATCTCCTCTGCGGCGAGACCATCCACGATGTTCGCGATGATTGCGGCGAGCTGCGGCTCAGAGCCACCAGTGCAGATCACGAAGGCTTCTGCAACCGTAGTCAGCCCGGCAACGTCAAGGACGATGATGTCGGCCGCCTTCTTATCTTCAGCTAGGAGGGCAATCTTCCGCGCAAGATCGTGGGGCTCAATGCTGCGTTGCTTCTGAATCACCAACTCAGCCTACCTGAGTCGTCATGTTGCTGGATCAACCGGGATGTCATCAGGCTCAATCGGTCGCTTGAGGACGAGTTCTGGTCGATCTAGGTAGAGACCAGTCTTCTTGATGTAGTCGGCTACAGCACCAGGAACGAGGTAGCGAAGCGAGCGCCCACGCGCCGCAAGCGCACGGAGTTCACGGCTCGCGTGCGAGAGGTGGAAGCCGTCAAGGTAGAGGAATCGATCCTCGCGCCCAGGGAAGTGGCGTGTCAGCCAAGCGCGATCTGGCGTTGGCGTTCCAGGTCGCGGTAGCGCGGCAACGCGAGCGAGGTCAAGGATTGCAGTTGGATCCTCCCACTCATGGAAGCCGAGGAGTGATTCAACTGAGAGGATCAGGTAAAGCTCGTGTGGCTTCCCTGGCTCAGCAGTGGCGGCAAGGTCACGCAGCGTGTCAATCGTATATGAGAGTCCCGGTCGATCAAGCTCTGCACGGCTCAACTCAAAGTGTGGGTTCCCCGCAATGGCAAGCTGCACCATCTCGCAACGAATCGCAGCGTCGGTGACGCGATCGTTCACCTTGTGCGGTGGTCGCGCAGCGGGCACGAAGAGGACGCGATCAAGCTTCAGTAGGTCGCAGGCGGCCTGGCCGAGCGCAAGATGCCCATCGTGAATCGGATCGAAGGTCCCGCCAAGGACGCCGATCTTACTCACTGGCTCCCCTCCGAACTTCCGGTTGCCGCCTCTTCCAGCGTCTCACCGATCTCTTCCAGCTCAAGGTCGGCAACGTCTGCCGCATCGGCAGCGTTCAAGAGACCCGTATCGTCTGGGTCGTCCCACTCCAACGCAAGGTCGCCAATCAGCACGGAGTCGCCGGCGCGACAGCCAGCCTTGCGCAGCGCCTCTTCAATCCCCTGTCGCTTCAGCTCGTGATGGAAGCGCTCGGCAGACTCATCGCGCGCGAAGTCGGTCTGATGCACTAAGCGCTCAATCGCTTTGCCGCGCACGCGGAAGGCAACACCTTCACGGCTCACCTCAAATCCAGAGATTGCAATCGGATCAATGCGGTGCACCACCACGCCGGCAGGTTCGGTTGGGAGCGAGAGGGTCTCGGCGTCGGGGAGGAGCCGCGCCAGCTCTTTACGGAGGGCGCCTACACCCTCACCTAGGGTTCCACCGAGCGCTGAACAGGCGACGCTGTTGAGGCCAAGCTTGGCAAACCCTTCTTGCAGTTCGGCGAGTCGCTCGTGGACACCAGGACGATCAATCTTGTTTAAGACGATCAGCGTGGTCTTCTCAAGGAGTGCTGGGTTATGTGCAGAGAGTTCGTCACGAATGATCCCTGCGTCGCGCAGCGGGTCCGCGGCAGAGGCATCAACAACGTGCACCAAGATGCGCGTGCGTGAGGCGTGACGTAAGAAGGCGAAACCGAGTCCGGCCCCCATCGATGCTCCTTCAATCAATCCGGGGAGGTCGGCAACAGTTGGGCGACGACCATCCTCTAGGCCAAGCTCAAGGACGCCAAGGTTTGGCTCAAGTGTGGTGAAGGGGTAGTCGCCAATCTTTGGCTGCGCTGCAGTAAGTGCGGCGAGTGTGGTCGACTTCCCAGCGTTCGGGAGTCCAACGAGCCCAACGTCGGCAATCAGGCGCAGCTCAAAGCGCACGGCGCGCACCTCGCCAGGTTCCCCCTTCTGCGCGTGGCGTGGTGCCTGATGCGTTGAGGTCACAAAGTGCGCGTTCCCGAGGCCACCGCGTCCACCGCGGACGATCATCACGCGTTGTTCGCGCGAGACGATGTCGGCGATCAGGTCGCCGCTCTCGGCGTCAAAGATTGCGGTACCAGGCGGGACGCCGATCTCTAGATCTCTCCCCGCCTTCCCGTGCGACTTCTTGTTGCCACCGTTTCCACCGTCTCCTGCGGTAAGAAAGCGCTTCTGCTCAAAGTCGCGCAGCGTGGTCTGGCCAGTATCTACGGAGACATAGACGCTCCCGCCACGCCCACCGTCGCCTCCGTCTGGTCCACCACGCGGTACGTGCGATTCACGCCGCATCGTGGAGGCGCCATCGCCTCCTCGCCCAGCGGTGAGATGAAGCTCTACAACGTCAAGAAACACGTGCCCTACGGGAGGAAGCGTGCCGGATTGTAGAAGGTTGATCCACTCGCAAGTGGGTAACCACGCGAAACAGAGAAGTGAAGATGTGGACCGGTGGTACATCCAGTATCCCCAATTTTTCCGATCTGCTGACCGCGTGCAATCTTCTGTCCAGGCGAAACCAGAATTTTGGACATGTGATAGTAGCCAGTGTAAAGATTCGAACCAACGGCGATCACCACCTGATTGCCACCACAATTGTTGACCCACCCCGTGCGCACAACAACTCCTGCCGCTCCTGCGAGAATCGGTGCACCGACAGATTGGGCGATATCCATCCCGTCATGGCCTCTGAAGAAGCCTCGCACGAATCGCCCGCCTGGGACGGGGTAACGGAAGGTCAAGCCGTCATAGATCGCTGGGAGTGGCCCGTTATACGCGTATGACTGACCAGAAGCCGCATACGTTGGAAGTGCTGGCCCGCGTCCTCCCGGAAGGACGAGCACCATCCCGAGAACAACATCAGTCGAGCGGAGTCCGTTGTAGGCAACGATCTTGGACTGCGGAATGTGCGCAGAGGAGGCGATCGACTTCATCGTCTCGTGTTCTGCGACAACATGAACATAGCCTTTCACGTCTGGGATCTTGAGCCGCTTCCCTGCAGGTGGGTTGCTTGTTGAGATCAAGCGATTTGACCAGATCACATCCATCAGTCCAATGCTGTAAAGCTTGGCGATCTGGGCAAGCGTCTGCCCCTTCTGCACCACATGGATGCTGACGTGTACGCGACCATCCGGAATGTTGATCTCAACTGCAGCAGGAAGCTGCATCGTTCCATCTTCCAGAATCCTTGGTCCATCAAGCTCACTCACGACAAGGCTGCTTGCAAGCTCCGCTGAGGCGGCGCGGGCGGGCTCAGCTGAGCGCCAACCGAGTGGGCTCGACACAGAGACATCTGTCATCGCGGTGCCCTGCTCTCCTGAAATGCTAATCGGCGCCTCGAGTGGCGCTACGCGGTCAGGATCAAGCCCAGCACCCCAGAGCGCAGGTGGAGTGCGCTCGGTCTCAGTCTCAACGGCGATGGCTAGTCCTTCATCAAGCGCACGGGCGCGCTGGTCAACCCCCGGGCCTGGGAGGAGGCTTGCCACAATGGCAACGCCAAGGAGGACCGCGATACCGACCGACGCGGCGCTCTCGGGTGCGCGCATCGCGGCATTGATCTGTTTTACGATCCGAGCCTGGCGGCGTTTGAGGCTGCGCATGATTCCCCAGCGCTCCAAGTGTGGCGTCAGCTTATGGGCGAGAGCAGCAAGGGCAAGGCCGCTGGTTCGCTCGCGCAGTCGAGGGTGGACACGAATACGACGTGGGAGCGGGTGCTTCAGAAACTCGCCCGCTCGGA
>JAPLHQ010000082.1 GCA_026389555.1 Chloroflexota bacterium
GGAGCAGTGTGCAGCCGAGGCTCCAGACACGGTCAAACCAGGGTCGGCGGCCGATGCCAGCGAGCCAGATTGGAAGTGCCGGAACAATCGCCATGTAGCGGATCGTGCTCTGGTGGTCTCCACTGAGGCCGCTCGCCGCAACGAGTGCCAAGCTAAACGCCGCAATCGCGATCTGTCGCTGACGCAGCAGCGCAAGCGAGGCGATCAGCGCCAAGATGATTGAGACGCGGTCAAGCACATACGTGACGAGCGCTTCACGTCCGTACTCCCAGGCATATGCGGCACCTTCAACCCAGGAGGCGAGGCTCTTGGTGATGGAGAGATAGCCGCGACCGAAGTAGAAGTCCTGCAAGCGCGCCCACCCCTCACCGAGTGCTGAGGTGCGCCAGAGAAGGTGCGCAACGATCGGCAGCGCGATGGCGAGCAGTGGCAGCGCCGCGAGCAGGATCGGCTTAATGCCACGAGTACGCGCGCCGCTTAGTGCGGAGTTGATCGCGGCACCGCCACCAGCGTTCCACCAGATGATCGCCAGTGGAATCGCAGTCAGCACACCGTGTGCGCGCGTTAGCGCCGCCGCAGCGGCGAGCACACCGGCAAAGAGCCAGCGATTGCGCATGGCGAGCGCGATCGCGCCGAAGGCGAGACCGATGAAGAGTCCCTCGGTGTAAATCTGCGCAAAGAAGAGTGCGCCAGGGAAGATTAAGAGATAGGTGACGGCGCGCGTAGAGAAGCTTGTCGCCTCGTCACCACTCTGATCACTCTCCTTGAACCGTCGTCGGATGATGTCGTCGAGCGCGAAGAGTCCGGCGAGCGTGCCAAGCAGCGTAATGATGAGACCAGCAAGGGTTGCGGTGGCGATGGCGTTAAGGCCAATAAGCGAGAGTGGTATCGCTGCAACGCGAATCAGTGCTGGATAGAAGGGGAAGAAGGAGTAGTTGCGCGGGATCTCTTTGTTTGTGTCCGGATCTGTTGCGGTGCCAGCGATCGGATCGTCATAGCCGCCAACCGCAATCCCAAGGTAGTACTCGCTATCCCACGCCACTTGCTGGTTCAGGAAGTCTTCGTTGAGGTAGTCCTTGAAGAGGTTGTTGCCGAGCTCGGTCTCCCATGAGCTCCATGAGACGGCGTAATCAGGGCGCACCAGGCGTACGCGTTCAGCGCTGATCGCCTGAAAGGAGATCAGTATTACGGCCCAAAGGGCCCAGATGGCGATCAGCGTTTTGCTGTGCCTGCTCACTCGTATTGATGGCAACTTCACGACGAAACCTCCTCGGTCTTTCCACTCGCCGCTGATCGGTACGCCGCCTCCATGATCGCAACAGCGGCAGGACCGCAGGTGTCTAACAGTGACGGCGCGCCGTTGACCACCGCGACCATGTGCGCGATCTGCGCGGCGTAGATGAGCGGATCACAGTGGTCGCCCTTCTTCACCACAGGGCCAGCGAGTGTCTCGGCGGCATCGCTTCCGGCCCCTTTCACCACGGCGGTGGGGAAGAGGGTGGCGGTGCCACGTTCGCCGTAGAGGCGCAGGCTCGACTCAAGACCATCGGCAAATGGCTGCCACCAGCCGGCCTCAACTTCGGACCAGCCACCTGACTCCCAGTCAATGCGAATCGATGCGGTGTCTTCAACGTCGCCTTTGATGAAGCGGCGCGCGGTGCGCGCTGAGACGGCGATCGCCTTCGGCTCGCCGAGTACGAAGCGCAGCGTGTCGATCGCATGGATCCCCATGTCAGCAACGGCGCCGCCACCGGCGAGCTTCGCTTCGGTGAACCAGCCAGAAGGACCCCAGCCAACATGAACACCGCAGCCACGGCTTCGGTAAACCTCGCCGATCGCCCCCACCGCGATCTGATCGCGCAGCCAGGTCGCCTCTTGGTCTACGCGCCACATGTGCGCCGTTGCGGCGTGCAGCTTGTTGGCGCGTGCACGATCGGCGAGTGCTGCTGCGTCGGCGAAGCTGGTGGTCATCGGCTTCTCTACGAGCAGGTGGACGCCAGCGTCAAGGAGTCGCAGCCCAACAGGGGCGTGCATCGTATTCGGCGTGCACAAGATGGCAACATCAAACTCGCCACGCTTCGCCGCCGCAACGAGACCCTCCTCGCCGTCAAGCCACGGGACACTTGCAAGCTTCGCTAGCTCCGAAGCACTTCCGCTGCGTCCGGCGATCGCAACGAGCTGAGCGCCGGCCGTATCCGCTACCGCCTGCGCATGAATCTTTGCGATGTAGCCACCACCATGGATGGCGAAGCGAACGTTGTTCGGCATGTCCGGCGCGTCAGCCGGCGGCCATCTTGGCGGCGACCTGCTTCAGCGTGTCTGGGTGACGCTGCAACTTCAGCAGCCCCTCAATCGCCTGATCAACCCCCGCCTTCCCGGAGCGGAAGATGTTCTCGTCCAGGTAGATCTGTTCCTGCTTCGCCGCACGATCAGCAACAGGGGTGTGCCAACTCTTCGGGTCCATCTGCTTGGCGTATTGCACTGGGACGGGCATGCGGGAGAGTGATGGCTGGAAGAGCTCGTAGTCGCTCATCGACTCATAGCCAACCCAGCAGCCGATCCCCTCGGCATCGAGTGCCTCGCACACGGCTGCGTTCCCCACGTTGCCGTACGCCTCTGGATCAATGGCGATGATGAATCGGTAGAAGGAGCGTCGCGTCACGCGGTCGAAGACCTTCAGTGCACGGACCCCAGTGACCTTAGCGAGCTGCTCTTCCATGTAGCGGCCGTTCGCGTCGCGCTCAGCACGCTGCGCCTCAAAGCGCTCCATCTGCGTGTTGAGGAGTGCCGCATGCAACTCGCCGAGGCGGAAGTTCGCGCCAAAAGTGAACTCCTTGCCGGCGTCATCCTTTGCGCGACCGCAGTCGATCAGCGAGTGCGCGCGTCGCGCGAGCGTTGCATCCTTCGTCAGCAGCGTGCCGCCCTCACCTGCGGTGAGGATCTTGGACGACTGGTGGCTGAATGATCCGAAGTCGCCGATGAGGCCAACCCCTTGACCGCCCCACTCTTTGCCCTGGCTGTGCGCGCAGTCCTCAACAATGGCGAGGCCGTGCTTGCGCGCGATCGCAACGATTGCGTCCATATCTGAAACAACCTGGCCGCAGTGCACCGGCATGATCGCCTTAGTGCGCGGCGTGATTGCCGCCTCGACCGCCTTCGGGTCAATCGTCCACGCCTCTGGCTCAACGTCAACCACAACCGGGAGTGCGCCAGCGGCGATCGGTGCGTAGCCTGTTGCGGCGAATGTGAGCGCAGGGATAATCACCTCATCTCCCCAGCCGATGCCGAGCGCCTTCAGTGCCA